>DASREH010000172.1:0-52088 GCA_035652195.1 Candidatus Udaeobacter sp. | reverse complement strand
CGAGATGCCAGATTTCATCGGCGGTGATGGCCATTTGTTTGACGGCTTCGGGCAAGCGATTGTGTGTATCCGCCAGAACAAAAATGCGCGATGCGTCATGTGATTTCTTCTCGTTCATGATGTTGTGTCGGGCGACATGGCCCGAAGGTGGAGTCCGTCTGACACGACCTGGCCGCGCTAAAGCTACGGCGGAGAAGCCAAAGTTTACTACAAAGGGGCTATTGATAACTCATCGGTTACCATTCACCAGTTCTCCTAGCGAGCCGGAGTCGGGCGCGACGCAGGCGTTGGTCGGGGTCTCGGTGTCGGAGTCGGTCTTGGAGTGGATGTCGGTGACGGCGTTACTGTCGGCGTAGAAGTCGGCGTGGGCGTTGGCGTCTCAAGGCCGTACAGTTCCGCGCTTGCAGAAAAATTGCCATTGCTATCAAATCCCGCGGCAACGAGCACCATTCCGTTGGGCAGCAATGTCGCCGTGTGCTCATAACGCGCGGTGTTGAGGTCGCCTGTGGCCGTCCAAATTCCGCTTGACGAGTCGTACAATTCCGCGCTTTCGGAAGCACCGGCAGTGCTAAATCCCGCTGCAACCAGCACAGTTCCGTTAGGCAGGAAGTTCGCTGTGTGCAGATAACGCGCAGTATTAAGGCTGCCCGTGGCCGTCCACGCTCCGCTCGTCGGGTCGTACAGTTCCGCGCTCGTGGAAGCATCAAAATTGCTATCGAGTCCCCCTGCAACCAGTACAATCCCATTCGGTAGCAAGGTTGCCGTGTGCTGATCGCGTGCGGTGTTGAGACTGCCTGTAGCCGTCCAGGTCCCGCTCGCCGGGTCGTACAGTTCCGCACTCGGGGAAATATTGCCGTTGCTATCAATTCCTCCGGCAACGAGCACGATGCCGTTGGGTAGCAATGTCGCCGTGTGATCTTGGCGCGCCGTGTTAAGGCTGCCTGTAGCCGTCCAAGTCCCGCTCGCCGGATCGAACAGTTCCGCGGTCGCGGAAATATTGCCGTTGTCATCAAATCCTCCTGCGACCAGAACCGTCCCGTTGGGCAACAAGGTCGCTGTGTAATTCGTGCGAGCGCTATTGAGATTGCCGGTGGCTGTCCAGGCGCCACTCGCCGGGTCGTAAAGCTCCGCACTCGCTGAAGGACGGATGCTGCTATCACGCCCGCCTGCAATCAACACCATCCCGTTGGGCAGCAGCGTCGCCGTGTGCAGATAACGTGCGGTGTTGAGGCTGCCTGTAGCCGTCCAGGTGCCGCTCTCCGGATCGTACAGTTCCGCGCTCGCGGAAGCGCCGCCCGTGCTAAATCCCCCTGCGACCAGCACGGTTCCGTCGAGCAGCAAGGTCGCCGTATGAAAATAACGTCCGGTGTTCAGGCTGCCCGTAATTGTCCAAGTCCCGCCATCCGCCTGCGATGGCGTTCGAACATTCAACCTTCTCTTGCTGATATGTCGCTGGCCCAGCGCACCGGGCATCATCTGGATAACCACACACGGGAGAACGAGGAAAAACGCACTCCAACGCAGACGTGTCATACTGCCAGCGGATTTTGTTTATTCATTTGAGTCGGCCTTTTTTGATTTTAAGAACTCCCTAAAATTTCGAAACTGTTTGGCAAAATACCTGATAGTTTCAAATGCATTTCACGACAACCTGCATTTCTTTTGCGTCCAGAAGAATCTGATTGAGCGAGACACGAGAAGTTTCTGGGCCGGTTTCTCGTCGAATTTTCCCAGACGTCTCGATATCGCGAACAAGCAAGCGGGCGGTCGCTTCGTTGATTTGCGTGACAGCGGATGTTACGTAGCCTCGCCCGCGCTGCCATGAGTCAGAACTATAAGAACACTCTTAATTTGCCTCGGACCGAGTTTCCGATGAAGGCGAACCTCGCTGTGCGCGAGCCGGAAATGCTGCAGGCATGGGAGGAGACTCGCTTGTATCAGCAGATCCAAAAGTCGCGGCAGGGAAGGGAGTTGTTTGTGCTGCATGATGGACCGCCGTTTGCCAATGGAGACGTGCACATGGGAACGGCGCTGAACAAGATCCTTAAAGATTTCGTGGTTAAAACGAAGACCATGCTGGGCAAACGCGCACCGTATGTGCCGGGGTGGGATTGTCACGGCCTCCCCATCGAATACAAGGTGGTGAAGGAATCACGAGGCATATCGCCGCTCGAGATTCGCAAAAGATCCGAAGCGTTTGCCAGAAAGTTCATCGATATTCAGCGCAAGCAATTCAAACGGCTCGGGGTCTTTGGCGACTGGGAACATCCGTATCTCACGATGGATCCTAAGTACGAAGCGGAAATTTTGCGCGCCTTTGCCGTGTTCGTCGAGGAAGGTCTCGTTTATCAATCAAAGAAGCCGGTCTTCTGGAGCACAGGCGCGCAAACTGCCCTTGCGGAAGCCGAAGTAGAATATCAGGATCGCGACGATAGCGCGGTGTATGTGCGGTTTCCGCTTCCAAATGATGAAGTGAGGAGGATCGGGCTACCCGAAGACAAGCCGGTCAGCATTGCGATTTGGACAACCACCCCATGGACATTGCCAGCGAACCTCGCCATCGCTGTCGATCCAAAGGCTGAATACGAAATTTTAAGTAATCGGGAGGAGCGAGTGATCGTCGCCCGCAAGCTTCGCGAGCAGTTCATACAGCAAACTGACTTCGCCGCTTCGGAAGAATCAATGTTTTTCGCTGGCGAAAAGCTTGTGGGCCTTCAGGCGCAGCATCCATTTCTTGACCGGAAATCGGTTGTACTCGCCGCCGATTTTGTAACGATGGATACCGGCACAGGCCTGGTTCACATCGCCCCTGGCCATGGCGAGGACGATTACTGGTTAGGAAGGGCCAACAATTTGGAGATTCTGTCGCCGGTGGACGATCACGGCCGGTTCACCGAGGAAGCAAATCTGCCAAATCTGACCGGAAAATATGTATTCGATGCCAACGACGACATCATCGATTTGCTGCGAGAGCGCGGGATGTTGCTCAGCGTCCAGAAATTTCACCATTCGTACCCTTATTGCTGGCGCTCAAAAACGCCCATCATCTTCCGCAATGTTGAGCAGTTTTTTATTCGGATCGATGCGCTGCGGGGAAGAGCGCTTGATGCCATCCACAATGAAGTGAAGTGGATTCCAACATGGGGCGAGAACCGTATCGCCGGTACAGTTGAATCTCGGCCCGACTGGGTAATTTCGCGGCAACGAAGCTGGGGCGTGCCTCTGCCCGTTTTCTACTCGAAAGATGGACAGACAATTCTCGATGCAAAGATTATCCGAAAACTCGCCGATCTCGTGGCTGAGCGTGGCTCGAATATCTGGTTCGAAATGAATGATGACGATCTTGCTCGAGAGCTTGGTCTCCCGGTCGGGACAACCAAACGCAACGATACCATCGACGTTTGGATTGATAGCGGCGTCTCGCACAAGGCCGTTTGTGCCGTGCGCCCGGAACTGCGCGATCCGGCCGACATGTATCTGGAAGCAACCGATCAACACCGCGGCTGGTTTCAATCTTCCTTGATGACCAGCATCGCGCTGAATAATCGCGCGCCATACAAGATTTGTTTGACCCACGGTTTCGTCGTCGATCTCGATGGGAAAAAAATCTCGAAGTCTTCCTCGTATGAGAAGCCGATGGACGTTGGCCATTTTGTGGAGAAACACGGAGCAGACCTGGTGCGATTATGGGCGAGCAGCATCGATTACACCGCTGACGTTCCCTTTTCAGAGGAGATTTTTACCCGTCTTGGTGACACCTATCGACGGATTCGAAACACACTGCGGATTTTGCTCGGAAATCTTTATGATTATCCTGTAGCCACAGGCGCTGACCGCGGCGGGCCGAAGGCGATTCCAGCGGCTACAACGCTGGTCGATCGCTGGATTTTAGAGCGATTGAACCAAGTCATTGCTGATTGCCGATCGGCATACCAGGCATTCGAATTTCACAAGGTTTATCACGCGTTGAACCATTTTTGCGCTGTGGATTTAAGCAGCCTTTATATCGACATCACCAAGGATCGCATGTATTGCGATGCCTCCGACTCACCTCGACGCCGCGCAACGCAAACGGTGATGCATGAAATTTTTGGCGCGTTGTGCCGATTGCTCGCCCCGATCCTGGTGTTTACCGCTGAAGAATCATGGCGGTATTCAGGCCTGGGCGGTTCGGTGCATCTAGAAGAATTTCCTCCATTCAAACATGGAGGCCACGAAGCAAGTGATCAGCTCGCGGAGTTGTTGAAGTTACGCGGAGTCATTGGACAGGCGATCGAGCAAGCTCGACAGCAAAAACTGATCGGAAACGCTCTCGAGGCAGCCGTGGTTTTGAATTCAAACTCAAAGGTCACAGCGAATCTCAGCAGGGAGGAACTGGAGGAATTTTTCATTCTCAGCGACTTGACGATCAATCAGGCCGGCGAAGCGAGTGCGACAGTCAGGAAAACAGCATATGAAAAATGCGGTCGTTGCTGGCGTCACCGGCCGGCGGTTGGCACGAGCAAGGAATATCCGGACCTGTGTGAGCGGTGTGAAAGCGTGGTGAGAGCGATTAAAAAAAGCGCCGGCTGATCCTCCCAAAGGAATGACGAAGCACGAATGTCGAATGACGAAGGAAGCCAGCATACTCAAATGCCCGATGCTGGCGGCATGGGGGCTTCGTGATTAAATCGTTATCAGTCATCCGGGTTTCGTCATTTAACGAACATGAAATTCATTCTATTTCTTTCCCTTCCGCTCTACGCACTCGATCAGTTTACCAAACAAATGGTTTTGCGGTTCATTAGTCCGGAGGAGCCGCGGGTGCTGGTAGCCGATTTTCTCAGTCTGGTGAACGTAACAAATACCGGCGCGGCGTTTGGTTCATTCAGAGGCAACAACGGCTTCTTCATCATCATTTCTTTCGCGGCGCTTGTGATTGTTTTAGGCCTGCTGCTACTGGCGAAAACTCGTGATTTTTCACGAGACCTTTCGCTGGCCCTTCTCCTGGCTGGGATCCTGGGAAATCTCACCGATCGGCTGCTTTACGGACACGTGATCGATTTTTTTCTCGTCGATTTGCACGTTCCTTACGCGCATCCATGGCCAGCCTTCAACGTGGCTGACTCATGTATCTCAATTGCCGTGGTACTCTTTATTGTTCATTCGTTTTGGAGCCCCAAGAGTACTGAAGTTGCCGGATAGTGCCCTCGCTGCATTGGGTGCCGATCGATTGCCTCTAATCGAACCGGCCGGCAATCTGTTCGCCTCATCGGGCGTACCAGAACGTTTCTTTAGTGCGCGTTGCGCTTCGCGCCGCCAAGCGGCTACAGTGTCTCGTGGACCCGTCGACCATGGAAAAGACCGCACGCGAAATTGTTATGCACTTGCGCGGAAAAGGTCACATCGCGTACTTCGCGGGCGGCTGCGTTCGTGACATGGTTCGCGGTTTGGTGCCAAAGGATTACGACATTGCCACCGATGCGCGCCCTGAAGACGTACAAAAGCTTTTTCCACGCACCTTTGCCGTCGGCGCGCATTTTGGTGTGATCATCGTCCTGGAAAACGATTTCCAGTTTGAGGTAGCAACATTCCGGTCGGACGCGGCGTACATCGACGGGCGACACCCAACGGCCGTCCATTTTGCATCTCCCAAAGAGGATGCGCAGCGGAGGGATTTTACCATCAACGGAATGTTTTACCACCCGGCTACCGAAGAGGTAATTGACTTCGTTGGCGGGCGGGCCGACATCGCAGCGAAACTGGTGCGCGCAATCGGTGATCCGGCACAGCGTTTCGCGGAAGATCGGTTGCGAATGCTGCGCGCCGTGCGGTTCGCAACGGTGCTCGATTATCAAATCGATCCGAAAACATGGAACGCCGTGGTGGCGAATGCTCCTTCGATTAGGGACATCAGTGCGGAACGAATCCGCGATGAACTGGTTCGGATTTTTCTGTCACCCCATCGCGGGCGCGGCTGGGACTTGCTCGATCAAAGCGGACTCATGCGAGTGATTCTGCCTGAGATCGACGCAATGAAAGGGTGCAAACAACCGGAGCAATTCCATCCCGAAGGGGACGTTTTCACTCATACTCGGTTGATGCTGGATTTTTTGCCGGACAAGATCTCTTTGCCGCTCGTTTTCGCGATTTTGTTTCACGACGTGGCCAAGCCGCGTACGGCAACTGTTGATGAAACCGGTCGAATTCGTTTCAGCGGCCATGATCGGCTGGGCGCTGAGATGACTGAAGAAATCATGCGGCGTTTGCGATTTTCCGGAGCTGAGATCGAAGCCACTGTCGAAATGGTGCGACAGCACATGGTTTTTAAGGACACGCCCAAAATGCGTGTTGCGAAATTGAAACGCTTCATGGCGCGGCCAACGTTTGAAGACGAATTGGAGCTGCATCGAGTCGATTGCCAGGGCAGCCATGCCATGCTCGATAATTACGAGTTTCTTCTGCGCAAACAGGAAGAGTTTGCTAACGAGCCGATCATTCCGCCGCCACTGGTACGCGGCGACGATTTAATCGCTTTTGGGCTCAAACCCGGGCCAAAGTTCGGCGAGATTCTCGAAGCAGTGGAGACACGTCAACTCGAGGGAAGTTTACATACCCGCGAGGAAGCGCTCGAGTGGGTAAAACGAGAATACGTGGCAGACGCAAAACATATCGAATGAGAATTCTGATGATCAGCCCCGAAGGGCCGCCGCTGCAGCGAACAGGAGCATTAGTCGATGTCATGGACGCGCTGCCGGCTGCGCTGCGTGCCCGGGGTCACGACGTTTGTGTGGCCCTTCCGTTTTACCGCGAAATTCGAGAGAACCGCACATTCAGGAAAAAGAAGACGGGAATCAGTGTCGATGTGCAGGTTGGCTATAAGGTCTATCCGGCAAGCTATCTGGAGGGGCGCACTGCCAGCGGGGTTCAAGTCTACCTCATACGCTGTGACGAATTTTTCGATCGTGACGGAATTTACGGCGAGCGCGGCAAACCGTACGAAGACAACGCGTCCCGATTTATCTTCTTTTGCAAGGCGGCGTTAGAGTTGTCTCGCCGCCTCACACCACAATTGCAAATCTTGCATGTGCACGATTGGCCAGCTGCCCTCGTGCCGGTCTTCGTTCATGCGCAAGGACTTCCTTTCAGAACCGTGTTGACCATTCATCATGTCGCGGACCAGGGAAGTTTTTGGGGGCTTGATTTCAGACTTACCAACCTGCCGGAGCGGTTTTTCACGCTTCATGGAGTCGAATTCTTTGGACGACTGAACTTTCTCAAAGGCGGAATTCTGTATGCGGACAGGATTACAACTGTGAGCGAAAATTATCGGCGCGAAATTCTGACACCGTCGGGCGGACACGGTCTTGATGGTGTGTTGAGGGAAAATGCATATCGCTTAAGCGCGATTTTAGATGGCGCCGATTACAACATTTGGAATCCCGCATCCGACCGTTTGTTGCCGGCGCGCTTCGATGAAAAAAACTTGCGCGGAAAACAGGTTTGCCGCGATGCGTTGCTAAAGGAACTGAAACTCGCGTCCGGCCCAGTCGGGCCTGTCTTTGGCATGGTGACTCGCGTCGTTCAGGAAAAAGGTTTTGAAATCCTGGTGCCGCTGCTTGATCGACTCCTGTGGGACGATGTGCGTTTGATTACTCTCGGTGAAGGGGACCCCGCTTACGAAACGTCCCTGGCAGTCGCTGCGAGAAAATTCCCAACGAAATTCGCTTACAAGAAAGATTACGACGTGAAGCTCGCGCATCTGGTCGAGGCCGGGATGGACATCAGTCTGATTCCGTCACGGTTTGAGCCTGCCGGGTTGAGCGCCATGTACAATCTGAAGTATGGCGCTCTTCCCGTCGCCCGAGCCACTGGTGGGATTCACGAGATTATCGAGGATTACGATGCCAATTCAGACACCGGTTATGGCTTCCTTTGTTATGAATACTCAAGCGAGGCTTTCTGGGACGCGATGAAGCGCGCGCGCCAAACGTTTCGCGATCGAAATCTGTGGGTCAAGTTGATGAAACGGGCCATGACTCGGAATTTTTCATGGGACGCATCGGCGCGACGCTACGAAGCTCTGTATCGAGATCTTACTGGCTCGAGCGAGCAAGCGGCAGCGTAGTTGGCGTCCTCTGCGCACATTAAGCTTTCCGCTTGTCAAACCGAGCCATCTGTGGAACGTTGGCCGGCTTTTTTCGGACTCATGGCTTACGCAATTATCAAGACTGGGGGCAGGCAATTCCGCGTCGCGGAGGGCGACACCATCGATGTCGACCTTCTGGATGTCGAGGAGGGCAAGACCGCGACGTTCGGCGAAGTGTTGATGTTGGCAGATGGAAAAGACGTCACGCAGGGAAGTCCGCTTGTGTCGGGGGCAAAAGTAACTGCTGAAGTCTTGGAACAGCGGAAGGACAAGAAAGTCATCGCGTTCAAATACAAGCGGCGGAAAGGTTATCACCGCACGGTTGGTCATCGCCGTAAATTGACGCGCGTAAAGATCAAGAGCATCAGTTCCGGAGGGAAAAAAGCGGAAACCAAAAAGAGCGAAGAATAATCCCCAGCGCCGAAATCCAGCGGCGAATTTGAAATATGGCTCACAAAAAAGGACAAGGCAGCGTCAAGAATGGCAGGGACAGCGTCAGCAAACGCCTGGGTGTGAAAAAATTCGGCAGCGAAATGGTTGTGGCCGGTAATATCATCGTGCGTCAACGCGGAACAAAATTTCTTCCGGGAAAAAACGTTGGCCTCGGCAGGGATTACACAATCTTTGCGCTGGTTGACGGAAATGTGCGGTTCGACCGAGCGGGACGACGGGTCAACGTCGATCCGTTGCTAACCGACAGTTAGGTCGTCGGTCGATTCTCCTTTCCGCAGCACAGCGGGTTGCGGTATAAGCCTACTGCCCTCATGAGATACAACACTTTTATCCTTTTCGGCGCGCCCGGCAGCGGCAAAGGGACGCAAGGCAAGACACTCGGGACGATCCCGCGCTATTATCATTGCGCGTGTGGCGATGTATTTCGCTCGATCGATACGCGCACCAAAGTTGGCAAGGCGTTCCTCGAATATTCGAGCAAAGGTCAGTTAGTTCCTGACGATATCACCGTGGAGCTGTGGCGTGAAGCGATCGATGCTGCCGTGGAAGCGCACAAGTTTAAACCGGACATTGATACGCTCGTGTTGGACGGTATCCCTCGAAATGTCGGTCAGGCCAAGATCATGGGCGAAATGATTGATGTAAAGCGGGTGTTCCATCTCGCGTGTCCAAGTCGCGAGACGCTTTATTACCGGCTTAAAAAACGCGCGTTGAAAGACAACCGCCTGGACGACGCAAACGAACAAGTAATCCAGAGACGCCTCGACATTTACGAAAAAGAATCAAAGCCAGTGCTTTCTTTTTACCCGAAAGACCTGGTGACCGTGGTTGACGCGACCCAGCCGCCCGCCAAAGTTCTGCTCGAGATCCTCAAGAGCGTGAACGGGGTGTATGAGCCAGCAGCAGTTTGAAAATTTTACAGCATCCAGCCTCTATTGTGAAAAGTGCAAGGCGGCGATGCCGGTGCGCGAGCGATTGCTGTTAGTTCTGCCTGACAAAGAGATTTTCGATTATCTCTGCACCGGCTGCGGATCTTCGGTAGGTCGCCGCGAAATCACGGCCGGCGAAAAATTGATGGCCGAGGCAATGGCCAATCGGCGTCGACGTTCCAGAGGAGTACATCGCCTCGCGCCGTAATCGGCATGCGTATTGTTTTCATCGGCACTGGCGAGATCGGCGTGCCGACGCTGCAAGCCTTGTTGAAGTCAGGGCACGAAGTCGTCGGCGTGGTAACGCAACCTGACAAACCAGTCGGTCGATCTCAATCGATCGAGGCGCCCCCTATTAAGAAAGCACTCTCTGGAACGAAGATACCGGTTTTGCAGCCGGCTCGGATCAAGGATGCTCAAGCGGTTGAAGAAATCCGGGCCTTAAAGCCGGAGGTGATTGTCGTGATGGCTTATGGCCAGATTCTGCCGTGTGCCGTTCTCGACATCCCAACAATCGCATGCTTGAACCTGCATGCTTCACTGCTCCCGCACTGGCGCGGGGCGGCCCCGATCCAGGCGTCGATTGCGGCAGGCGATCGTGAAACTGGCATCACCGTGATGTACATGGGTGAAGGACTCGATACAGGCGACATCTTGTTGAAGCGCCACATCGATATTTTACCAACGGATACAGGCGGGACGTTACACGATCGATTGGGAATGATTGCTCCGGAAGCGTTACTCGACGCGTTGCGCTTGCTTGCAAAAGGAGAAGCCCCACGAATTTCGCAGGATGACGCGCTTGCAACTTACGCCCCGAAGCTGAGGCGGGATGATGGAAAGATTGATTGGTCGGATTCAGCCGAAGCAATTGAAAGAAAGATCCGCGCATTCGATCCATGGCCTGGCGCATTCATGACCCTTGCAACGAACGGCGTCCGGCATTTGAAGATTTTTTCGGCAACCATCGTTGGTCGTCGCGGACGGCCTGGAGAAATTTTGGAGAGCGAAAAAGATCTCGTGGTCGCAGCTGGTGACGGCGCATTAGCGCTCCGGGAAGTGCAGCTCGAGGGGAAGAAGCGGATGAGCGCTGCAGAATTTCTGCGCGGTCGCCATCATATTTTCTCATCGTAAGCCGCAGCCATAGGGTCGACGAACCAGTAGGCTGTTTAATAAGAAGTTTTTACGTGCGGCTCGACATTCAGCTCCTGCGTGGCTGGTCATCTGCGTGGCTTGAGCCGACCAGCGTTTATGCTTTCCAACGCCGCTATCTTCTGTTGATCATTGAAGGAACAGATGCAAATCGAGGGACCAGTCTACAAACGCATCGTTCTCAAGCTAAGCGGAGAAGCCATGCAGGAACGCGGTGCGCGCGACAACATTTCGCCCACGGTCGTGCGCGAAATTGCCGAACGAATCAAACAGGTCCGCGATCTTGGGGTGCAGGTGTCAATCGTCATCGGGGGCGGAAACATCTGGCGAGGTTTATCTGCATCGCATCGCGGCATGGACCGGACGACTGCAGATTACATGGGCATGCTCGCTACGGTGATCAACGCCCTGGCCTTACGCAGCACCCTGGATCAAATGGGTATCGAAACTCGGGTTCAATCAGCCATCGACATGCGAAATGTGGCAGAACCCTTCATTCTGGGGCGCGCCATTCGGCACCTCGAGCTCGGTCGCATTGTTATTTTTGCCGCCGGCACCGGGAACCCGTACTTTTCTACCGACACGACCGCAGCGTTACGCGCAAGCGAGATTCGAGCCGACGTGATCCTCAAAGCTACCAAGGTCGACGGAGTTTATGACTCCGACCCGAATAAACACCCAGACGCACGGCGGTACGATCGGCTCACTTTTTCAGAAGCGCTTGCGAAACGTTTGCAAGTCATGGACTCAACCGCATTCAGCCTGTGCATGGACAACAAGATCCCGATAATCGTGTTCGACATGAATAATCCCACCAACATTCGCGATGCGGTGCTGGGGCAAAAAGTCGGAACGCTGGTTTGCGATGAGCTTCCAACCAAGTAAGACTTCAGCGACATGAGCAGAGATGACATTCTTCTGGAGGCCGAGGTGTCGATGGAAAAAAGCGTCGATTACATGGTGCACGAATTTGCGGCGGTGCGCACCGGCAAAGCGTCGCCCGCCCTGGTCGAAAACGTCGATGTGCACGCTTACGGATCGGCAATGAAATTAAAGCAGCTTGCATTGATCACCACGCCGGAGCCGCGATTACTCGTTGTTCAACCTTTTGACGCCGGCACCGTGCAGGACATCGAGAGAGCGCTCAAGGAATCGAAGATCGGAATTACGCCCGCCGTTGAAGGAAAAATCATTCGTCTTCCAATTCCGGAATTATCAGAAGAACGGCGCAAGGAGCTGGTGCGATCCCTGCACAAAATGGCTGAGGAAGCCCGGGTACGAGTGCGCGCGAACCGGCGCTCCGCTCTCGACGAAGCGAAAAAGCTAAAAGCTGCGGGCGAATTGACCGAGGATGGTTTTCGCGACGTCGAAGACGAAGTGCAGAAGCTCACGGATCGCTTCGTCAAATCGATCGATGATCACCTGAAGAACAAAGAGACGGAAGTCATGAAGGTATAGTTATCCCTTCTACGATCCGATTTTTTGCTCAACATCGCGGGAATTAATAGCAGCAGCGAAATCCGTGATGGTTTTCATGCCGAATCGTTACCGGCAAGGATATATCGAGAGGTTGATCCTGCGCTCTACGTGTCTAGACAGCGAAGCTTTCGCCGCACGAGCAATGCGCGACGGCGTTCGGATTGGTCACTTTGAACCCGCCTTTTTGGAGGTCTTCGCTGTAATCGAGCACTGACCCGCTGACAAATAACGCGCTCTTGGGGTCGACAACGAGCTTAACATTTGCGGTCGGCACAAGGATGTCCTTCTCGTTCGGGCCATCCACCAAATCCATGACGTATTGCAGGCCCGAGCATCCACCGCCGACCACCTTCAGGCGCAGCGCACCGTCTGAGTTGCCTTTTTGTTGCAATAAGGTTGCTAATTGGTTTGCAGCTTTCTCGGTAACGCGGATCAGCCGTTCGTTGCCAACCTTGTAATTTACCGCCGGTGTTTCTGTAGTCATTCAGGTGGGTTACGTGTTCGTTTTCTCGTTCTGTGTCGCTGCACGCAACAGTTCAGCAACTTCATTTTGCACTACTTCCAATTCGTCTAACCGTAAATGTGGATCCGGCACAACAAAAACGTCGCCGGTCACAGGTTGTTCGTAGATTAAGACGCGACCGTTTTGGTTCTGTTCAGTCTTGACTTGTTTGAGCACGCGTTTGCGTTCGAGCATCGCCGCCAAAACGTAACACGCGTTTGCAGGCGGATGGTTTGATGCAATCAATCGGCGAAAAAGTTGTTCCGCATTTTCCCTTTCCAGAGGCTCGGCCGGCTTTCGCGGTGATGGTTCGTAACGCGATCTCCAAAACGAGAATGGCCTGATGTTTTCATTTCGACTTTGCCACGCTTCTTCGCTCAGGTCTTCGCGCCGATAGCCATCTGCGCCGTGATAAAGAAGTGTGTAGAAATATTCTCCAGGAACGAACGGCCGATGGGTCACGGCGCAGGCGTCCGACCGTTGCGTGATCGCCCATTCACTTGGAAGCGGATTCATCGTGATACCATACGACGCCCGGCGAAAAGGTGAAGGCTCGGCGGTTCGCGGTTGGACGATCGCAAATAAAGTAGATACAGGCCAATTCCGGCGAAAAGCAGGTTTGGCGTCCACGCCGCCACCCAGGGCGAAACGCGGTCCCCTTCGCCGAGCGCGAGAAACAGATGCACCAAAAAATTCATCGAAAAGACCAGAAAAACTGCTGCGGCAACACTCGATAAAACGCCGCGGCGCGAGTAGCCGATTCCGAGCGGCGCAGCAATACAAACAACCACCAAACAGGTCCACGGCAAAGCGAACCGGTATTGCAGGTGCGTCCGAAACGGGGCGAGCAATGTAGGGGGAAAATCCGAATTGAAGTGCAAATACTCTCGCAGCTCTGGCAGACTCAGAAATTCCGCCCGTTCGTTTGCGCTGCCGAGCCGGAACGGCGTCTCACTCCAATGCTGGATCTGCAGGGAAGGGTGAATCTGCTCATCCACGATATTCCCTGACGGGTCATAGTGAACCACTTTCACGTTTTCCAAATCCCAGGTCTTGGTTTCCGGGCGGTAAGTGGCGCGACTTGCGATATAATTCGTAACGATATTGTCGTTCGCATCCTGTTGAAGCACCTGAACATTATTGAATGTGTTGCCGCGGGGTAGAAAGTTTTGGATGAACCAGGTCCGCAGGTCGGTGCGATTGCGAAAGATTTGTCCCTGCACGTAGCGACTGGGCCGAGCCTGCGCTTCCGACAGAAAATTTTTGCGTGCCAATTCGGCATGAGGCGCCAGTGAATAGTTGAGCGCCATGCTGGCTGCCACTGTGAGCAGCCCCACGCCGATCAATGGCATCAGAACGCGCGGTAAACTGATGCCCGCGGTCAGCATGGAGACGATTTCGTTGGCCCGGGACATTCGACCCAGCGCAAACAGGAGCGACAGAAGCAGCGAAACCGGCAGCAGAATGATAAGGACCTGTGGAATCTGAGTGGCATAATAGCGAACCGCCAGCAGCAGACTCACGTGCTCATCGATGAACGTCGAAATATTGTCGCTCACGTCGAAGATGAGCCAGATAGAGATAAACCCCGCAATGCAGTAAAGATAGACCTGCACAAAATTGCGAATCACATATCGGTCGAGCAGTTTCATTGAGTAGTCTCGTCGCAAATAGCGTACTCAAATCAATGCCGCGTGCCAAATCACCACCTGAAACAAAACCAAAAAGGCAAGTGACGAATCCGTAAGAAACGGCTTCATTCGTAATTTGCCGTCGCCGGTCATGATTGCGCTAAAAGAGAACATGGGCAGTGATTTCGTCGAACGTGTCCGTTCGTTTTTTTCTCCGCAGGGAGCGTTGTCGAAGGCCAGGAATTTCGAATTTCGTCCGCAACAGCAGGAAATGGCTGCCGCTGTCGCAAGCGCTTTGGAAGAAGAACGCCATTTAGTGGTCGAAGCCGGGACCGGTGTAGGCAAATCGCTGGCCTACCTCACGCCGGCAATCTTACAGGCAACCGAGCAGCACAAAAAGGCCATCATTTCGACTCATACAATCAATCTTCAAGAGCAACTCCTTCACAAGGACATCCCCATCTTGAAGAAGATTCTTCCTGTCGAGTTTAAAGCTGCGCTGATGAAAGGGCGTCAAAACTACCTTTGTCCTCGGCGATTGGATCGTGCCATTCAGCAAGCTAATGAGCTTTTCACCGGGCCGGAGCAAAATGAGCTGGTCAGACTAGCAGAATGGTCGCGCACAACTCGTGATGGTTCTTTGAGTGATCTGTCGATCGAGCCGGATCCCAAGGTGTGGATGCAGGTCTGCAGCGAAGCGCACATTTGTACGCAGAAAACATGTGGCCAGGACCAGCGCTGTTTTTATCAGCAAGCACGCAAACGTCTGCTGGCAGCGGACGTCCTGGTGATCAATCACACGCTGCTGTTTATTCTTTTGATAAGTCCCGAGATACAGGAAGAGCGCGAAAGCGGGTTCATTTTTCCCAATGATTTTCTGATTTTGGATGAAGCACATACGATCGAGCGGGTCGCTTCCCGCCAGATCGGCATAGGGATCTCTCAGTACGGGCTAAAAGCCACGATTCAACGGCTGTATAATGCCCGAACCCGGAAGGGTCTGTTCACAGTTATGCGCGACGCCGAGGGTGTGCGCCTTGCGGCTGAGCTAGTCGATGACGCGGAAAAGTTTTTCTCTGCGATCGAGTCCAAATGCGATTTCAAAAAAGGACGCGAATTTCGTGTACGCCAGGCAGAGCTCGTGCGTGACACCATTACTGGTCGCCTCGCAACGTTGCACGCCAGAATCGCCGAGGGTGTAAAACAGAATGACGATGAGTTTCTAAAGGCGGAGTTGCACGAATACGGCAGGCGAATTCGTGAAGCGAGGACAGGAATCGCAGCGTTCCTGGAGCAAAGCGCGTCGGAACATGTGTACTGGGTCGAACGCGCTGGAAAAATGGCACAATTTATCACGCTGAACGCCGCGCCGACCGATATCGCTCCCGTCCTGCGGCGGATGATTTTTCGCGACAACTGTTCCTGTGTGATGACTAGCGCGACGCTCTCGGTTGGTCGGAAGGATCTCGCCTATTTCCGGCAACGCATCGGCGGTGAAAACGCCCAGCCGTTACTCCTTGGCGCGCCCTTCGATTTTCAAAAACAGATGAAGATGTTCATCGTAAAAAAAATGCCCGATCCGCGCGACGCGCAGTACGAGGAAGCGCTCCAACATTGGGTTGGGCACTTTGTAGAAAAGACAGAGGGCCGCGCGTTCGTGCTTTTTACGAATTACCGCGGGATGCAACAGCTCGCAGAGCGGATGGCGCCATTTTTTTCGCAAAACAAGTACACTCTGCTGGTGCAGGGCGGCGGCGCGCCGCGAGGAAAGCTTCTTGATCAATTCAAAACGACGGCTCGCAGCGTTCTCTTTGGCACGGATAGTTTTTGGATGGGCGTTGACGTACCGGGCGACGCTCTTTCCAATGTGATCATAACGCGTCTGCCCTTTGCGGTCCCTGATCATCCACTGATCGAAGCAAAGCTCGAGCTGATCGAGGAGCGGGGCGGTGATCCATTCACTGAATATTCATTGCCGGAAGCAATTCTGAAATTGCGCCAGGGGGTCGGCCGCCTGATTCGAACAAGGAGTGACCACGGCATTGTGGTCATTCTGGACAATCGAATTGTGACCAAGCCGTATGGTCGCGCTTTCATGCAAGCGTTACCGAAGTGCCCGGTCGAAATCATTTGAAGTTCACTCGCTTCTCGAAGGTCCGGATTCCAGGGGCGAAGCGGCGGGAAATGTTCACTTGAACATATTTTCCCTCTCCTTTAATTTGACCGCATGGAGGGCTGTTCAATCCCAAAACAAAAAGCCAAATTCCACAATGCCCATCAATCAGTTCCCGAGATCCTGACTATCCTGCATAAGTGGGGAATTCATACGCTTGGGCAGTTTGCGGCCCTGGATCGGGAGGAGCTTGGGGCGCGACTTGGCCCGACAGCAATCCGAATGTGGGAACGGGCTCATGGGCAATCCAATCGAATGCTTCAATTAATCCGGCCTCCGGAGTTGTTTGAAGAAAACTTCGAATTCGAAAATGAAATTGAAACAGCCGAGCCACTCCTGTTCATGGTTCGAAGGTTTTTGGAGCAATTCGCCATTCAGTTGAGCGGGATTTATCTCGTTACGAAAGAACTCACACTGCGGATCACCTTCACAAACAAACAAACTTACGAGCGCATTTTCAAAATTCCGCAGCCGACTAACGATGTCGATCTTCTGTTTCGGATGCTGCACACGCATCTGGAAAACTTTAAATCCGAATATCCCATCATTAGAGTCGCGCTGACGGCGCAGCCGATCAGGCCTTCGAAAGAACAATTCGGATTATTTGAAACTACATTACGCAATCCGCATCAACTCTCGGAAACACTGGCCCGTTTGACCGGGCTTGTGGGGGCTGATCGCGTGGGAACCCCGATCTCGGAAGAAACTCATCGGCCGGATGCATTTCACATGGAACCGTTCACCTGGGCGGTACAGTCGGCTGTTCCCGGCGGACAAAACAGTGAGTCCGGCGCCGACTCCAATCGGCTGAGGACAGCGCACACTCCAACGGCGCTGCGTCGATTTCGGCCAACGTTATCTGCATCCATCCTGGGGAATGAAAAGGGTCCCATTTACATTCGCGGTGGAGACGTTCGCGGCAAAGTCCGCAATCTGCGCGGCCCATATTTGATTTCTGGAAATTGGTGGGACGAAAAATCATGGGCGCGTGCCGAGTGGGATCTGCAATTGGAGTCTGGAGAATTGTTTCGGTGTCATCAATCAGACGACGGTTGGAGCATGGATGGGATTTATGACTGAGTGGAACCTCGAGCAGTGAGTTACGTTGAACTTCACGCCTGCAGCGCGTTCAGTTTTTTGCGTGGCGGTTCGTTTCCGGAGCAATTGGCTGAAACAGCCGCCGAACTGGAAATGCCATCGTTGGCATTGCTGGATCGTAATGGAGTTTATGGAGCACAACGATTTTCTGTCGCTGCGCGCGAACACAACGTGCGACCAATCGTTGGCTGCGAATTGTCCATGGATGACGGTACTGTTTTGCCGGTGCTGGTTGAGAATCGCACCGGTTACCGCAATTTATGCGAACTGTTAACCCAGGCGCATTTACGCAGTGAAAAAGGCAATTGCGTAGTGCAATGGAAGGATCTGCCCGAATTCGCTAAAGGGCTGATCTGTTTTTTCAACGTCTCCCTGATCACGGTTCACGCGTACCGCCGTTTCAAAGGAGAGAGCCGCGCTGCGGCCAGGCGAACGACTGAACGACTTGAAACGCCACGCGATCCGGAATGGGCAAGTCAACCCGCTCAAAAACGAATCGAGATGTTAATCAATACGTTTAGGCGCGAGAATGTTTTCATCGAACTTCAACGGCATTTCGTCCGCGGTGAGGAACGAGTGAATCGTCAATTAATTGATTTAGCCGAGAGATACCGATTACCGCTTCTGGCAACAAATGGTGTGAAATACGCGAAACCGTACGGACGCGAAGTGCTGGATGTTTTTACCTGCATTCGCGAGCACACCCATCTCGATGCTGCCGGCAAATTGCTGACCCAAAATGCCGAGCGGTACCTGAAGAGCGATGAGCAAATGCGAGCAATTTTCGCGGATTTGCCGGAAGCAATTGAAAACACTTGGCTTTTGGCGCAGCGCCTTACCTTTTCGCTGGAAAACCTGGGCTACGAATTTCCTGAATATGCGGTGCCGGCTGGTCACAGCATGGATTCCTTTTTGCGCACCATCGTGTGGTTTGGCGCGCAACAGCGCTATGCCGCCATTAGCATGAAAGTGAAACGCCAGCTGGAAGAGGAATTAGCGCTCATTACCAAGCTCCGCTTCCCCGGTTATTTTTTGATTGTTTGGGACATCGTCAATTTCTGTCGTGAACACAACATCATGGTTCAGGGGCGTGGCAGCGCCGCGAACAGCGCAGTTTGTTACTGCCTCGGAATCACGCCGGTTGATCCGGTGGAAAATCATCTGGTGTTCGAACGGTTCCTGAACGAGAGCCGTAAAGGATGGCCTGACATTGATCTGGATCTTCCCAGCGGGGATCGGCGCGAAGCAGTGATCCAGGAAATTTATCGTCGCTACGGCAAACACGGGGCGGCCATGACAGCAAATGTTATCAGTTATCGCGGCCGCAGCGCGGCTGGCGAAATCGGTAAGGTGCTCAATTTTTCTCCCAGCATCATTGACCGTTTTTCTCATTTGTTTGCGAGCGGCGATTTTCCACACACGCTCGATCTGGAATCGCAAATTGAGCAGGCTGGTTTGCCGAAAAACCATCCGCGCATGCCGGCGTTCATCCGGCTCTATCGCGCGATTTATGGATTGCCGCGGCATCTGGGCCAGCATTCCGGTGGCATGATTATTTGTGAGGACAAGCTCAGTTCCTTTGTGCCGTTGGAAAACGCTTCAATGCCGGGACGCGTCGTGGCGCAATGGGACAAGGACGATTGCGAAGATCTCGGCATTGTAAAGGTGGATCTGTTAGGCCTGGGCATGATGTCGGTGATGCAGGATGCCTTTGAATTGTGTCGTGAGCGTGGTCGCCCACTCGACCTGGCACACGTGCCGACAGACGACAAGAAGACGTTCGAAATCATGCAAACAGCGGATACCATTGGTGTTTTCCAAATCGAAAGCCGGGCACAAATGGCCACGCTGCCCCGGATGAAGCCGGCATGTTTCTACGATGTGGTAATCGAAGTGGCGATCATCCGCCCGGGACCGATCCAGGGCAACATGGTGCATCCCTATCTTGCACGACGCGCTAAACGTGAGCCGGTCACATATTTTGATCCGCGTCTGGAGCCTGTTTTAGCACGCACTCTCGGCGTCCCGTTGTTTCAGGAGCAAATGCTGAAGATTGCCATGGTGATGGCCGATTTTTCGGGTGATGAAGCAGAAGAGTTGCGGCGGGCACTGAGTTTCCATCGGTCGGAAGAAAGAATGAACAAGGTTTGCTCCAAATTGCGCGCGGCCATGGAACGCAAATCCATTGCGCCAGACAAGATTGAACAAATTATTCAGTCCATCTCATCATTTGCGCTTTACGGATTTCCGGAATCACATGCAATCAGTTTTGCCATTCTGGCGTATGGCAGCGCGTATTTAAAAGTGCATCGGGCGCCAGAATTTTATGCCAGCCTGCTGAACAATCAGCCCATGGGTTTTTACACACCGGCGACGATTGTGAAGGACGCCCAGCGCCATGGACTCAAAATCAAACCGGTTTGCATTTCACAATCGGAGTGGCGTTGCACGGTGATTGATGACAACACAGTGCGCCTTGGGTTTTGTGTAGTGAACGGATTACGCCAGGAACACGCTGAAGAACTTCTGCGGCAAAGACAAACCAAACCATTCGACTCGTTACCTGATTTCAAGCGGCGCGTGACGCTCTCAAAAGAGGAACTGCGCGCATTGGCAGAGTTGGGAGCCCTGAATTGTTTTACCGAACACCGCCGCGCCGCAATGTGGAACGTGGAAGAGATACTGCACGACGATTTGCTCGGGGATGGAATGCTCAAGAACCACCACAGCCGCGAGCGGTCGTCCCACGCGGCGAAACGTTCTCAATCGCCGCTTCGACCCATGACCTTGCCTGAGCGAGTGAAGGCAGATTACGGAACGATGAATCTGACCACTGGACCTCATCCGATGAAATTGTTGCGCGATAGCTTGCCGAATATCTGGCCAGCAACGGAGCTTTCAAAAGCGCCACAAGGTTCGATCATCGAAATTGCTGGCAATGTGATTTGTCGTCAGCGGCCCGGAACCGCGAAAGGATTTGTTTTTATCAGCCTGGAAGACGAAACCGGCGTTTCAAATGCAATTGTTGAGCCAGAATTATTCGAGCGCTTTCGGCTCGTTATCACAGAAGAATCCTTTCTTCTGATCGAAGGCGAAGTACAGAATTCCGACAACGTGGCCTTAATTAAAGCCCGGAAGATTAAACCGCTTGCGAACGTGCCGGCAATGCAAGCGATGCATCGCGGCGAGCAACTCGTTGGAAGCGAGTCGCACGATTTTCGCTAGGCCATAAACAAGAGCTATCTCATTTAACACTCAGCGAGCGTTCAACATCTGCTGCTCTTTTGTGCGTCAACGCTGCTGGATTGAATGCAGACGGGGCTTGATTGAGCCGCTTCCGTTCTTCAACCGGTCAACGCTTTACGTTAACTCATTCACCCGCGTGATGCGGCTCCGATGTTTTCGGCTCGGTGGGTGTTTCGGAGGATTGCTGGTCCGATTCAGTCCACTCCGTATGGAACACGCCAGGTTTATCGACTCGTTCGTATGTATGAGCACCAAAGTAATCACGTTGTGCCTGCAACAGGTTCGCCGGTAATCGAGCGGAGCGGTAACTATCGAAATACGCAAGCGACGCGGAAAACGCAGGCACGGGCACGCCGTGCTTGATAGCCGCAGTTACCGCGACGCGCCAATTGCGCTGCGCCCGCTTAATAGCTCTCGTAAAATATTTGTAGAGCAAAAGATTATGGAGACCGGGATCGCGCTTGTACGCTTCCACAATTCGGTTTAGGAATTTTGCGCGGATAATGCAGCCGCCGCGCCAAATGGTCGCGATATCGCCGAGGTTAAGATCCCATTTGTAGCTGTTGCTTCCGGAGCGCAGGAGTTCCATTCCCTGCGTGTATGAAACAATCTTCGATGCATAAAGAGCATCCCGTACCGCATCGATGAATCGGGGGCGATTACCTTTGAATTGTCGAACGCGCGGCTGCGGTAAAATTTTCGAAGCAGCGACACGTTCCTCTTTCTGCGCCGAAATAACGCGCGCTTCGACTGCCGCATTAATTGTAGAAATAACGACAGATTGTTTGATGGCAGCCTGAAGTGTCCAGATGCCGGTTCCTTTTTGTCCTGCCTTGTCGAGGATCATGTCCACCAGTGGTCTGGTCGTATCCGGATCGATTTTTCGAAAAATCTGCGATGTGATCTCAATCAGGTAACTATCTAACTCGCCTTTGTTCCACTCCGCGAAGACATCCGCCAGCTCCGGAGCTTGCATCTCCAGGATGTCTTTCATGATCGCATACGCCTCGCAGATCAACTGAATGTCGCCGTACTCGATGCCGTTATGGACCATCTTAACGTAATGACCGGCGCCATTCGGGCCCATGTAACGACAACATGGCTCGCCATCGACCTGGGCAGCGATCTTGCGAAAAATAGGCGCGATAATCTCCCAGGCTTCACGTGGTCCGCCAGGCATCAGCGAAGGACCTTTCAATGCGCCTTCTTCCCCTCCTGAAACGCCCATCCCCACAAAATAGATTCCTTTTTCCTCCAATTCTTTGCCTCGCCGCTGCGTATCGGTGAAAAGCGAATTTCCTCCATCAATGAGAACGTCGCCCGGCTCCAGCAATGGCACGATTTCATTGATAACCATGTCCACCGGCTTACCGGCCTTGATCATCATCATGACTATTCGGGGCTTCTTGAGCGCGCCGACGAGTTCCTCGATCGTGCGTGTCGGCAGAATGTTTTTTCCTTTCGCTCTTTCAGCGGCGAATTTTTCCGTGACTTCGGTCGTACGATTGAAGACAGCGACGGAAAACCCTTTCGATTCCAAATTCAGAGCGAGGTTCTCGCCCATCACAGCCAGGCCGATTAGCCCAATATCACATTGATTCGTATTCATTTTAGTATCCTTTTCCAGTAGCTTGAGACAAAGGGAAACTCACTGTAGCGAGCATTCGAACCTTATGGCAAATCCGGTTTGTGAAGTTTTGGTGACCGAAGAGCGACTCACAATGCCAGAGGAACGCTTTGACCGCGATGCCGGTGCGAGAGTTGATTTTGAGGGCATCGTGCGTGGTTTGGAGGACGGTCGCGAAATTGACGGAATCGATTATGAGGCCCACCGCGACATGGCCGAGCATCAATTGAATCGGATTGCAGAGCAAGCCGGGGCCGAATTTGGGTTGCGATCAATAATAATTCATCACCGGATTGGATTTGTGCCTGTAGGTGAACCGTCTCTCCTGACCCGAGTATGCAGCGGACATCGTGACGCAGCATTTCGCGGTAGTCGGTGGATCGTGGAAGAATTGAAAAAAAAGGTTCCAATTTGGAAACGTCCCCGTTTCAAGGTTCAGCCGTTTCGCCGGGCCAGTCGCAGCGAGGCCGCTACAGCATGAATTGGGCAAACCGCATCACTCTGAGCCGCCTGGCACTAACGGTGCTTTTTGTCGTAGCGCTCAATTCTTCCTGGCAATATGCGCGCACCACAGCGCTGGTGATCTTTCTCATTGCGGGCCTGACTGATTTCATCGATGGCGAGATTGCGCGGCGTTACGGGGTGATCACCAATTTTGGTAAGCTAATGGATCCGTTGGTCGACAAAATCATGATGGCTGCCGCATTTATCTCGTTGGTTCCTCTCAAAGCGGTGCCGGCCTGGGCTGCCACGACTGTGGTGGCACGTGATTTTCTAATTACGGGGTTGCGCCTTATGGCCAGCGCTAAGGGTCGCATTCTGCCAGCCGAAAGTCTTGGGAAACAGAAAACTTCCTGGCAGATCATTACGGTTCTTTTCTTTCTGGCGCTTCTTTCGCTGGCCGAGCTGCGATACGTCAACGAGAACTCAACGTGGTGGGTGCACGCGTGGAGCGAAGCCGGACCAATACTGGTTTGGATTACCGTCGCGTTAACCATCTACTCGGCGCTCGGTTTCGCTTGGCGGAATCGCCAGCTAATCGCGCTGGACGAATAAAGAAATCTAAAGTTGCGGGGGGTCACAACCGTCGGAAATTGTGACAGACTCGCGTATGGCGTTAAAATGCTGACTGCAAGTGGTTTATAAGATATGCCGTTGAAACCAGGCGGAATTGTCTGAACCGCTTACACTTAGCTTGTTCCGGTCTCCAATTTCGGCAGCGTTCCTTGTGTTTTAACTGACACGGAATAAGAACGTTATCGATACAGTCATGTTGCACGTATTTTTGGCACGATACTTGCACACTTTGTCATGATTGGACTTCCTTGAGGCGCCGCTATGGGATTGAAGAGATTACGTTCGCACGGATTTTTGCTGCTTGGCCTGGCTGCGTGTGTCGCAATCCTCGCACCAATTCACCAGGTAAACGCCTCGGCGCTACGCATCGGTGATTCAAACGAACTGGGCTATCTCTGGCCCGGTATACAAAAGAAAACGGACAATCCCGACAAGGCGGCCTACGTCAATCATATCCTCGGTATGGCGCTTGGAGGTGTAGAGGTCGGTCACGGTCAGGTTTATTTTCGTTCAAACAACGCTTTTAAATCCCTGCCCGCCGCGGAATCGGCTGTGAGCGGCACTGGTAGAGCGATACGGGTTCGAGCCGGTGGTTTGTACACATATCTGTTTGCGACTTATCAAGGTTACCGCTCCGAGATATGGTACGTTGGTAATGTCAGAGGAATAATTACGATTCCGTTTCTGGCTGCCGGGCACCAGCTGACGGGGTGGACCCTTTTCGGTCCCCGCGGGACCGGAGTGCCAGATGGTGGCGTCACAGTCATGCTTCTTGGTGTCGCAATTGGTGTGCTCGCCCTGGCACGCCGCTTCCTGATCCGATAGCAGCCTGACAGGAGTATTAGGTCATGTTCGTTCCGAACCGTGTCATAACTGCGATTCCGCAATTACGGAAAAGTGGTCATAACCGGGAGATAAAAAAATTGCCAGCCAGGCGAACCGGATTTGTGCGTGTTGCTGGCGGAGTAGTTCTGGCCGCACTGTGCGCACATACTATGTATGCGGGCATAAGAACAATTAAGACGCCAGGCCCTTACCCGTATGAAACGCCGGTTCAACTTCCGGCGCCGCCGCCGGTCGTGGATTCATCGCCCTTGCCGTCGCCGGCTCCATTTCCCTATTCCGAGCCATCGCCGGCGCCCGCGACCGCCAGTCATGACTCCCGGCCTGCTTCGCGACATCCGCTCACCGCGAAATCCGTACGTGAGGCAGCATTTAAGTACAATGGAGTATCGCATTTTTGTGGATTTCTGGCAGCACTTCCCGCCAACGTCAGTGTGTACGACCCGAAACTTGGACGATCACGTGCGCTTGTGCAGGCAGGTCAGGTAGTCCGCAAAAACGTGGTTTGGCTACATAAACATAAGGACCTCGAACACAAACAAGATTCATCGGACAAGAGGTAGCCAAAGACAGAAGCTGCGATCGACGCTCTAAATGCCGTTATCTGACGCGTGACCATAGGATTTTGTCCGATTAAACGATAATCCGTCAGCCCGATTGTCCATTGGTATCAACAGCACGAAGCTTCTTCGCACACTCCATAGGAATTCCAAGGCGCCCTATGTTTGGGCCTTGGACTAGCGAGCGGCGGGTTGGGAGCTCCCGCCGCTCTGCATTTTATACTCCATCACTACTGGCCCTCGACCATGAGGTACAAACGCGCTTGCCACAAAACAGTGTACCACTCACGTTACTCGTATTTCCATTCCAGTAGAAAAGCAGGGCGGACGAAGCATATGAACACAATTCATTTCAAACTATTGGTAACTCTGGGCGTCAGTGCTCTTTTGTGGCAGACCGCGAACCCTGCGGTCGAAGCGAAACAGGATTGCGTCGCAAAGCTTTCGCCCGATTCGGAACCGAAAGTGATTGCGAGCATCGGCAAGGGCCTTGAACAATATAAGGGAAAGGTCGTTTTGTTAGATCTGTGGGCCACGTGGTGCCCCCCGTGCAGAATAGAGATACCTGGTTTTGTTAAGCTACAGGACAAATATTGCGACAAGGGTCTGGTGATAGTCGGTATTGCCTTAGACTCAATCGATCCACGTGGAGGGGGCGGCGCGGCGGCCGTGGGACCATTCATGAAGAAAGCTGGCATCAACTATCCTGTTTGGATGGTCGAAGATCTCCACGCTTTAGAACAATATCCGGTGGATGCATATCCAACGACATATCTGATCGGCCGGGACGGCAAAATTAAGAAGCGCTACGTCGGAGCTCAGCCCGACGAAGTGTTTGAAACTGATATCACCGCAGCCCTCCAGGAGAGTTGATGAGGCGCGTTCGATCGTCACGTCACCGCACGGCTCGCAAACAGTAACTCCGCACGTGATTTGGCGTTGACTCGATAAGTGTTGGTTGGCAGCTGAAATCAAGGTAAACGACTCGTACTCCAGACGTCAGTCCATGTCGTTTCGACTGTCCACCGCTCCTGGGACTCGGACGCCCGGACGCATTTAAATAACAGGTGCGTTTACGCATCGATTCTCTGAGCATGCCCACGATCGTTGCGATGAATCCAGACGAAATCCGAAATCCAGAGGAGCAACGAAAGTCAGCGTACATCAACACGAACATTCGCAGCAGATAGAGCAAATGCTTGATTGATGCTTTCGACGCCGAGAGACGCAAGGTGTCCGGGGCGTCGTGGGCCGCAGAAACCAGATGGAAGCGACGTCACGCTAAAATTGGATTGCGCTTCGCCTTCCATGGGATTTCAGGCATGCTGGAAGAAGTGGCATGGAGAAATCCAGATTAACGTCCAGAGAACGACTCGAACGCCAGGCAGAGGCCAGTTCTGCATCGCGCGGACGGAACAAACATCGAATTGATAACCTGATCGTTATCGGCACCTCGGCAGGGGGCTACCGGGCTCTGATGGAAATATTCAAGGACCTTTCTGTCGACATGCCCGCGGCGATCGTGATCGTTTTGCACACGCCAACGAGGAGCGTCTCCACTTTTAAACAAACACTGGGGCGGTACTGCCGTCTTCCCATTAAAGAGGTCGTTGATCAGGAACGCCTGCAGCAAGGGTTTATTTTCGTTCCTCCGCCTGGCAAATCAGCAGAATTCACGAACGGAATGATTCGAGTGAAGCACGACATTCCAAATATGCGCGTGAGCACGATCAATCACATGTTTAAATCGGCCGCGTGGCATTATGCCGAGCGAGTGATCGGTGTTGTTTTGACGGGTCTTTGGAAAGACGGTACGGAAGGGTTGAAGGCGATACACGAAGCAGGCGGACTGACGATGGTGCAGGATCCCCGGGACGCGGAATACCGCGATATGCCCGCCTACGCCATGGAACAACTCCCGGTAACCTTTTGCCTGAAGCTGGACGAAATCGGTCCGGGACTCGAATTGTTGGCTCGCAGGTCGGCCGAATTTGAAACAGGTCTGGCCGTCGCGGCCCGTACGCTTCGGCACCGCGTGGCCCTTCTGATGAGGATGAGCGTACAATCGCAACGCAATCCCGGGACACAGGCATTTCTTGAGAAGCAGCTCGCTTCACTGAGAGGCGACCTCCAAGCAATTGATGATCTTTTGGCGAAAGCGGTGCCGGGCACATCGTCACGAAAATAATGAAGTGAAACTTCGTGCGCTCAGAAATCGGCACAGCAAAATTCCTAGGGGAGTGCTGCACCCGAGGTTCTTTTTGTCGGAATATTTGGCAAAGTCGGCATACGTTACACCGTCCCCGAGGCCGAAGAGGGGCAGTCTGGCTCTTGGTTGGGCAGCTTCCCGGCGCTCACCACGCGGACCTCATGGAACTGCTATCGTTTCTCTGCAATAGCTCGGGAATTTCATAAGGTTTTTCCTTAACGCCGCCTTTGTTCCTGGTGTTGGTACTGTCGGTGCTTAATTAGGAGCGGTATGTTAAAAACTAAGGCAACCGCAACAGGGAAGATTAGAAAGATTGTACTGCTAATAGGAATTGGCTGCGCCGTGATACTCGCTTCTGCTACCGATGCAAAAGCTCTGACGATTGGAGACTCACACCAACTAGGGGCAGTCCGAGGCAACGTAGCGCCGGGCGAAGGTCTTAGACGTAATTTGGTAAACCACTTGATCGACATGGCGTTGGCTACCCACGACAAAGCGTTTGGGCGAGACTTGTTTCGTTCGAGCAACTCTTTCGGTCAATTGCAGGACGCTGTATTAAGTGGCCACCTGAGCGGCACCGCCCCGATCATAAATCTTGGTTCCGGATTGTACACGTATCTGTTCGCGAACTATGATGGGGCCCGGTCGGATTCCGCCCAAGTGTGGTACGTCGGCAATCTGAGCGGCATCATTACCATCCCGGAAATCTTCGGACAGAAGAGGCTTTCTGGGTGGACACTCTTCGGGCCAGGTGCTGCAGGTGCTGTTCCGGATGGTGGGGCCGCGGTAATGTTGCTCGGCGGGGCATTAGCGCTCCTTGGTGTCCTCCAGCGGCGTTTGAAGGCGTAGGTCCGAATCGGTCTCTGGGGTAGCTTGGCCTTGCTTACGCCGCGCGGTGCAAACGCGGCCTCTAATCCAGCAGAAAGCAACGTCAGCGGAACCAGGTGGTGGGACATGCTATGACTTTGCTCACTGGAGTCATCACTGAGCGGGCAACGGGAATCGAACCCGCATAGCCAGCTTGGAAGGCTGGAACTTTACCATTAAGCTATGCCCGCGTTTTGTTGGAATTTTCAGTCCAACTGTTGGCTTCTACATAGTGACGGGTGGCCGGGAATTGTCAAAAGCGTTTACCCACTCGTGCTTTACTCTAAAACAGAAAATTATTTTTCAAACGCTGTTGCAACCAGTGTGGCATTATGACCACCGAAACCGAATGAATTATTTAAGGCCACACGCACTTTCTTTTCACGCGCCACCTTCGGAGTGTAATCGAGATCGCATTCTTCTCCGGGATTTTCCAGATTGATCGTCGGCGGTATTACTGAATCGCGAATAGCAAGCGCGCATGCTGCCATTTCGATTCCACCGGCGCCGCCTAACAAGTGACCGGTCATCGATTTGGTGGAGCTAATGGCCACCTTGTAGGCGTGTTCTCCGAAAACCTTTTTGATGGCGCGTGTCTCGCAAATATCACCGATATCGGTCGAAGTAGCATGCGCGTTGATATAGTCGACCCGGTCCGGCGATAACTGCGCATGGTTAAGCGCCATTTGCATTGCGCGCGCTGCGCCTTCGCCGTCCGGCGGTGGAGCAGTCATGTGATAGGCGTCACCGGAAACGCCGTATCCAGTCAGCTCGCAATAGATTTTCGCGCCGCGGGCTTTGGCGTGTTCCAGTTCCTCGACTACCACAATTCCTGCCCCTTCACTGACTACAAAACCGTCCCGGTCGCGGTCGAACGGTCGTGATGCTCGTTCGGGTTCATCGTTGCGCGTGCTCAATGCTCTCATCGCTGAAAACCCTGCAAGGCCAATTTCCACGATGGATGCCTCAGAGCCGCCAGCGAGAAAAATATCCGCATCACCAAACTTGATGATTCGCCAGGATTCGCCGATCGCGTTGTTCGACGTGGCACAAGCCGTGACGATACACATATTGGGGCCACGCAAGTCGAACTCCATCGAGATCAGTCCGCTTGCCATATTGCTAAGCAACATGGGAATCGTGAACGGCGAATTCCGGGAGGGTCCTTTGGTCAAAAGGATGGTTAATTGATCCTGGAGAGTTTTCAGTCCGCCAATGCCACTACTAACGAGGACGCCAAAACGATCGCGGTGTTTCAAATTCGCGACATCGATGCCGCTGTCCGCCAGGGCCATGCTCGCCGCAGCCATCGCGAGCTGTGAAAACCGATCCGTGCGACGGACATCTTTTGGATTTTTGAAAAATGGTTTCGGATCGAAATTGCGAACCTGGCCGCCGATTTTCGAATCGTAGGCCTTCGGATCAAATGCGTCGATCATGCGAATGCCGCTGACACCGTTCTTGAGATTGGACCAGAACGTGTCCACATCGTTTCCGACCGGCGTAGTAAGGCCCAGTCCGGTGATAACTACTCTGCGGTCGGTCATAAATGAAAGTGTAAAGCGCGAAGCGTCGAAAGAATTAAACGTTAGCTCGTTCCCATTCCAACGCTTTGAACAGTTTGAAACAGTTTCCCTTCAGTCTTGATGGACGGTGCGATGATGATCTCCGTTTGCTGAAACTCTGCAAGGTCGCGAGCTCCAACGTTACCCATGCAGGTAGTAATCGCGCCGACAAGGTTCTGACTGCCATCGTCAACTTCTGCCGGACCAAACAGGATTTGTTTCAGCGAGCCCGTGGCTCCCACTTTGATGCGCGTGCCACGAGGGAGATTTGCGTGCGGTGTGGCCATTCCCCAGTGGTAGCCGCGGCCCGGCGCTTCGTGCGCCTTGGCAAAGGCACTCCCAACCATGACGGCGTCGGCGCCACAAGCCAGCGCTTTGCAAACATCCCCACCTTTGCTCATCCCTCCGTCCGTGATGATTGGCACGTATCGCGATGTTTTCTTGAAGTAAGCGTCGCGTGCCGCGGCGCAATCTACGGTCGCCGTGACCTGCGGTACACCGAGTCCAAGTACGCCGCGTGACGTGCAGGCGGCGCCCGGACCAACACCGATCAAAACGGCGGCGGGACCACACTCCATGATTTCAAAAGTCACATCGTATCCAACAGTGTTTCCCACAATCACCGGAATTCGCATCTCGCGGCAAAACTTTGCGAGATCGAGCGACTTGTACTCCGATGAGATGTGGCGCACGGTTGAAACCGTGCTTTGCACCACGAAGACGTCGGCACCGGCTTCTTGCGCGATCCTGCCGAATTCGGCTGCACGCTGAGGAATCGAACTCACCGCGGCCAGGGCGCCGCCGTCTTTAATCTGACGAACACGCGCGGCGATGAGATCCTCCTGGACAGGTTCCTGGTAAATGCGTTGCAGCAAAGCAGTGATCTCGGATTTATTGGCTTCGACGATTTTCTCGAGTACTTCCTGCGGATTTTTGTAGCGCGTTTGCACACCCTCGAGATTCAACACGGCCAGGCCACCCAGCTTGTTCATGGCCACGGCAAATCCGACATCGACCACGCCGTCCATGGCGCTGGCGAGAATAGGAATTTTCAGTTCAAGCGGGTCCGCATCGCGGCGCGGCAGGCGAAAGGTAATATCGACCTCGTTAGGATTGATGGTCACGCGTCCGGGTACCAGCGCGATCTCATCAAATCCGTACGTCACCCGAGCTTTTCGGTTTCGGCCTATCCACATTCCCATCTTAAATTGGCTCCAGTTTATAACGTTCGTTTAAACTTCCACAGCGCGGGCAGCGAGGAAGTAAAGCGTCCGTTCGATCTTCAAATTCGAAGGCGCAAATCACACAGCGCAGCCTATACTCCAGAGCTCGTCGCTCCCGCCGCCGGCGATTCCATTCCCCCACTATCCAGAGGAGAAAAACCGCCGCAAGAAAAAGCAGCAAATAAATCGTAACCAGGGCGGCAAGACTAACTCGAATCACGGCGTCGCATTACCTTGCTGTTTTGCCTGAGGACGCGCAATGTCGGTGCCCCATTCAATGGTGGCAATTCCCCAGATTAACGGCGCCTCACGGTTTGTACCACCCCTCCCATCTTGTGAGAAACGGGTGCGCGTGAGATAAAGGCGGCCCTGTTCGTCCAGACTGGGATCACCTGAAGAATTGATTGGGAAACAATATCGAATTTGCCCAGAGCCGTTCACTCCGACGCGAAAACGAATTGCTTCCGGCGTTTCCCGGTTTGAAGAAACGAACTTAAGCTCCGGGAAAGTGGCAGGTCCGAGACGGTCGAGCTCACTTGAAAACCAAACAGAGGTTAGGATCGGTGCGGCGGGAGACGCGATTTTCTTTCGAATCCGCGGTAGCGCGGCCGGGGGTTGAGGATCGGGGGCATGTGTGTCGACTTCCAAAGGTGGAAGTCCCTTCAGCGTTGGTTGCATTGCATGATAAGAAGGAACATGATCGACTTTCGGCAGCGCTCGGAGCCCCGCTTCCGGCGCACGATGCGTTGTGAAAGCCAGCGCGGGATCTTCCGCATCGATCCAGCGAAGGAGAGTGCGGCCTTCTTCAGATCCAGGAGTTATTAAAGCGACGCGGGCAGGCGGCGGCAAAAGTGTAATGGCCGGCGGATAAACAACCTGAAAAACATAAAAGCAGACTGCGTGCGCCAGTAGCGAAACTGCCAGGAAAGCCAGGAACGCAGCCCGCTGATACTGAGGTGAATCCCAGTTGAAAAGCAGCGGTTCTGTCGCAGTCTCGGGTGCGGATTCAATCATCGCGGCGAAGAAGCGGCAAGCGCCACTGAGGTGATGCCGTGTTCAAGCGCGGCATTTGTTACAGCGGCGACCGTTTCGTAGGAAGTGGAACGGTCGGCCTTGATAATTATGGATTGGTCCTCACGCTTGGCCGCATCCAGTAACGGACCGAGTTGCTCCATGGTCACTCGCTGGTCGCGGAAATAAATGGCAGGGACAGCACCTCCAGTGATGCTGATGATTTGCTGGTTTGTCTGCGGTCCAAGCGTGAAGCGAGAAAATGGCATCGAAACCGAAATGCCCTGTTGCAGAATAAAGTTAGAACTGAGCAACAGAAAAAAGATCAGAAGAAAAGCGACGTTTACCAACGCCACCAGCACAAGCCAGCCAAAGTTGTAATTGATTGTGCGCTCAAGCTTCATAACGCTGGAAACGGGGTCAAAAGCTTACGGGCACAGGTTAATAAGGTCTGGAAACAGCGAGGCGTTTATTTTGTAACTGTTTGAGCTTTCCTGTGCTGACTACAAATCCGGACGTGCTTCAAGCTCGCGTGCAGTCTCATTGGGTTGTTGGAAACTGATGATCCCACTAATGGGTCGGCTCTCAGTCAACATGTGTACAATCTCGATACCTGCCCGTTCCATGTCATGGAGCATGTTATTCACACGCGAAGAGAGATAGCTGTAGGCAACAAAAGTGGGTGTAGCTACAACCAAACCGGCAGCCGCCGTCAGCAAGCTCTTATACACGCCTCCGGAAAGCTGAGTTACCGTGGCATAACCGCCGCTTGAAGCGATCGTGGCAAACGCGTCGATCATTCCCGCGACCGTTCCCAGCAATCCCAGCAGCGGTGCGAGAAAAGCTATCGTGGCAAGCACGGGGAGAAATCGCTCCAGCTTCGGCACTTCGAGCTGGGCCGCTTCCTGTACCACGTCGCGCAACTCTGCGCGGGGAGCATCGTGCCGAATGATTGCAGCATGAATCACACGAGCTACCGGCCCTGGTGTGCCGGCGGATTCATGAAGCGCCTCTGCAAAATTGCGGCGGCGAATCAGATTAGACAGCCCCTTCAGGAATTCGCCGACGTGGATTGTGGCCCGGTGAAAGTAAAACAGGCGTTCAGCAAAGACTGCGATCGCGATAATACTACACACCAGAATTGGCCACATTAACAGGCCACCCTTTTGGATGTAATCAATCACGTCGTTTTTGTAGTCTTTTTTAGAAGCTGTGGCAAGCCGCCAACGGCACGTTCATGTCACTCTGGCTTCATGTAATAGCTAACATCGCGTGATTTTCCAAGGCTTGTTCTACCGCGAACTTCTCGCCTTGGATTTCGGAGTGGGGGACGCCTTGGCTCTCGCGGCGCTTTTGCCTCCTATTAATTTGCCCGAGGCATCAAACACAGAATATCCGATCTGCTTACCTGCGGCGTCGTAACTATAAACGATCCGATGTAAAAGCGGGCCGTCTTTGGCACTTTGAGTTTCTTCCAGGAGACGTCCGGCATCGTCGTATTTGTAACGGCTCTTGAAACGAAGCCGACCATCAGGACCGGAGACTTCGCCGCTGGCGAAACGTCCTGCATCATCTAACTCGTAACGAATGGTCTCCCGCACTTTGCCGTCCGGATCAGTTGTGGTAGCGACGGCTTTATGCTGTGCATTATCGAATTTGTAAACGGTACGCGAACCATCGGGGTGCATTGACATGGTGACGCGAACCGCGTCAGTCGAGGATTGGCTGAAACCAATTTGGTTTCCGAAGATGAAAACGGCGCAGCCCGTAGCCAGCGCTGCCTGGAAAAATTTCATCATGCGAGGAGCTTACGGTTGAGGTGGGTAGGCGCAAATAAGGCTGAAGTTTTTTATTGACCCGGCCAAGGCGAGGTGGTTAAAAGTGGTGTCAAGTGGAGCAGAATGGATGAAAACTCCACTCACGACATGGACAACGATTCTCCACCCGAACGCTTTTATGCCGGCGAGTTTCGCCATTCCGTCGACGAGAAAAATCGAATCACAATCCCGTCCCGCTGGCGGAGAGACAAAGCAGAAGAGTTCATCCTGTTGCCTGAGGCAACTCATCAATTTCTCCTCGTCATGCTGCCGACGGAGTTTGCGCGAATGAGTTCGGCAGCGGAAGCAAATGAAGACGTATCTCCGCGGGATCGGCGGACCTTTTTGCGCCATTTACATTCCCGCGCGCAGCATGCCAGTGCGGACCGGCAGGGACGGCTTGTTTTACCTGAAGAGCTTTGTCGAAAGATCGGACTGAAGGATGAAGTGGCTTTGGTCGGTAACCGCGGGCGCTTTGAGATTTGGAATCTACAACGCTGGAAAAGGGCGCATGAAGAGGAAGCAGCTACCTACCAGCACGTGGCAAATGTCATTGGCTTATAAAACAGATGCTTGGTCAAAACGTCATCAACACATTTTGGTTTGAGCGGCCTTTGTGGGTGGCCGTTGATCTGTGTATTGCCGAAGAGGAGGCACCCGAAGTGGATGAATTCATCTATCACCGTCCCGTGCTTGAGAGCGAAGTAATAGAGCTGCTCGAACCGAAGCCGGGGTCGCTCATTGTGGATGGAACTTGTGGTGGCGGTGGTCACACCGAAGCCCTGTTGGAGACCGGAGCCAATGTTCTCGCATTAGATCGCGATCCGGATGCGATCCACCACGTCGGTGAGCAGTTGGCCCGTTTTGGCGAACGTCTTGCCGTGCGGCATGCAAATTTTCGCTGCGCAACCAGCGTTCTCGATGAGCTTGGAATTGACACGATCGGTGGGGCGCTTCTCGATATTGGCGTTTCATCCCGGCAACTCGAGAATTCGGAACGCGGGTTCAGTTTCATGCGCAATGGTCCGCTTGATATGCGGATGGATCCCACGGCGCAGATAACTGCCGCCGCCATTGTAAACGAATACAGCGAAGAACAGTTAACGCGGTTATTTCGCGAGTTGGGAGAGGAACCTGCTGCGCGTCGCATAGCCAGCCTGATTGTAAAGATGCGAAAGAGCGCACCGTTCCGTGAAACGCTGCCCCTGGCCCGAGCGATTGAGAAGCTCGTCGGCCGTCACGGCCGTCATCATCCGGCCACGCAAGTTTTTCAAGCGCTTCGCATGGAAGTGAACGATGAACTAGGCGCACTGGAAGAAGGCCTGCGGGCGCTGACTTCGCGGCTCGAGCGCGGAGGACGCATCGCGGTAATCACATTTCATTCCCTCGAAGATCGGATCGTAAAAAATTTCTTTCGCGATCGCAGTCGCGAGTGGCTGGACAAGCCTGAGTGGCCGGCGCCGCAACGCAACCCCGATTACGATCTTAAACTGATCACGCCAAAACCAGTCGAGCCCACCGACGAGGAACGGCGCATGAATCCCAGGGCGCGCAGCGCGAAATTGCGCGTTGCCGAAAAGACTTAAATGAACCGATCGCATCGAAGAAATTGCAACACAGTAAACGCCGCGTCGCTGGCGCGCTGGATCGTCGTAACAGCGTTTTTGGCGCTGGCCGGATTAAGTTATGTGTACCTGACCCTGCAGCTCTATCATTTGGGCGAGCGTAGAAAGGCAATCGAGAACGAGCTTGCTGCTCTTCGAACACAAAATGATATCGCCGGCGCACAAACCGCCGCCTTGACCTCACGCTCCGCCCTGCAGCGCCGCTTAAAGGAAGGCTACCTGAAGATGGTCCCGATTTCGGAAGCCAACATTGTGCGGCTGGCCATGCCCACCGCCGCTCCGGACGACGATGCGATCCAACCCGTAGCCAACCCTGCCGGCGCCAAATGAAAGGAAGCGGCCGAATCCGTTGCGTGCTGGTATGCATTGCATTCATCGGCCTCTTCAGCATTTTTTCATTTCGCTTGGTCTACCTTCAGGCGATCAAGCACGACGAGTACGCGGGCCTCGCCGCTGAAAAACACGTTTATAAGCAAATCATTCACGCACAACGCGGCACCATCCTCGATGCGAACAGCGAAGTTCTCGCGGATAACATTCCTGTTCAGACGGTGGTGGCGGACGCGACACATCTTAATAACCGGGATGCAGCGGCCGAGCTGATCAGCAAAGAACTCGAACTTCCGGCGGCGGAAGTCGCTGAAAAATTAAGCAGCGACAGGCGATATATTATTATTAAGCGCGAAGTCTCCGAGGCTCAGGCAGGTGCGCTGCGACAAAAACTTCGTGCCGCTAATCTGCGTGGAATTTACTTCGAACGCGATGCCACGCGCGTTTACCCGAATGGCTCGATGCTTTGCCACGTGATTGGATTCACTGACTTCGATCATCACGGGATTCAGGGTGTCGAGGCCTCGATGGAAGAATATCTTCATGGCCAGGATGGTTTTCGTTTTATTGAACACAATCGCGCCGGGCAGGAGATCGTGCCTTATCGCGGACAGGAACGGCCGCCGCGGGATGGGTATCAGGTTCATCTGACAATCGATCTTAGTTTACAGAACATCGTTGAGAACGAGATCGATGCGGCGATGCAGGAATATTCCCCTCAAAAAGCCACGATTATTCTAATGCGGCCGCAAACCGGAGAAATCCTTGCCATGGCCAACAGACCAGACTTTGATCTGAATCTTCGCTCTGAGGCCAGGCCTGAGGAAATGAAAAACCGGGCCATCATCGACATGATGGAGCCGGGATCCACCTTCAAAATCGTTGCGGCGGCCGCGGCTCTCAATGAGCGCAAGCTCCGCCCGGATTCGACGGTTTTTTGTGAAAACGGTCTCTGGAACTTCGGCGGCACTGCGCTGCACGATCATCGAGCGTTTTCATATCTTAGCGTGCGGGACATTCTCGTGAAATCGAGCAACATCGGCGCTGCAAAGCTTGCCTTAAGTGTGGGTGAACAGAGGTTCTACGAATACATACGTCGATTCGGCTTCGGCGAGCGCACGGGAATTGAGTTGCCCGGTGAAATCAATGGACTGATTCGACCCCCGAAAGCCTGGAGCAAAATTTCCATCACGCGTATTCCAATGGGGCACGAGGTCGGAGTGACGCCATTGCAAATGACAGTGGCCATGGCGGTGATTGCCAATGGGGGCAAATTGGTGACGCCGCGCATTATAAAATCGATCAATGCGCCAGACGGCAAAACCATCAGCACGCCTTCCCCTGTCGTACAGCGTCAGGTCATTTCTGCGGAAACTGCCCGGGAGATTGGTGACGCGCTCCGGGGCGTTGTGAGCGATCGCGGCACTGCGGCTGCCGCGGCTGTTCCAGGGTTTGTTATCGCAGGCAAGACCGGCACGGCGCAAAAAGTGGATCCAAAGGGTGGATACGAGCACGGAAAATATGTTGTTTCTTTCGCTGGTTACCTACCGGCAGACCATCCTGAATTCGTCGGCCTGGTGGTGCTCGATGATGCGCACACAAGTAAGCCGGAGTTAAATTACGGAGGGCTTATCGCCGGACCGATTTTTTCCCGAGTGGCGGAGAGGGCGGCCCGCTATCTAGATCTTGAGCCGCATGAGGAGATTCGCAAAGCGATTCCCGTAGAGCGAGTCGAAAAAACAACGCCGGCAGAGCGAATGCGCAAGGGCAAGCCGGGGGAACGAATCGCCTTAACCAATGCCTCGCACCATTGAACACGTCGCCATGGTTCGTGGCCGCGAATCCGTCCCGTTGCGGACATGTTAAAACCTCATGCAGCTCAAGACTCTCCTCTCTGCGACTACAGTTCGCCAGGTCATCGGGACACTTGATCGCACAGTGGAAAACATCGCGTATGACTCGCGGCGGGTACAAAGGAATGGGATGTTCGTGGCATTGCGCGGTGAAAAATCCGACGGCCACGAATTCATCGGGCAGGCAATTGAAAAAGGTGCCTCGGTAATTGTTGCCGAACGGGAAGAACAAAATCCGCGCGCAACTTGTCTCGTTGTCGAGAACACGCGGACAGCGCTCGCTGACTTTGCGGCCACCTTTTACGGATATCCGGAGAGGAAATTAAAACTGGCAGCCGTCACCGGCACGAACGGTAAAACCACGACGACTTTTCTCATCAAGCACATCTGCGAAAACGCCGGTCTGCGTTGTGGATTAATCGGAACGGTTCGCTACGAGATCGGGGAACGGATGCTCCCGGCAATTCGCACGACGCCAGAATCTCTCGATTTACAGGAATTACTGGCCCAAATCGTGAACGCGGGCTGTAAGGCCGCGGCGATGGAAGTTTCTTCGCACGCGCTGGCGCAGGATCGTACGCGGGGACTGGAATGGAATGTTGCCGTCTTTACAAATCTTACCCAGGACCACCTCGATTTTCACGGAACGATGAAGAACTATTTCGACTCCAAAGCGAAGCTCTTCACGGGCCTTGGGAGTCAGAAAAAGAAGCGCAAGCCAATCGCCATTGTAAATGTGGATGATCGTTACGGCGAACAACTGCTCGATAAAATCGACAAACGCATTGCGGTCGTCACCTATGGCATGGGATTACGCGCTGATTTTCGGGGATCCAATTATCGGGTCGAGTCCAGTGGCACTTCCTATCAGCTGGATGCTCACGGCAAAAGTTATCTTGTACGCGTCCCGTTGATCGGGCGCTTTAATGTGACAAACTCTCTCGCGGCTCTCGCTGCAGCCAATGCGCTAGGGATTAATTTGCGTGACGCGGTGGTTAGCCTCGGGAAATCACCGCAAGTACCGGGACGCCTTGAATTGGTTCCGGCGAAACGTCAATTCCAGGTTTTCGTAGATTACGCACACACGCCAGACGCTTTGGGGAACGTTCTCAAAACGTTGCGCGAACTTGAGCCCCGCCGCTTAATCGCAGTTTTTGGTTGCGGGGGGAATCGCGACCGGCAGAAGCGCCCCTTGATGGCCGAAACAGTCGATCGCCACGCTGATTACGCGATCATCACTTCCGACAATCCGCGCAAAGAAAATCCCGATACAATCGTCAGCGAAATCGAAAAAGGTTTTCGATCGACCCACTACGAGAAGATTGTCGATCGCACGCTGGCAATTAACCGTGCCATTGAACTGGCCCAGCCGCGCGACATTGTTTTGATAGCCGGCAAAGGCCATGAAAATTATCAGGAGTTCGCCGATCACACCATCCCGTTCGACGATATTCAGGTGGCGCGACGCGCGATCGAAGATCATCCAGTGGAGTTCCGTTCATGAATTTGTATTTGGGAATGCGCCGAAACCGAAAATGCGCGCTTCGATTGTGACGTAATGAATCCGCTTTCTCTTTCTCAGATCGCACAATGGGCCGGAGGCTCGCTCTCGTCGGGCGTTGGTAACGTGATCATCAACAGGGTCAGCACCGATTCGCGTACCATTAAGGCCGGCGACCTGTTCGTTGCGCTGCATGGCGACAATTTTGATGCACACAATTTCGTAGAAGCGACAGCAAAAGCCGGCGCAGCCGGGGCGATCGTCCGTTCTGATTGGAATGGAAATGTGGCGGCAAATTTTGCGCTGATCCGCGTCACGGACACTCTGAAGGCATATCAAGCGCTGGCCACCAATTACCGCAAGTCGCTGGATTTGGAGGTAATCGCAATCACCGGAAGCAACGGAAAAACGAGCACGAAAGACTTCGCGGCGGCGGTGCTTGCCCGCAAATTTCGCGTCGCGAAAACGCAAGGAAACTTCAATAACCATGTGGGCCTGCCGCGAACGATTCTTGGAGCCGCTGCGGAGGATGAAGTGGCTGTATGGGAAATAGGTATGAACCATCCCGGCGAGATTGCGGTACTTGCGACCATCGCTGCGCCCGATGTCGGCATCATCACAAACATTGGCGTCGCACATATCGAGTTCATGGGATCGCGCGAGAACATCGCGGATGAAAAGGGGGCACTCGCAGAGGCTATTCCTGCCGGAGGGACGGTCATCTTAAATGCTGATGATCCTTTTACACCCAGAATCGTGGCTCGAACACGCGGCAAAGTGATTTTAGCCGGCACCACTGGCGGCACCATCCGCGCCAGTGAGATCAATCAAAGCGGAAGCGGAACAGAGTTTACAATCTTGGAAGGAGCTCATCGCTGTCGGGCTCAGTTACCTGTGCCGGGGCTGCACATGGTCCAAAATGCATTGCTAGCCGTTGCGGCCGGGCGAGCTTTCGGTCTTTCTCTCGAAGAATGCGCGGCTGGTCTCGTGGCTGCTCCACTCACCAAAGCACGCTTGCAAGTTAAGGAAATCCACGGCGTGCAATTTCTCGACGATAGCTACAACGCTAATCCGGATTCGATGAAGGCGGCGCTGCGAACCTTGGTCGAGTTGGATGCGGATGGTAAAAAAATCGCCGTTCTGGGCGAGATGCGCGAACTGGGCGACCAATCGCGCAGTGGTCATCGTGAAGTCGGTGAGACCGCGGCCGCATTAAAGGTCGATCACCTGATCGCCATCGGAAACGTGGCTGCCACCATGGCCGAAGCGGCGAAGCAGGCTGGCTTGGAAAATAGCTCGATCGTTGCGTCGACTGCTGACGCGGCTGAATTATTGGAAGAACTCGCTGCGCCCGGTGATCTTGTGCTTATCAAGGGAAGCCGTTTGGCCCGGACCGAGGATGTGATTGAGGCGTTCCGTAACCGGTCTGCATTCACCGAAGCTACGGCAGACAAGCAATCCGCTGCCGCCAAATCGCCATGATGTACTTACTTCACCATCTGAGCGACCGGTTCATCGGGTTCAACGTGTTCCTGTATGTCACGTTCCGGGCCATCGCCGCCGCAGTCACAGCGTTCCTGATTACATTGATTTTTGGAAACTTCATTATTCGAATCCTGATCGCGCTGAAGTTAGGGCAACCAATTCGCGGAGCAGCGGAAGTGCACCGCCTCGCTGAACTGCATGGCGGTAAACAGGGAACTCCTACCATGGGTGGCGTGCTGGTAATCGGCTCTGTGCTCTTGTCCAGTCTCCTATGGGCGCGGCTCGATAACCGCTTTGTTTGGCTCGTCCTGTTTTGCATGGTTTACCTGGGCGCTCTCGGTTTCGCTGACGATTATCTCAAGGTCACCAAAAAGAAATCCGACGGGATCAGCGGCCGGGTCAAACTGGTTTTTCAGATTGCTCTGGCGTTAATCGTCACCGCGGTATTTCTGAGCAGCCCCCTGCTGGAGGTACAAGCGCGTTCGCTTTACGTGCCGTTCGTCAAGACGCCAGTGATAACAAACATGGGCTGGTTCACATTCGTCTTTTTTCTCCTCGTCATTGTTGGCTCCTCAAATGCCGTCAATCTCACCGATGGGCTCGACGGCCTGGCGATTGGCTGCACTGTCACGGTCGCGTTTGCTTATGCTTTGCTTTCTTACGCGGCGGGAAATTTCCGGATCGCGGAATATTTGCAGGTTCCGTTTTATCCGTTTGCGGGGGAACTAACGGTCGTCTGCGCAGCACTGATCGGTGCCGGTCTGGGGTTCCTTTGGTTTAATTGTTTTCCAGCGAAAGTGTTCATGGGCGATACCGGATCGCTCTCCATCGGCGGGATGATTGGTGTGGTCGCGATCTGCTGCAAGCAGGAACTTCTCCTGGTTGTTGTAGGCGGGGTGTTCGTCATCGAAGCCGTCTCTGTGATTTTGCAGGTGTTGAGTTTCAAACTCACAGGCAAACGGATTTTCGTCATGTCTCCGCTTCATCATCACTTTGAATTGACCGGCTGGAAGGAAAACACGGTGATCGTTCGATTCTGGATTCTTTCGATCATCTTTGCGTTGCTTGGTCTGGCGACGTTGAAACTGAGGTAACACGTGCGCTACAAGGATCAAAATGTTGCTGTTCTTGGTGCGGGACTAAGCGGAAGCGCTGCGGCGTTGTTGCTTCGATCCGAGGGCGCGGAGGTTACCCTGCTTGACAGCGCCGACGAGCAAAACTTACTCAAGTCGACTCTCGATAATCTTCGGGCGCAGGATGTCCGGGTGGTTTGTGGTGCAGCTGCGGATGGAGACTCGTCCAATTATCAAATGGCGGTCTTAAGCCCGGGTATCGATCCAACTTCCCGCCTGGTCAGGAATTTTTCATCACGCGGAATCGACATCATTGGCGAGCTCGAACTCGGTTGGCGCTCCTGTGAAATGCCGGTGATCGCGGTTACTGGCACCAATGGCAAGACCACAACCACGGAGTTGCTCGCCCAGATGTTGAATGCGTGCGGCCAGCAGACAATTGCCTGCGGAAACATCGGTAAACCACTTTCCGAGGTGGTGCGCGAAAAACAATCGTACGACGTGCTCACGGTCGAGGTGAGCTCGTTTCAACTGGAAACCATCCGCACCTTTCGTCCTCGCATCAGTCTTTGGCTCAACTTCGCTCCGGATCACCTCGATCGGTATCATTCAGTATCGGAATATCGCGAGGCGAAGTTGCGCATCTTTGAAAACCAAACTGATGCCGATGTTGCTGTCGTTAACGCCATCGAAAAAATTCCAAATATCCGTCCGCGTACGATTACATTCAGCGCCTATGCCAATGGTGGAGATTTTCGAGTCTCCGATGGAACGATTCTTTACCGCGACGAATCAGTGTTGCGACTGGCGGATACCAAATTGCGCGGCCTGCACAACATAGAGAATTTGATGGCGACTCTCGCTGTCGGGATGGCGCGCGGATTGTCTTTTCAGCAGATGGTGCCGCCACTTTCGGAATATGAACCGCGTCCGCATCGCTGCGAATTCGTGCGCGAAGTCAGCGGCGTTCTTTATGTGAACGATTCCAAGGCAACAAACCTCGACGCACTCGAGAAGGCACTGCGCTCCCAAAGCAAGCCGGTTGTTCTGATCGCCGGCGGGAAGGACAAGGGATTTAGCTTCGATCCACTTCAATTGCTTGTGAAGGAGAAGGTGCGATCGGCCGTTTTGATTGGTGAAATGGCCGAAAATATCAGCCGTTCATGGGACGGCATAGTCAAAGCCGAAATCGCAACCTCGCTCGCCGATGCGGTTGAGCGCGCACATGCGGTCGCAAGGCCCGGAGAGGTCGTTCTTTTTTCGCCGGGTACATCTTCGTTCGACATGTTCAAAAGTTACGTGGATCGAGGCGATCAATTTCGGGCACTGGTGCGAGCTCTCCCTGAAACCGACCGATGAACATTGCGCGCTATTTGAAACATAAAAAGTTCCGGGCAGCTACAGCGCGTCGCTCGTCGGCCGCTGGAATGGACTTCGAAGAAATGCCGGAGCCCAACATGAAATTGTCGCGAGCTCTCCTGGTTGTTTTGCTTCTGCACGTCGTCGCCGTTTCCGGAATTATTGCGTTCAACGCAATCAAGACACGGGAGAGTTCGTATGCTCCGGTATCTTCGACAAAGTCGGAATTGCAAGCGTCTGCATCACCGCAATCCGCAGTCCAAACGGGTAGCGCCAAGTCTCAAACCCCCGCAGCACAAAAGGAGAATGTGGTCAGGGACGATCCGAAGCCGTCGCACTCTGTTTCGAAAGTGTCTTTGAAGGACGAGCATTCGAACGCGCCCTCCGAATCAAGCAAGCTTTCACGCAAAGCAACCGCGACCGATCAAAGTGCTGCCAGGCCTGCGTCTGATGGAAAAACTTATGTCGTCAAAAAGGGCGATAATCCGGTGTCGATCGCGAAAAAGCTAAAGGTCCCATATGACGATTTAATGGAGCTCAACAACATCGAGGACCCGCGGAAATTACGAATCGGCCAAAAGCTGTTAATCCCCAAGACGACAAAACCAAAAAAGTCCGAGGGAAAAGCAGCGAACGCCAGGGAAAAGAAAAGTGAGGGGCGCACACAAAGCAAAAAGCGTACGCCACATAAAAATGCATCGTAAGAGCGCATATATTCTCTTCCTCGCCGTGCTTGGACTTCTCGTTATCGGGATTGTCATGCTTTTTAGTACCAGCGCGTTTGCGCGCGACAGTCATGGCGATGTCTATTTTTTCATCAAACGCCAGGCGGTCTGGTTCGGCGTTGGACTTGTAGTCTGTGTCGTTGCAGCGCTGGTTGATTATCATTTTTGGCAACGGACATGGTGGGTTTGGTTCGCGCTTGCTCTCGTAGCGCTGTCGCTTTGCTATTTTCCGCATATCGGAATGCGTCTGAACGGGTCGCGACGCTGGGTCGGCCTCGGGCCGCTAACTTTTCAGCCTTCGGAATTGGCAAAACTGGCGGCAATTGTTTTTCTCGCGGCCTGGTTTGCGCGACGTGAGGAAGCGGGGCGGAACCTTCTTTTTGGACTGATTCTACCGCTGGCAATCCTTGGCATACCCGCTGGGCTTGTTCTGGGCGAAGTGGATTTGGGAACGACAGCTTTGCTCGGAATGACTGCGTTCGTCGTCATGTTTGTTGCAGGAACAAATCCACTTTGGCTAGGGATGATTTCGTTCGCCGCCCTTGGCTCGCTTCTCTTTGTGGCCAGTCAAATCTCCGAACGCATGGGACGGCTTTCCGCTTTTCTTCATCCACAGAATTACAAGGACGATGCTGGCCTGCAGCAAATGCAGGCTTTGATTGCGTGGGGCAGCGGCGGGATGGAAGGACTTGGGCTCGGCAATGGCCGACAAAAAATGCTTTACCTGCCGTACGCGCACACGGATTTCATTTTTCCAATAATCGGCGAGGAACTGGGACTGCGATTTAGTCTCCTGGTGATTCTGTTATTCGTGATAATCATTGTGTGCGGCATCATGATCGCGTTGCACGCCAAGGATCGGTTCGGTTTGCTTCTTGGTTGTGGTATCGTCTCCCTGCTGGCCCTGCAAGCCGCGGTCAACATTGGCGTTACCACGTCGCTTTTGCCTAACAAGGGATTGCCGCTGCCCTTCATTAGTTATGGTGGTTCCAATCTGGTCGCGTGCATGTTCGGTGTCGGTCTATTGCTGAACATTTATCGTCAAGGAATTCTTGAGCCGCCGCACAAGAAACCGGTGGCCATGCGGGTCCGGGTAACACCTCGAATTTAGTATCGGTGCAATGATAGAAACATATGAGGCGAACAAGTCGGAAGTGAAGGATCAGATCTTATGAATGCAGTAATCGCATGCGGCGGAACTGGTGGACATCTTTTTCCGGGTATCGCGGTGGCAGAAGTGCTTCGCGATCGAGGACATCAAGTCATGCTGTTGGTCTCAGAGAAAGATATCGACGCTCTCGCTTTGTCCGGTCGCGACAGTTTTCGAGTGGAAAAATTGCCCACTGTCGGATTGCCGTCTCCGTTTTCTCCGGCGTTTTTTGGTTTCCTTCGGCGCTTTTACGAAAGCCTGGCGCTTTGCCGGTCGATCTATCAAACGTTCAAACCTCAGGTGGTTCTCGGCATGGGCGGATTTACTTCCACCGCACCGGTGTTAGCCGGTCGGATACGGGGCATTCCGACCTTTATCCACGAATCCAACGCCATCCCTGGAAAAGCCAACCGTCTGACCGCGCGCCTGGTCCGTGCGGTGATGCTTGGTTTCAAGGAATGCGCGCCATTCTTTCCAAAGACCAATACGGAAGTGACCGGCACGCCAGTCAGAACCGAGTTAATCCGCTTGGATCAAAGCGTGGCTCGTCAAAAGCTGGGGCTGCGCGACGACCTCGTGACCGTACTTGTCATGGGCGGCAGTCAGGGAGCCAGCGGTATTAATCAAGCAATGATTAAAGCGTTGCCGTTTCTAAAGGATTCGCCGTTGCAAGTCATTCATCTTTCCGGTGTGCGCGATGAACGTTTGGTTGCAGACAATTATCGGCGCGAAAACATTTCCGCCTATATCGCTGCCTTTCATCATCGCATGGAAGAAGCCTATAGCGCGGCCGATCTTGTCGTTGCGCGAGCGGGCGCGGCCAGTCTGGCGGAATTCGCCGCTTTTTCGCTACCTGGGATCCTGATTCCCTTTCCGTATGCGGCCGAAGATCATCAAACGCGGAATGCCGAGATCTATGCTCGCGTTCAGGCCGCGTTTCTTCTCAAGGAATCCGAGGTTTCAGGTGAGTTACTCGCAAAAAAAATTCGGGAATTGATAGAGGATCCCGAACGGCTTCGACAGATGGCTGTGAACTCCTCGCTGCTTGCGCCAAAGGACGCAGCCGGGCGGGTGGCTACGACGATGGAAAGATACACGACTCATGAAGCCCGCCTCTGAACAACGAGATGCATCAGAGCGTCCTCCGCCGTGGACGGGTCCCGTCCCCACGAGCGAGCGGGCTCTGCCGCTTGATCTTCCAGCTTTTCTGACACGCGAGCGTCACCGAATCCATCTGGTGGGTGTCGCTGGGAGCGGGATGAGTGGTGTCGCTGCACTTTTGATTGAGCTTGGTCATGCCGTCAGCGGCTCGGACAAAGTTAGTACGATGGAAATCGAGCGGCTGCAGAGGCTCGGTTTGCGATTTCGTGAGCAGCATCGGCCCGAAGACGCCGTAAGCGCCGATCTCATCGTCTATTCTTCCGCGATCAAGAGCGACAACCCCATTCTTTTAAGCGCGCGCAGTGACGGAAAACCGATGGTTCGCAGGGCAGAAGCTTTGGCCGCAATCATGCGAGGAAAACGCGGCATCCTGATCGCGGGCATGCACGGCAAAACCACAACTTCTTCCATGGCCGCCCACGTATTACGCGAAGGCGGCCTGCATCCGTGCCACTATGTCGGCGCAGAAATTCCGATTCTCGGCACAAACGCTCACTGGGATTCGCGCGGGGAATATTTCGTCGCCGAAGGAGATGAAAGCGACGGCACCATCGCGCTTTTCCGACCCGAGCACACCTTGATTCTAAACATCGAGGAAGAGCATTTGGATTTTTATGCTGATCTCGACGCAATCGAGCGGGTTTTCGCGCAGCTGATCACCCAGACGACTGGCCGCATCTTTTACAATCTCGACGATGAAAATGCCGCCCGGTTATGTCGATCTTTGGCTAACGCAATTTCGTACGGTTTCGCAGACCGAGCGGATTATCGGGCAACAGATGTTCGGCTGACGGCTTTTGGTTCAACGTTCCGTGTCCATCACCAGGGACAGGCTTTGGGCGAGGCGGTATTGAACGTGCCTGGCCAACATAATGTTCAAAATGCGCTCGGAGTCATTGCTCTCGCATCGCATTTCAATATCGCGTTCGAAAAGATTGCAAAATCTTTGGCGAAGTTCGAACACGCGCGCCGCCGGTTCGAAATCAAATACGACAGTCCACGTTTTCTATTGGTGGACGATTATGGACATCATCCCACCGAAATCCGCGCTACGCTCAAGACAGCGAGGTCGGTCGGGCGTAAACGCGTCCTGACGATGTTTCAACCGCATCGCTATTCACGCACGAAGGCGCTGAGGAAGGAATTCGGTTGCGCATTCGATGACGCCGACCGCGTCGTTGTGACGGACATTTATGGATCTAGCGAAGCACCTATTCCCGGAGTTAGTGGACAACTCATCGTTGACGAGATAGTTGCTCACGGACATCGCGGTGTCAGCTACGAGCCGCGTCTTGAATGGGTGGCACCTGCAGTGGGAAACATGCTGGAATCCGGGGATCTGGTTCTGAGTCTTGGCGCCGGAAATATTCACGAGCAATTATCCGCGCTCGCTGCTGACCTGGTGATTGCGGAAAAACTGAAAGAGATCGTCGGCGAAACAGGCGAAGTGCGTCTTTACGAACCGTTATCAAAGCACACAACCTTGCGAGTCGGCGGCCCGGCACAATTTTGGGTCGAGCCCAGGACCGAGAAAGCTTTTGCCGCGTTAATCCGATTTTGTCGCGACGAGCATCTTCCGCTCTTCGTGATGGGGCGCGGTTCGAACCTTTTGGTGCGTGACGGGGGCGTTCCGGGCGTAGTCGTTCATCCGTCCGGCGGCGATTTCGATAAAATCGAGATTAACGGACTCGAGATCACCGCAGGAGCGGGTGCGAAGCTCAAAGAAGTCGCATACGCGGCAAAAACAGCGGGAATCGGAGGGATGGAATGGATGGAAGGAATTCCAGGTGTGGTGGGCGGAAGCTTGCGGATGAATGCCGGCGCGATGGGTGGGCAAACTTTCGAGAATGTCGTCCGCGTGCGTTATCTCGATGCGAACGGTGAGGCTCACACAAAGTCGCGCGAAGAGTTGGAAGTACACTACCGGGACTTCCCGCTACTTCGGAAAAACTTTGCAATGTCCGCCGTTTTCCGCGGCCAGTCTTCGCCGGTCGAAGAAATCGCCCGCAAACTGGCGGCGTCGCAGGAGAAACGGCGCACCTCGCAACCAGCCGCAAAAAGCGCAGGCTGCATTTTCAAAAATCCAGATTCGTGTCCGGCAGGAAAGCTGGTGGACGAACTGGGATTAAAAAATTTAAGCGTTGGCAAGGCGCGCGTATCGAAGGTGCATGGAAATTTCGTTGTAAACGATGGCGGCGCCACAGCGGCGGAAGTGTTGGAACTCATCGAAAAGATCAAGGCAACCGTTTTGGCCAAACGCGGAATCAAATTGGAAACCGAAGTGCAAATCGTGGGAGAGCCGGGGTGACGATGGCAACGGATCAGAAGTTACCGAAAAAAATTGCGGTGTTAATGGGAGGTCCGGGCTCCGAGCGGGATGTCTCGCTGGCGACCGGTCGCGGTGTCTCCAAAGCTCTGCGCTCGCTCGGATCAGAAGTCGTGGAAATCGATGTTCATGACGAACACTTTGAGCTTCCTCCAGGTGTCGATCTCGCCTTTAACACGATTCACGGGACCTTTGGTGAAGATGGTCAGCTTCAGGAGATTTTGGAGGGGCGCGGAGTCTCTTACACCGGTGACGGTGTAGAGGCCAGCCGCATAGCGTTCGATAAAATCTTGTCCAAGGAAAAGTTTCGCGAGCATAATGTCGCCACGCCGGAATGGGAGGTCATCGAAGCCGGCCAGCGTCCAACCATTGGGGTTCCACTTGTAGTAAAACCGCCGAGACAAGGTTCCACAGTCGGCGTGGTGATCGTAAAGGACGCCGCGGAACTTAATTCGGCGTTGGACGAAGCGGCTAAATACGATCGTAAATTGTTGATAGAAAAATTTGTGTCGAGCCGCGAGTTGACGATAGGTATACTCGGTGATCAAGCGCTGCCGATTCTCGAGATAATTCCCAAGGGCGGTTTTTACGATTTTAACAACAAGTACCCGTTTCTGAATCCGCAGGCTGGTGGCGGCGCCGAGCATGTTTGTCCGGCGAATATCGATCCGAACACGACCAGGCAAATTCAGGAACTGGCGCTGCGTGCTTTTCGCGCCCTCGGCTTGGTTGTTTATGGTCGCGTTGACGTGCTGCTTACTGCTTCGGGCGATCCATTTGTGCTTGAGGTCAACACGATTCCCGGGATGACGGAGGCAAGTTTATTGCCTGAAGCGGCGGCCGCGGCCGGGATCAATTATCCCGATCTTTGCGCACGCATCATTTCGCTTTCGCGCGCCAGGACAGAAAGGAGCGAGCGATGAGAGCCGCGCAAAGGCGTCCGCAGTCTCGCAACAGACGAGTCTCGAACGTGCGGCAGCGCCGTCAGCAGCACTTGCTCGATGTAAGAGTACGTTCTCGTACCGCCGCGCAGCACCGCGCGCGACGGGCTCTTGCGGTTCTTTCCCGGGTCATATTGCTGGCCGCCGTGTGCGCGGCCCTTTATGCGGGAACGCGTGAAGCCGCCCGGCGTCTCTTCTTCGATAACCCGGATTACACCCTCAAGACGATCGAATTCCAGACGGACGGAACCTTGCAACGTGAGCAGATCTTGAAAGCAGCCGATCTGCATGAAGGCGAAAACATTTTCCGTATAAACCTGGGCCGGCTTCACGATGTCATACAGCAGCTGCCGCAGACGGACGAGGTGCAGGTCATGCGAAAATTGCCATCGGAAATTGATATCCGTGTAGTGGAGCGAAAGCCCATCGCGTGGATTACAGGGGAAAAGGAGATCTCTGATCCGTTTGCGTCCGACTCTGCTTTCCTGGTGGACGCGCGGGGTGTTCTGATGAAGGAAAAGAAGTTGTTGCCCGAATACCTGGGATTACCAGTGATTCTGGGATGCTCGAGCGAATCGTTCGACGTGGGCAAAGTGGTCGAGTCGCCCCAGGCCTGGAAGGCGCTTGAGCTATTGCAACTGAGCTCGCGCAGCTTCTTGCAGATGCGATTTCAGATCCGCGAGATCGACGTTTCCGAAGGTTATCGCCTGCTGGTCACCGATAAAAATCATAGCCGAGTCACATTCGGCTATAACGATCTCGAAACCCAATTGCGACGGCTGGAACAATTTCTTGTTTACTGTGACGACTCCAAACAGGAACTGGCCACGTTAAATCTTCTTGTACAACGAAACATTCCAGTGACATTTGCGCCAAAGGCGGCCGCAATTATCAACGATACCATCGAGCCGGTGGTAGAACCCCGAATTTTGAAAGCGATCCCGGTGCATCCTGCGGAAACGAGCAGCCGTGACGGCACTGGAAAGCCGCAGCCTGTGTCATCACAACCAAAGGCACGCACTAGTGCAAAATCATCCATCAAAAAAGCTATTACCACTCAGCGACAGAAAACGGATTAACAACAATGGCGAGCAATAATTTAATGATTGGTCTTGAGATAGGAACTTCCAAAATCTGCGTTGTGGTCGGCGAGAGCCGGCCCGATGGCACGGTCAAAATTCTCGGCGTCGGTCAGACACCATCGCGGGGAGTGCGCAAGGGCGAGATCGTCGATTTTGAAACGGCAATGAAATGCGTTCACGAAGCCGTCGTGGATGCCGAACAAAAAAGCGATGTAATGATTCGCAGCGTCTACGTCGCAGTAGGCGGATCGCATCTTCAAAGTTTCAATAACCGTGGATGCGTGATGCTGCCTGAGGATCGCGACGAAATTGATGAGCAGGATGTGGAAGACGTTAAGATTAATGCGCGAGAGGTCAGCATTCCGGCGCAAAACGCGTTTCTTCATTCCATTATCCAGCATTATCACGTGGATGGGCAGGACGGCGTCCTGAATCCCGTCGGAATGCTTGGTCAAAGACTGGAAGCTGATTTCCATATCATTCACGGTGTGCGGACTCGTATTCAAAACACGATCCGGTGTGTTAAAGAGTTGCCGCTCGATGTGGAAGACGTCGTTTTTGGGGGCCTCGCCTCAGCCCAGGTAGTCCTGACACAGCACCAAAAAGATCTTGGGGCGCTGGTTATCGATATCGGCGGAGGGACCACGGACTATGTCTTGTACGCAGATGGCGCGGTGAAGCAGAGCGGCTGCATCGCCATCGGAGGCGACCATATTACCAATGACATCTCCATGGGATTGCGGATTCCCATGGCGCGCTCCGAGAAACTCAAAATCGAGGAAGGCAGTTGCGTGCTCGGGAATTGTTTTCCAGGCGAAATGATTTTGCTAAAGGACGATTCAGGTTTCGCGGGCAAGGAAATTGAGCGTGAGACGCTCAACACCATCATTCATTTGCGTCTTCGAGAAACTTTTGAGTTGCTCAAACGCAGACTGGATGAAGAAGCATTCATCAACTATCTCGGTGCTGGAATTTTCATAACCGGGGGATGCAGCCTCCTGAATGGCATCGACAATCTCGCGGAGGAAATTTTCGAAATGCCGGCGCACGTTGCGCACGCGCAGACAACATCCGGTGTCACGGCCGCAGTCGAAAACCCGCAATTTTCAACCGCAATTGGGTTGATCAAATACGCGCAGGCGGTGCAAACAGATCGGCCGGCCCGGGGAATTGGACGAATCCTTGGAAGAATTTTCAGCGGAAGACGGTGAAGAAATGAAAGATCATTATGATTCAACTTAGCAAAAACTACAGTCTCCCCGAGCGGGCGGAGGAATTCATCCCAATTAAAATTGTCAGCGTCGGCGGAGCCGGTCTGAACGCGCTGGACCGGATCGTGCTCGACGGGCTGGAAGGAGCGGAGGTCCTGGCGGTCAACACCGATGTACAATCGTTGGCGAGTTCCGTTGCCGCACACAAAGTGCAGCTGGGTCGCACGGTCACCCGGGGTTTGGGAGCAGGTGGCGATCCGGAAGTTGGTTATCAGGCCGCCTTTGAGTCCACCGATGAAATTCGTGAGGCGTTGACTGGCGGCAGAATGATCTTCATCTGCAGCGGGCTCGGCGGAGGCACAGGCTCTGGTGCAGCACCATATGTGGCGCACCTGGCTCGGGAGTCCGGCGCCCTGGTGCTTGCGTTCGCAACGCTGCCTTTCGCGTTCGAAGGCAGACGTCGCAACGCTCAGGCGCGCGAAGCTCTGGGGCGGTTGAACGAGATTGCTAACGCGGTCGTTTGTTTTGAGAACGATCTGATGGGCGACATGGTCGCGCCGCATGCGGGCATTCATCAGGCGTTTTCGAAAGCGGACACGACCATCAGTCAGAGCATTCGTTCGATCGTGAACCTGATTCAGCGACCAGGCCTCGTTCGCATCGGTTTTGACGATCT
>DASREH010000171.1:0-10976 GCA_035652195.1 Candidatus Udaeobacter sp. | reverse complement strand
TTGGAAACGCGGCCGTCTTTCTCAATGCGCACTCTGACCAAAGTCGAAATCTTCGTCCCGGAAGGGACATTCGCTGTCGGCTGAATCCATGCGCTATAAAAACGGTCGTGAAGCATGTTGCCGTACCATCCAAATTCCGACGCGCTGCTTCCGCCGCTCGCGCTGGCGCCTTTGCCAGCTGCGCCCGTGTTTTCCGCGCGTTTACCGGTTGACGATTCAGTTTTCACGCGAACGGGTTTCGCGCCCTTCTTTTTCTCATTCCTCGCATCAATTCGTTTAGCGTCGGATTTTAGCGGACTCGACTTGGGGTGCGCCGGTGATTTCGTCGCTTTCGCCATCACGATCTTTTTAGGAGCCTTGGCCGGCGGCTTTGAAGCAGGTTTTGGCGTTGTTCTCGGCTTTGGCGTTGGTTTCGGCAAAGGCGTTTGCACTGGCGTCGGATTTGGCAATTCGATTTCGCTCTTTGCTTGAGTTACAGGAAGCCGCTCTTCTTCCGCCTTGTCCGCCGGTGCAGATGGCGATTCATCGAGTTGTGTTGGCGCGTCGTTATCGGTTGCGGCGTGGGTTTCTGATTTTTCAGGCGCGAGATCTTCTGCGCCACTCAACCAAACCAGTTGTTCTGTGTCCGATATATTTCGGGCTGCTACACTCCAGCGGATCAGCACGGCGATCAGCGCGACATGTGCCGCTGCGATGAGCGTCACGTTCCGCCAAAACCGCGGGTTCGTGGACATTTACTTCGACTTTGCCCTTGTAGCGATGCCAACCCTGATGATTTGCGCCTGTTTCAGCGCGTCCATCAAATTAATCAATTTCTGCACGGGCAATTCGCGATCAGGCCTGATAACCACGGCGACGTCAGGATTAGCCCGTTTCAATTCTGCCAGTCGGGTTGTAAGCGTGTTCATATCGATCACCTGATCATTAAGGCGGATCGTCTCGGTACGATCGATGGAAACAATTTGCACTTGCGCTGACTTGATGGGCGGATTGGTCGCCCCACTGGATGGGATCACCAAATTCATGCTGCTTTCCAAAAGTGGAGTGGTGATCATGAAAATGATGAGTAGCACGAAAGCCAGATCTAAAAGCGGTGTGATATTGATTTCGCTGAGCGTCGAGAGATTCTGACGTTCGGAGTAGCGTCTCATCGGCGAAATGCTGATTCACGCTGACTGTGATCAACGTACTTGTGCTCGAATTCCGAAGCGAGCTCCGCGGCAAAATTATCCATCTCAACAATCATTCCGCGAATGCTGGTGACGAGAAAGTTGTAACCAAACATAGCAGGAATCGCGACGCAGAGCGCGGTGACCGTGGTGATTAGCGCGCCCGAAACACCCGGTGCCATGGATACGAGGTTTGGCGACCCTGCCTCCGCCACGCCAGTGAATGCGTCCATCACGCCCCAGACCGTGCCGAGCAAACCTAAAAACGGCGAACCGCTTACCGCCGTGGCGAGCAAAATCATCTGCGATTCGAGGGACAGCGCAGTTTCACCGACCGCTCGTTCCATCGCTGCATTTACAGCGCCCATTTGTGCTGGCGAAATTTTATCCGCGATGCCGAGGCGGGCGCGAAATGTATCATCCACCTCCGAAGAACCGAGCAGGTGAAATGTCATTTCCTCACACCCGGCGCGATACACATTAAACACCGGCGATCCGGCAAATCGGGCGTTCTTCTCGAATAACCGAAGCGGTTGTCGATCCTGTCGGAACGCGGCGAGAAACCGTGCATTCTGTTTTCTGGCAAACCGGATCACGCGCAATTTCGTGATCATGATTGACCAGCTGAAGATGGAGGCGACAGCTAAAAGAGCGAGAACGAGTTTTCCTGCGATCGTCGCGTGATCGAACGCAAAGAGGAGTCCGCCACCAGCCGCTACGATTTCCAGCATTCCCGCGTCACCGGCATAAGTATTAACGCCGTTTTGGAGAAACGCTACTTGTCATTTCGAACGCAGTGTCGGACTGCCGCGTTCGATGGAAGTGAGATCAGCTCGAAAATTTTTTCGGAAAGGTTGGACGCATTTTTGCGATCACGATAAACCCGGCGCCGATAACGATGAGAAAGAAAGAGAAAAATTGGCCTCGCGTGAACGGGCCCACCAGCGTCGCATCAGGTTCGCGGAAATTTTCGATGATGATTCGGAAGATGGCGTAGCAGATAAAAAACAGCCCGGTCAAAACGCCATTCGGCTCGCGCTTCCGAGTTCGCACAAACCACAAAATCGCGAACAGAACGATCCCTTCAAAGAAAGCTTCGTACAGCTGTGAAGGATGCCGCGGCGAGAGGATCGATCGCAACGCGGTGACCACCTCGGGCTGGCTGCGAGCCGCGTTGACAATTGCATCTGGAGTGCGGAGCGAAGGATCAATGCGTGTGCATACCTCGACCGCGCGCTCGGCCTCCTGAGGATGATCAAACAGTTCCTTGGGAAATTGCATCGCCCAGGCAACTTTGGTGACCCGGCCGTAAAGTTCGCCATTAATGAAATTGGCGCAGCGCCCGAAGAACAAGCCGATTGGCGCGGTGACAACGAGATTGTCGCCAAGATTGGTCCACGAGATTTTATGTCTATGCGCGTAATACAACGTGAATAGCAGCAAGCCAAGCATTCCGCCGTGGCTGGACATGCCGCCTTCCCAAACCCGAAAGATGGACAGCGGCTCGCGCAGCATTTCCGGTTTATAGAAAAAAACGTAGCCGAGACGCCCGCCGATGATCACACCGAACAACGCGCAGCCCGTGATGAAATCGCCAACTCGTTGAGGCGGCAAGTCAGCGTACTCGTGTTTAGAAAGCCAAAGGAAGAGAAAATAACTGGCGATAAACGCCAGCACGTAAGCCAGGCCGTACCAGCGGGGACCGACGTTGCCGGAGATCCGAAAAATAACTGGATCCAGATTGTGCAGATAATAAGAGAGCATTGCGCGGACTCTCACAGAAGTGCGCCACAGCCGCAACGAAAACGCGCATCCTACCGACGCCGCGCGAACGGCAAGGATAACACAGCTGATATTCAGTTACGCAATTTGCGACGCCTCATTGACAGTCTGGTAGCGAAGTTTCTTCCTCTGTCCATATTCGCTACGCGATTTGCGGCCGTTTCGTTCGAGCACTTTCCGCAAGAACGGCGCCGTTCGGCTCACACGATGTCGCGACACTTGTTCCGGCGTCCCGCACGTGACCACCTGGCCGCCATTCGCGCCGGCTTCAGGCCCAAGATCAACAATGTAATCGGCTTCCGCGATGACGCTGAGATTGTGTTCAATTACGATGACTGTGTTTCCTTCGTCCACCAGACGATGCAAGACATTCAAGAGTAATTCGATGTCGGCCATATGCAGCCCAATGGTTGGCTCTTCGAGCAGATATAATGTCGAGCTCGGCTTGCGCATTTTCCTTATGCGTTCATCCGCTGCGCGGCTTGTCCCACGCTTAAGTTGTGTGACTAGCTTTAAGCGCTGCGCTTCGCCACCGCTCAGGGTCGGACTCGGTTGTCCCAGCTTCAAATAACCCAACCCGGTATCGACCAGCAAGGAGAGCGGACGCGCAATTTTAGGATACGCGGAAAAGAATTTCGCCGCCTCCTCGATGGTCATTTCCATAACGTCACCGATCGATTTGTCGTCATAGAGCACCTCAAGCGTCTGCGGGTTGTAACGTTTGCCGCCGCAGTCTTCGCACGGCACGTAGCTGCGCGGTAGAAAATTCATCTCCAGTTTGATTACGCCCTGCCCCTTGCAAGCCTCGCAGCGACCACCTTCCGCGTTGAAAGAGAATCGGCTGGCAGAATAGCCGCGTACCCGCGAAACAGGCAACTGCGCGTAGAGATTTCGGATCTCATCGAAGACTTTCACATAGGTTCCAGGCGTCGATCGTGACGTCTTGCCAATTGGCGACTGATCGACTTCGTAAACCGCTTCAATCTCCCGCCCACCGGCAATCAATTTGAACAGTTCGCCATTGCCGGCGCGCTTCTTTTCGTCCAGTTGCTGCCGCACTGCGGGCCAAATCACGTCGTGCATCAAGGTCGATTTGCCGCTGCCGGAAATTCCAGTGATCACCGAAAGGCGTTCAAGCGGAAAGCGAACATCGACACGTTTTAAATTGTTGGCTTTCGCATCACGGAGTTCGATCCAATCTTCAACGTTTCGCAACGACCGACGCGATCCACGTATGGGATGCTGGGGCGGCCCTTTCAGGCAGCGGGCCGTTTCCGAATGTGGATCTTTTTCCACCTCGACCAGCGTGCCAGCGGTAACGACGGTCCCTCCGTGAATCCCGGCCCGCGGGCCAAGATCGATGATGTGGTCGGCGCGGCGCATCGTTTCCTCGTCATGCTCCACAATGATCAGGGAATTTCCCTTGTTCCGCAGTGCCGTGAGCGTGTCGAGCAATTGCAAATTGTCGCGCGGATGAAGCCCAATCGTCGGCTCATCCAGCACGTAAAGCACACCGCGAAGATTCGATCCCAATTGCGCAGCCAGCCGGATCCGCTGAGATTCTCCGCCGCTCAACGTTTTCGCCGAACGGGCGAGCGCGAGATAACCGAGGCCAACCTTTTCCATGAAAAGCAATCTCTGTTGAATTTCAGGAATGAGCCCGGCAGCGATGGTTTGATGAGTTCCACGGAATTTCAATCCGGCAATCTTGCGCGCGGCTTCGCTGGCCGAAAGATTTGTGATCTGATCAATGGCGTAACCCTCCACGCGCACATGACGCGCTACGGCGTTCAGGCGCGAGCCGCGACAACCCGGGCATTCGCGCGCGTCGCCGTCCTCAATCCACTCGGACTCACGCTCGGCGGCGAGCTCGGTTTCGAGAACGGATTCACCGTCGGGCTCGGCAGCAGTTTGCAAATCATGATCCCAAATTTCTCCAAACCCGCCACATTCTTCACAGGCTCCGTGAGGTGAATTAAACGAAAACAGGCGCGGATCGAGTTCTTCGAACGCGCGACCGCAGTTCGGGCAACTCATTTCAGTGCTCATAATGGTTACCTGGTTTCTCGAGTCGAGGAGGCGCGCAGTGCCGCGCCCGATTTCAAGAGCGCGCCGCGCTAAATCGCGGGTTCTTTCAAGTTGCTTTCGATCGATCACACCAACGATCACATCGACGGTGTGCTCTTTGAAACGCTCCAGCTTTCGGAATTGTGAGAGGTGAACCAGTTTTCCATCCACGTAAAGGGTGTCGAATCCCTGGCGTTCTGCCCAACGCGCGACTTCAGTGTGAAAGCCTTTCCGAGCCTTTACCAATGGCGCCAGCACTCTTACCGGTCCGCACTTCGCAGCTGATTCAATTTGTTTGGCAATCGCGGCCAGGCTTTGTTTCTCGACCGCCAAGTCGCAGTCCGGGCAAAATTGGGTGCCGGTTTTGGCGAAAAGCAACCGGAGAAAGTGATATACTTCCGTCACTGTCGCCACGGTCGATTTTCCACCGCCGCGGGTGATCCTTTGCTCAATCGCGACAGTAGGAGGTAAGCCGGTTACCAAATCCACATCTGGTTTTTCCAGTTGCTCGACGAATTGCCTGGCATACGGCGACATGCTGTCCAGAAAACGCCTCTGTCCCTCGGCGAACAGAATATCAAAGGCGAGCGTTGATTTGCCTGATCCACTCAGCCCCGTAATGACGACCATTTTTTCCCTCGGGATTTTGACGTCGATATTCTTCAGGTTGTGCTCGCGTGCGCCGTGCACTCGGATCGCGCCATTTCGTTCCAGTACCCGAAACGTGGGCGCCTCTTCAGCCGCACGAGGCAATCCCGCGTTGTAATTCCAATCAGAGTCGAACGAACTCGCGGGCCAGTTGTGCCGATTTGTGGAGCGGATTTTTCCAAGCCTCTTCAATTCCCGGGACATCACGGAGCGCAAGAATTTGCCCGTGTGCGATTGCTCCATGTTGGCGATTTGCTCCGGCGTCCCTGTGGCGACCACCTCGCCACCTGCGTCTCCAGCTTCGGGCCCGAGGTCGAGAATCCAGTCGGCGCACTTGATCACTTCGAGATTGTGCTCGATCACGAGGATGGAGTGACCGCGATCAACCAATCGCTGAAACAATCGCAGCAACATTGCCACATCATCAAAGTGCAGCCCTGTGGTTGGTTCATCGAAGATGAATAAATTGCCGCCAGGTTTTCCGTCCCCGGTTTGGAACGTTTGTGTCTCGGCCAAATGCCCAACAAGCTTTAACCGCTGCGACTCACCACCCGAAAGTGTATTGAGGGGTTGCCCCAGCCGCAGATAACCAAGTCCGACCTGCTCAAGAACACGAAGCGGTTCAGCTATCGATTTTTCTTCCCCGATTTGAGCGAAAAATCCGATCGCTTCGCTTACAGTGAGCTTAAGCAAATCGTAAATTGATTTCCCCTGCAGGTAGACTTTCAGAACGTGGGGTTGAAATCGTTTGCCTTCGCATTCCGCGCACCTGACGAACAGGTCACTCAAAAATTGCATCTCGATTTTCTCGTACCCGGTGCCGGAGCACCGTTCGCAGCGACCACTGCCTGAATTAAACGAGAACGTGCCTGCGGTGAGTCCCTGAGACATCGCTGCCGGTTGAGCAGCGAACAATTCGCGGACACGATCGTAGAGCCCGAGATAGAGCAGCGGTGTCGACCTGGGCGTGCGCGCGAGTGCTGTTTGATCGACCATAATGACCTCGCGGATCCGATCGGCGCCCGAGATCGATTTGCAGGTCCCTGGCTCTCCTTCCGAAGCGTAATTTTGCGCAGGGCCATAACCTGGCGATTCTCCTTTAGCGACCAACAAATTCCGGTAGAGCACTTCGTGGATCAGTGTGGATTTTCCAGATCCAGATACGCCCGTGACACAGGCGAAAACGTTCAGCGGGATCTCTACATCGATATTCTTGAGGTTGTGCTGTTGCGCGCCGATGATTTCAATGGCTGACGAGGATGTTCGCCGCGATGCGGGCATTGAAATCGATTTACGATTCGTTAGGTAATCACGCGTTAAAGATGGGGCGCGTTCTGCATCGCCTCGATCTCTCGAGTTTTTGTCGCGGGGGGGCGCTCCAGCTCCGTTCACAAATTGGTCGAGCGTTCCACTCCAGATCAACTCCCCGCCGTGCTCGCCCCGTCCCGGGCCAATATCGATCAGATTATCAGCCGCCTGAATAACTTGTTCCTCGTGTTCGACTACGAGAAGCGTGTTGCCTTTGTCGCGCAGATTGCGCATCACACGCATAAGCCGCCCAACGTCGCGCGGATGCAAGCCGATGGTGGGCTCATCCATTACGAACAATGTGTTGACCAGCGATGCGCCCAGGCATGTTGTGAGATTTACACGTTGCATTTCGCCGCCGCTCAGAGTGCGTGTGGATCGATCGAGAGTGAGATAACCAAGGCCGACTTCACAGAGATATTTGAGACGCGTACACACTTCGTCGCTTAGCATTTGCGCCGTTGAATCGCTCAAGGGAATCTCGAGCTTGCTGAGAAAATCACGCGCATCGGAAATGCAGAGCGATTGAAACTCCGGAAGCGTCAACTGCGACGGCGCCTTCCCAGCAACGTCTCGGCCGCCATTGGGGGCGGTTAGAGCTTTGTAATTGAGGGCCTCGGGTTGAAAGCGTCCGCCGCGGCAATTAGGGCAGGTGACATAAGCCCGATAACGGCTGAGCAAGACCCGCACATGCATTTTGTATGTCTTGCTCTCCAGCCACCGGAAAAATCCGCGGACGCCGTACCACCGATCGTCCTCGTAATCGTCGTCGGTATAATCGCCTGACCGCTTCTCGCCTTCAATGACATAGTCTTGATCGGCCTTCGGTAATTCCTCGAATGGGACGTTGATGTCGATCTCCTCACGTGCGCATGCTCGAAGCAAATCTTTCTGGGATTCTCCGAATTCGGCGCCGCGAAAAACGCGCACTACGCCCTGTTTGATGCTCAGTCTGCGATTTGGAATCGCCTTATTTAGATCGATTGCGATGGTCCGACCGAATCCCCGACACTGCGGACATGCACCCAGCGGATTATTGAAACTAAAAAGTCCAGGTGTAGGGGGCCGAATGTCCAAATCGCAGTGTGCGCAATGCCAGCCCGTGGAGAATGGCAATTCGTGATTCTTTCCCCGTTCGATGTTTCCCGGCATCGGAACGACGTTGATTTTTCCTTTGCCGAATCGTAATGCGGTTTCGATCGCCTCTACGAGGCGAGCGCGGTTTTCTTCCGAGACCGCGATCCGGTCCTGGATAACCTGAACGCGCGGGCCGAGTCGCTTGAATTTGGGATCGGCGTCAACGCGTACAACCTGGTTGTTGATGAACACGCGGATGTATCCTTGCTGCTGAAGAAACTCAAAAAACTTCCGCGGCTCCGTTTTCGATGGAACAGCGACCCAGAACGTGACCAAAACAGTTTGCCCGGCACAATCACATAACACTCGCTCACTAATCGACTGCGCGGTTTCAGGCCGAATTTCGCGGTCGCAACTGGAACAAAACGCGCGGGCTATTCGCGGCCACAACAATTTTAAGTAATCGTTGATTTCCGTCATCGTGCCGACCGTCGAGCGCGAGCTCTTGACCGCGTTTGCCTGCTCTATGGCGATTGCCGGCGGAATACCGCGGATCTCCTCTACACGCGGTTTGTCCATGCGGTCGAGAAATTGCCGCATGTACGGGCTGAACGTTTCCACGTAACGTCGCTGGCCTTCTGCGTAAATTGTCTCGAATGCCAGGCTGGACTTCCCGCTTCCGCTGGGACCTGTCAGGACCGTCAATTTGCCCAGTGGAAGATCAACATCGATCCCCTTGAGATTATTCTGCCGCGCTCCACGAACCTCGATGTGATCTTTTGCGCCGGCAGTTTTGAGATGGTTTCTGCTCGCCTTCGAACCCACTGGAAATATTCGCCGCCAGTCAATCCATTCGCAAATTCCGTATAAGCGCGGTTATTTTATTCGAGACCGCGTCGACAACGGCAATGATCGCTGTATCCCCGATTATTCAGTGAAACGTCTCACCAGCTCCTCGCGTTGTTCCTGCAACTGTATCGGAACGACGCCGCCAAGCGAATCGAAGAATGTTTTATGCTCGGCCAGTTCTTTTTGCCACTCCTCATGATCGACTCCGAGGAGTTCCGCAACGCGTTGGTGATCGATATTGAGACCTTCCAGATCAAGGTCATGCGGACTTGGTAACCAACCCACAGGCGATTTTAGAGCTCCGCCTTTTTGTTCACAGCGATCGATGATCCATTTCAGCGCGCGCATGTTTTCGCCGAAGCCCGGCCAAAGAAATTTTCCATCCGCGTCTTTGCGAAACCAATTCACATTGAAGATCAGCGGTGGGCTGGAGAGACGTTGTCCAATACTGAGCCAATGCCGGAAATAATCGCCAATGTTGTATCCACAGAAGGGCAGCATTGCCATTGGGTCGCGCCGGACTTTTCCCACAGCGCCAGTCGCCGCTGCCGTTGTCTCAGACGCCATAGTGGCACCAAGGTAAACGCCATGAGCCCAGTCGAATGCCTCATAAACAAGTGGCACGGTGTCGCTGCGACGCCCGCCAAAAATGATCGCACTGATTGGCACTCCCTGGCCTGCTTCCACATTGGGATCGAGAACGGGATTATTGCGCATTGGCGTGGCGAACCTGCTGTTTGGGTGAGCCGCTTTTTCCTTTGAATCCGGCGTCCAATCATTTCCGAGCCAGTCGATGGCGTGCTTCGGCGGATCCCCGTCCTTTCCTTCCCACCAAACATCATAGTCATCGGTGAGCGCGACATTCGTATAGAGTGTGTCGTGTTCGATGGACCTCATCGCGTTGGCATTTGATTTGTAACTCGTCCCCGGAACGACACCGAAATAACCATTTTCCGGATTGACTGCGAACAACCGTCCGTCACGAATTTCCATCCACGCAATGTCGTCGCCGACTGTCGTCACCTTCCAGCCTTTGAAATGCGCAGGGGGAATCAACATCGCGAAATTGGTTTTACCGCAGGCACTGGGGAATGCCGCGGCCACGTAGTGCTTTTTTCCTTCAGGCGATTCGACTCCAAGGATGAGCATGTGCTCAGCCATCCAGCCTTGCTTCCGCGCAAGGTATGAGCCGATGCGCAGGGCGAGACATTTCTTGCTTAGCAAAACATTTCCGCCATAGCCTGAGCCGACCGAGATGATTGTGTTGTCCTGTGGGAAATGACAGATAAAGCGACGATCGGGATTAACATCCAATAATGAATGAACGCCGCGATTCCATTCTCCTTTTGGATCGTTGCCGAGCCGTTCGAGAGCGACTTTGCCCATCCGCGTCATGATTCGCATGCTCAGCACGACATATTTTGAATCGGTGATTTCGAACCCGACCTTTGTCAAAGATGAATCGGACGGTCCCATCATGTACGGGACGACAAACATGGTGCGTCCGCGCATCGCGCCCTCCAGTAATCCGTAAAGCTTCGAATAAGTTTCCCCCGGTTCCGACCAGTTGTTTGTGGGACCCGCTTCTTCTTTGGTCGGCGTGCAAATGAATGTGAACTTCTCAACACGCGCGACGTCGTTGGGATTAGACCGGTGAAGATAAGAACGTGGAACTTTTTTTTCGTTGAGTTTAATCAACACGTTCTGTTTCAGCGATTCGGCCAATAGAAAATCATTCTCGCGTTCAGAACCGTCGCACCAGAAAACGTTTTCGGGTCTGGTTAGTTTTGCGATTTGATCTACCCAGTCGAGAACAGCCTGGTTTGCGGGCTTCGCATCGCCGATTCCATTCGGCGGAAATATGGCAGCTGCAATATTTTTCATCACGAGAAGGTGTGCATTTTAAACGCGAATGCATGGGTTCGCCATGTTGAATCATTACACCGCAAATTGTTTCACGCTTGCGTAAGAACAGTGCGAGGCATTAATTGGAACTATGTTCGGGGTGACCACCTCCGATGATTATCGGCCGGTTGCGTGGATGGGACGCTATCCCGTCGATGTGACCACCATGCT
>DASREH010000170.1:0-17171 GCA_035652195.1 Candidatus Udaeobacter sp. | reverse complement strand
AACTCGCCCAAGTCGTAATAATCGTATGGATCGTATCCCATCGACTTCCACCAGGCGGCCTTGTTAGCAGGTGGAAGCCAGAGGGCAGTGAAACCGGCCTGCGCCAGGTCAGGGACTTTTGATGTGAGAAACGTCCACCATCTGTGTTCCTGATTCTCTGCGATGGGACAATCCCAATAGAATGCTTGCAACATGACTCCCATAACCGGCTCCTTTCAACGCGATGCGAGTGTCCATGCTACACTTGGAATGATCACCAGAGCAATCATGCCGCTCAAACGGAACCAGCTTAGGCGCAATCGCTTCCAATCGGACTCCTGTAGGGACCTCTTTCGACGTGACACTAATGTTGTCATGCTACAGTTCGAGGGATGACGCACAACCGCCGATCAGAACGCTCAACGTACCTCTTAGGCGCAAGAGCAACGAAGCGATCGGCGGCGTTTGGCTTGTGTTTGACGCTGTTGTTGACCTGTTTCATTGGCTGTAAGAAAAACAGCGGCGACGCGATCGTGCTGGCAAAAGAGCGCATTGCGCCGGCCGTGGCAAAGCCGGAAACACCGGAGGCTGAATCCGCGTCAACTTCACCCGTGCAAATTCGTGAAATGGCCAGTGATGAGATCGCGGTTGACGGGTATGTCATGAAACCGGAGGTGCGCGGTACCGGACACGATCCGCGTGCTTTAAGCCACGAGCAATGGCTTGTGAAAGTTCGTATGCTCGATAACGGCCGAACATTTCAAGTCCCGGTCGACCAGGAAAAGTGGGACAAACTCCGCGAGAACGATCGGGTCAGAGTCAGGTATCACACAGGCAAGTACACCGGAGCTGTTTGGGCGGCGGAGATTGAGTAAGAATGCGTAGGAGCATCAACTGTTGGATCAAGAAACCAGCCTGCTCGAGAAACCTCTTCTTCACCGAGCCTGCATATCAGATTCAAATGTGAAAACTAAACAGCAACTCGAGTTCATGGCGCTGTTTGCGTTTGCGACTACGGTGATCTTTATGCCTGTTGCTGCGACATCGGAGACGCCCGGCGGCGGGAAAGCGTCCCAAAATGTCTTTTATCGCAGCGTCCAAGTTGACGGACTTTCGATTTTTTATCGGGAAGCAGGACCGAAGAGCGCGCCAACGATTCTTTTGCTACACGGATTGCCATCATCGTCGCGGATGTTCGAGCCTTTGTTCGCGCGGCTTTCCGATCAATTCCACCTGGTCGCCCCCGATTACCCGGGCTTTGGGCACAGCGATTGGCCTGATCCGAAAAGGTTCGCCTACACGTTCGACCACATCGCCGAGGTTATGAATCACTTTACCGAAGCGCTCGCTCTGTCGCGCTACACGCTATACATGCAGGATTACGGCGGCCCTGTTGGTTTTCGCATGGCACTTTCGCATCCAGAGCGCGTGGAAGCGCTCATCGTGCAAGATGCAGTTGCGCATAACGAGGGATTGGGTGCGAACTGGAAGACCCGGCGTGAATTTTGGAAAAACCGTGCGGCAAACGAAAGCGCTCTCCGCATCAATTTATTGTCATTGCAGACAACGCGCACGCGGCATGTAGGAAACGATCCAAACATCGATCGCTACGATCCGGATTTATGGACCGATGAATTTGCGTTCCTGAATCAGCCGGGACAGGCGCAGATTCAGAGCGATCTTTTTTACGACTACCGCACCAACGTAGATGCCTACCCCAAATGGCAGGCGTGGATGCGCAAAAAACAACCGCGCCTTCTCGTCATTTGGGGCAAGTACGATCTTTCATTCGATCCCGGCGAGCCGGAACGTTATCGAAAGGACGTGCCGAACGCGGAGGTCCATGTTCTCGACGCCGGTCATTTCGCGTTGGATACTGCGGCGGACCAAATCGCCGCGTTGGTTCGCGACTTTGTTGGTTCTACGCGTTGAGGCGCGCGACTTGGAAAAAGGTACGATGAAATCGGTTGAAGGTTACTTTTTAATCAAACCGGATGATCTCACTTGGCGTCTGTCCAATTTAATGACAATTCCAAATGCGGATTTTCTGGAGCGCACAAGGAGTGAGAATCTTGCCGCGCGGCTCTGGCGACTGCCGCCCAAAAGCGCAAGCACCCTGCACAAGCATATTCGACAGGAGGAATTCTACTTTCTTTTGGAAGGCGTGGGCCGAATGCGGGTCGGCGATACAACGCTGACTGTGCCAAAATACGGCGGGGTGTTGGTTGGACCGGGCGAGTTGCGTCAGGTCTTCAACGACACTGATTCAGAAGTGCTATGGCTTATCGTAGGTGCTCCGGAGGAAACTGAGTTTTTGCGAGGCTCAAAGACCAAACCCGATATGTCGCTCATTTATCCGGTTGACCCGAAACAATTGCCACAAGAATTGGCAGGCGTGGAGTGGCCGCGAGCGACATGAACTTCGACAATACGCACGCGTAAAACTGAGTGACAAATTCAGAAGGCCTTGTTTCCGTGTAGCGAGCAAAACGGCCGACTCTGTTCCTGGGGGACAACCTCATGAACACCAAAACGAAATCCTAACACTTGCCCTATGCGCAAGTACGCTCGTCTTGCGATTTCCTAAAAATCTAGATGATTCACTTCAGCCGCGAGGATTAACCGACGCCTGTGAAACGGTCTTCGCGATCGGTTCGTAAAAACGCAGAGCCTCGATATCGCTACCTAGTTCTCGCAACGGGTAAAGGCCTTTTACCGAGCCGCCGCCGGGATCCTGGATGAGATAATCAAACCCCTCTTTTCCGGCAATCACCACAAAGTGCGTAATTCCATTCCGCAGGCGAACTCGCACAATGACTGGATTTCCGCGGGACAGATTCGAGTCGATCAGCTGATAGGAAGCGAGATCTTCGTAAACGTGCCGAACTCGATCGGGCGCGAACCAGGCAGCGCGGTCCCAATAGAGCCAGCCCTGATCCGTATAGCCTCCAACATTGCTTAGAAACCAGTTTAGCTGCTGCGGATCAACGTCGATTCCGTAGAATTTGAAAACCATCGCGGCGGCGGAAACGGCGCAGCCTTCACCACCGAGGGTGCCGTTCGCTTCCACTCCACCCAAAGAATCATCGCTCCATTTGTCATCGCCTTGTCGAAACGACGGTACCGCTAATTGGACTCGGTGAAAAAAATAACGTCCGCCGCGCGGCGAAAGTGGTCGCTTCCAGCTCCAATCAATCTGCAACGCCAGGCCGGCGAGCAGTAAGAGCAAAATAAAACCAGAGATGACGAACAGCCAGCGACGCTTCAAAGCGAACAACTGTACGAGGCAGGCCTGTGGGTCGCAAATCCTGCAGGATTGTTTGGTGCGATTAATTCCAAGTACTGCATGCGTCGACTCTCTAATTCGCGTGGACAAGACAAATTGCCCAATCACGTTATAATGCGCATTTCACGCCTATGACGAAGCCTCACGAACTCCGACTGGCGAAACGCATGGCGCGTCTCGGAACGGAGACAGCATTTGAAGTGCTGGTTAAAGCGCGCGGTCTCGAAGCAAAGGGGCGGGACATTATTCATCTCGAGATTGGAGAGCCTGATTTCGATACGCCTTCGAATATCATCAACTCGGCATGCGACGCGTTGCACAAGAGCTTCACCCATTATGGACCCTCCGCTGGTTTGCCTCAGCTGCGCGAAGTCATCGCCCAGTATGTGGGCCAAACGCGGGACGTGAACGTGACGCCGGAAGAAGTCGTCATCGTTCCGGGCGGCAAGCCCATTATTTTTTTCAGCATTCTGGCGCTAGCTGAAGACGGAGACGAGGTCATTTATCCCAATCCGGGGTTTCCGATCTACGAATCGATGATCAACTATGTCGGCGCGAAACCGGTGCCTATCCGGTTGCGGGAAGACCTGGATTTCCGTTTGGATGTCGATGAGCTCGCCAGCCTGATCAACGACCGGACTCGGTTGATCATTGTGAATTCACCGCAGAATCCGACCGGCGGTGTGCTGGAGAAAAAAGACATCGACGCCATTGCACGAGCCATTGGCGATCGAAACATCATGGTGCTGAGTGATGAGATCTACAGCCGGCTGATCTTCGAGGGCGAACATCATTCCATCATGTCTGTCGACGGGATGAAAGAGCGCACCATTTTGCTGGACGGCTTTTCGAAGACTTACGCAATGACTGGTTGGCGCATGGGATACGGCGTGATGCGGCCGGACCTTGCGGAGCATATCTCGCGTTTGATGACCAATTCAAACTCGTGCACTGCGAGTTTCACGCAGATTGCCGGGATCGAGGCCTTACGCGGCGATCAAAAGTCGGTCGATGCCATGCGTGCTGAATTCAAGAAACGACGAGACGTCATGGTAGACGGCCTCAACCAAATTAAAGGGTTCTCATGCCGTCTGCCTCACGGCGCGTTTTACGTTTTTCCGAATATCACCAAAACCGGATGGCCATCGAAAAAACTGGCTGATGCATTGCTTGAAGAAGCTGGAGTAGCAGCATTATCGGGCACCGCATTTGGCAGTTTCGGTGAAGGCTATCTGCGCTTCAGCGTAGCAAACTCGATTGAGAACATCGGGAAAGCGCTCGATCGCATCACCGCCTGGGTGAACAAGAACATCTAAATACTCACGAAATCGGCAATTTGCTCACGTAAGTCACCGTGACCAAATGCTTCATTTCCCTAACAACCGATCGTTAATGGTTAACACGTCGCAGATTGATTTCGTCGGAATCGGTGCGCCGAAATGCGGAACGACCTGGCTTTCGGCTCAACTTGAAGCGCATCCGGAGGTTGGCTTCGCTCCAGACAAAGAGGTCTATTATTTTGCCGATACGATTGCGCGGCGGATTTCTGGCCAGGAACTGCACTGCTTCGATCGGGGTGTGGACTGGTACCACAAGCAGTTTCCTCAGCTCGCCGGAAGCATTAAGTGCCGCGGAGAATTTTGCCCGGCCTACCTTTACTCGGAAGAAGCAGCGGCGCGGATCGCCGATTATCGACCCGACATCAAGCTGCTGCTCTGTGTGCGGCCACCGGTGGAGATGATCTACTCCTGGCACTGGTATGGTGGAAGCGGCGTGCTCACCTCTTTGCCGAAATCGTTCGGCGAGATGATGGGGAATCCTTTTCTTCGAGATCTGGGTTGCTTTGCGCGTCATCTCAAACCGTATCTCGCTCGATTTCCGTCAGAAAACTTCCTGGTCGTTCAACTCGGGGCGATCCGGCGCGATCCCGATCGGGTTCGTCAACGCGTTTATGAATTCCTGGGGGTGAACGCGGACTTCAAACCGCACGTAGAAGTCGGCAAAAACGAAGCTCGGGCTGCTCGTTCTCCGGTTTTACAAGCCGCGACTCAGCGCCTTTACGCCGGCGTTTCCAAAATTCCCGGTGTGAAGAGCCTTCTGAAATCGCCACTGATCGCCAGAATGCTTCAGCAGACTTACCACCGGATAAATAGCAAGGCTCGCAAATACGAGCCGCTCGCGCCGGAAGAGCGTGCGAAATGGGAATGCTATTATGCTGCCGACCAGGAAGAACTCTTTCGCCTTTTACAAAACGTTCAGGTAATCGAGTGACGATCTTTGCTCTGCTCGGTTCGTTGTTGTGCGATAACCTGACCGAGCTTGAGGCTCAAACGAGCTTGCACGCGTCAAGGTGCCATCTTTTCCCACCGCACAGATTCCGCGTTGAAATAGCGTGACCGGGTAAATTCTGTTTAATTTTGCAAGATTCCGCGATTTACTGAGAGATGACCGACGGTAAAAAATTTCGAATCTTCGCGACTTCGCGAATTGGAGACGCTGCGGAAAACCGGCTGCGCGAGCGTGGGTACGAGCTGGAGGTTTTCCAAGGCCCAGAGGCGCCCCCGAAAAAATTGATCATCGAGAAAGTGAAAGGGGGCATCGATGGATTGATTACTACGCTGCGCGATCCAATTGACGCTGAAGTCTTCGAGGCAGGAAAAGGGACTTTGAAAGTCGTTGCGCAGATCGCGGTCGGCTTCGACAACATCAATCGTGCCGATGCGAACAGATATAAGATTCCATTCACGAACACCGCCGACGTGCTCACCGAAGCCACGGCCGAGTTCGCCTTTTTCATGATGGGCGTGCTGGCGCGCAAGATGTGGCGCAGCGAACGGCTGGTGCGAGAGCAAAAGTGGCCTTCCTGGCATCCGTTTCTGCCGTTTCTTGGCGACGAGGTCACAGGTAAAACCATCGCCGTTATCGGCACCGGACGAATAGGCCTTGCGATGATCAAGAAATGCACCGGCTTCGACATGAACATCCTTTGCTATGATCCGGCCTATCACAACGAGCAGTACATCGCCGGCATCCAGCAGGTAATGGACTTGCGTCACACCTGCGGAATCCAGAAGGAAAAAACGTGGATAAAATATGTGGAATTCGAGGAAGCGTTGGCCGGCGCGGATTACGTGACCATTCACGTGCCGCTCTTGCGTGAAGGCGAAACAGACAAACCCACCTATCACCTGATCAATGAACGAACATTGAAACTGATGAAGCCAACGGCCTACTTGATAAACAGCTCGCGTGGTCCGGTGGTGGACGAGAAAGCGCTGGCCAAAGCTTTGAAAGACAAAATCATCGCCGGCGCAGCACTCGATGTCTTTGAGAAAGAACCGTTGCCAGCGGATTCACCGTTGCTCGATCCGGAGATCGCAGATTGTTGTCGCGTGTTCCACCATTTCGCCAGCGGCGCGCGAATCACGCGGTTATCCGTTGATCCCGAAAAAGGCATGGCGGGGCGAACAGTTCAGGGATTGATCGACGTTCTGGAAGGCAACTACGGCGGCGACCCGGCGAAAATGCCGTACGTCGTGAACAAGGAAGCGTTTACAACATGAAATATCCAACCATTGTCCTGTTCCTCGCGATTTGTAGCGTCGCACACTCTCAGACGACCGTTCTCACGGCCGATCCGAACTTACCGATTCCAAAACTGGCTTTCGATGAGAAGGGCGATTTGAAAATTACCGCCTCCGCAAGCTCCTCTGCGAGCGATTTCGATTTTTTGGTCGGCAAATGGAAGATGCACAACCGTTATCTCAAAAAGCGACTCGAAAACTGTAAGGATTGGACTGAGTTCGATTCGGATGACGAAAATTGGAAGCTGCTCAGCGGCACGGCTGACGCAGATATCTATTCCACCACTGAATTCCCCGGCCAGCAGGGTAAACGCTTCGAAGGCCTGACACTGCGGCTGTTTAATCCAAAGACGAGATTGTGGAGCTTGTATTGGGTTGCCAGTAACAGCGGCGTAATGGACCCGCCCGTGGTCGGCTCGTTTGAAAACAACGTTGGACATTTCTTCTGCAAAGACACATTCAAGGGTAAACCGATTATCACGATGTTTCGCTGGGATGCGCGAAACAAGGATCGCCCAGTGTGGGGCCAGGCGTTTTCTACTGATAAAGGTGAGAGCTGGGAATGGAACTTCTTTAACGTCTCGGAGCGAGCTCCCTGATTTTTATTCCCCGGGACTTAAGACGCCGCCGCTAACCTCAATTGCACGCCGGCCACAGCCATGCCGCCTTCGCCAACGGCAGCGGCGCACCGTTTCACTGACCCCGAACGCACATCCCCCGCCGCGAAAATTCCTGGCAAGCTCGTCTCCAACGGGCCCGGTTGATGGCTGTTCGTCTGCCAGGCTGCCGCGGCTGCTACGCTCGCCCCGGTTTTGATGAATCCTTTCTCGTCCCGTTCGATTTCGTTCGGCAACCAATCGGTGCAGGGCTTCGCGCCAATCATGGAAAAGACGGCTGGCGTTTGGACAGTTCTACGCTCGCCGGTCTGAGTGTTTTCCAACTCAACTCCTTCCACCTTCTTCCCGCCAAAAATTTTGCGGATCTCTGTCTGGTACAGGATCTCAATATTGTCGCGCGCTTGCACCCGGCGCGCCAGATAGTCGGACATTTTGCTGCGAATGTCTTTCCCTCGAACGACCAGCAACACCTTGGAAGCGCCCTCTGAAAGATACATCGCAGCCTGACCTGCGGAATTGCCGCTGCCCGCGACAACAACGGTTTCGTTACGACAAAGCTGTCCTTCCATCGCAGTCGCAGCGTAATAGAGGCCCATGTTCTCAAATTGCTCGCGGCCCTCCGCATCAAGACGCCGATAATCGGCACCGGTAGCAATCAAAACCGCTTTGGCTCGAAGAACCGCAGAGCAACCTTCGATATCGAGGCAGGCGCGGTATTCCGCTTTGCCGTCGTAATCGAGTGACAGCGCCTGTGCAGGCGTTGAAAACTTTGCGCCAAATCGATACGCCTGGAGCTGAGCTCGCCAGGTTAAATCCCCGCCGCTTACGCCAGTAGGAAAACCGAAGAAATTTTCGATGAGTGAAGAGGAACCCGCTTGTCCGCCGGGAGCGTAGCTTTCCAAAACGACCGTGCGCAATCCCTCCGATGCTGCGTATACCGCGGCGGCAAGCCCCGCCGGGCCTGCACCGACAATCGTCAGATCTGAAAGAATCTCATTCTCATTTCCCGTGGCCAAGGGCCGAAGCAGCCCGGCTTCGTGCGCGACCTCGCGCAATGAAGGCTGACGCAGACGACGACCAGCGGGAGTGATTAAGACGGGCAAATCCCGGCTCGTCAGATGGAACCGCTCGCTTAACGCCTTTCCTTGTTCGCTCTCGAAAGTTACGAGCCGGTGCGGAATCTTATTCTTGTCGAGGAAATCATCCAATCTGTGCCCGAGCCGCTCGTCACGTTGCGCCAGGACCCGCATGCCAGCAAACTCACGATCCCGGCTGATCCGCGCACGGCGCATGATCAAGGCGTCAACAATTGTCCTACTAACGTCCGGGATCTCGGCGAGGGCCCGCCTCAGCTCGGCAGCCGGGACGTGAAGTATTTCGGCATCCGGTGAAATGACGCGCACGCTAGCCAGGGCAGACGTGCCTTGTAACATTGCAACGTCGCCGATGAAGTCCCGTTCGCGCGCGACCGCCAGAATCTGCTCGGTACCGTCCCGCGTCTCGAAAGCTTCGACTTCACCGCGCAACACAATCGTCAAACCCAAATCCCGTTCGCCCGCTTTGTAGATCAGTTCACCGCGAGTCACCGCACGCCGTTGTCCCAACGGCTCAAGCAGGGAAAGCTGACGGTCGTTTAGTTTCGGAAATGCGACGCTCTCCGTGTCCCGATAAAATTGTTCATCCAGCTCCTCCTGAGTCATTTCACACAGTTTACGCTGCGCGCTGGACAAGCAAACCCGAAGAGTGATTCAGAATTGACGTGGCGCCCCCGATTAACTGATCACGTCTGGGTGTAGGGGTCCGTTGCCGGATTCCAGGGCCATTTTGGGGTGCCGCGAAAAAAAATTTCATTTTTTTTGAAATGTCCGCTTCGAAAAACTTGAGAAAAGGAGAACGCAATCGAGTCAACCAGCCGAAAACTGACATGAACCTCCTTGTAGAAGATCCACTTAGTAAGACGGGTTTCAGTGGTCCGCTTGTGCTGTTTCCGAGCTCTCACGAGCTCGAAAACAGGGCGGAAGAGCCCGCGCCACGCCTTACACCTGACCAAATGGATGCATTTTTGAATCCATCGGTTAACGCAAACAGCGGGCATTTCTTTGTTGTTCCGCCTGAACCGGCGAGGCCAGCGCCTGAGAAAGATCTCGCACTCGGCGTGCTAAAACAGGCTGCCAACGATCTGCGTCGGTTTCGCTCCGCAAACAAGGGTGTGAAACGCGAGCTTTATCTCGACGCGTGTGATTGGGTCACAGCGACCGATTTTTCCTGGCCCTATTCGTTTGTGAACGTCTGCAAGCTGCTGGATGTCTGCCCGGATGTTCTTCGGACGGAGCTGTTCGCGGATGCATCGCTAAGCTGGTTCGATTATTGGGCAAAGCGTGCAAACCAGGTTTCCCAAAGGTTGCATTCTTCGTTTGTTCGCATTTTCGCCGGCTCCCCCGACCCAGAACGCGCCGATGCCCATTCCTTAGCGTAATTCCCCTGCCTGACATGAAAGAACTCTGCCTTCCATTCCTTAAACGACTGCACAACGGTTGGCGATCAGTCGTCAATGCAGCTCATCGCAATCATGATCCATTGCTGGCGCAAAGTATGGCGTCATTCAATTTTGGCGGCGGCTGGAGAGAACTGAAAGTTTCCGGGCGACACATGCCCTGCGAATCAAGCATAGGTGTTGTGACCGGGGCATCCGTATGAAAATCTCTGTTGAAGCAAAAGTGGCATCGGCCGTAGCGCTAGCTTTTGCGGCGTTGAGCTTGGGAGCGATTGCCCAGGAAGGGACCGCCAGCGCCAGGTTAAGCCAGGGCAGTCTGCAAGGATCCGAGATTTCGCTGACCATGCAGGATTGGAACACAAAAAACCAGCTGCTGGCGCAATACTGATTCAGTAGCCGCAGGCGTGTCGCCTGCATTTTAGAGGCGTAACCGGCGCCCGTTGCTCTCGCGGCCGACATGGCTGCAGCCGCAAGCCCGCTACCCCTAATCGGTCGCGATTTTTCTCGCTAAATTGCGTGTAATCAGCGAGCCTGCGTGAACGAAAGCAATTCCGGGAACACTGCAGGAGGGTGGTGCCTCGTTTCAAACGACGCATTGGACAGTTGTCTTGCGTGCGCGCGACGACGAATCGACAGAATCTTCACAGGAAGCGCTTTCCGGGTTTTGCGAAGCGTATTGGCCGCCGCTCTATAGCTTTCTTCGCCACCGCGGTTTTTCGTCTGCCGATGCACAGGATTTGGTTCAGGGTTTTTTCGCGCATTTGCTTGAGCAAAACACACTCACGCGTGCCGATCAGCAGAAGGGGCGTCTGCGCACGTTTCTCCTGGGATCGCTCCAGAATTTCCTCTACAACGAATATGATCGCGCAAGGGCATTGAAGAGGGGCGGGGGCCGTCAGGTGGTCTCGATTGAAGAACACCTGCCAGAAGCTGAAGCTGCCATGTTGGCGACCGCCCATCTGAGCGACACTGCCTGCTACGATCTTGTGTGGGCTTCGACGATTGTGTCGCGAGCCTGGCAAAATTTGCAGACCGCATTCGTGGCTGAAGGCAAAGCTGAATGGCTCGAAGAACTTAGACCATTCGTGGCGGGAGGGAGCGTTAAACCGCTAAATCAGGAGGAGGCCGCGAGTCGCCTTGGCGTCCCGATCGCAACTTTGCGGACGTGGCTCTCCCGCCTGCGGCAACGGTACCGTGAGTCGCTCCGGATGGAAGTGGCCAGCACGGTATCCGATCCAGCGGACGTGGATCAGGAGTTACAGCACCTGTATCAAATTTTGATGGCCTAAGCGGAGTTTCGCGAATGGAGACGTAGGGCATGGGCCTTGGAACTGCGAAAAGTCAGTCTGAAGCTGCGAGAGTTTGTGCCACTTGCGGGCGACCTCTGACGCAAGTTGGTCCGAACGGCGAATGTCTGCGTTGCCTTATTGGCCTGGGCTTCCTTGCGGAGGGTGAAGAGCCGGAAAAACCAATGGCGCGGACTCGGCTGACGCCCGGACCCTTGAAGTATGCACACTTCGAAGTGGAAGTGGGAGCGGATGGTTTTCCAGTGGAGCTAGGTGCCGGAGGTATGGCTGTAACCTATCGCGCTCGCGATACGGTCTTAAATTCGGTCGTAGCTCTGAAGGTCATCAATCGAAGTGTCGCCCAGAATCCGGACGCACGATCGCGTTTTCTGCGAGAAGCGCGCGCGGCGGCGAACATTCATCATCCCAATGTTGCTCGCGTGACTTATTACGGCGAACAAGACGGCGAATGCTTCTACGTCATGGAACTGGTCAAGGGCGAAACGTTGGAAGCACGTGTCCGTCGTGAAGGACCCATGCCATTCGCCCTCGCTCTGGAGGTAATCGAGCAGGCCGGCCGCGCGTTGGCTGCCGCCGAGTCATGCGGCGTGGTGCATCGGGATATCAAACCGTCGAATATCATGCTGCAGTCCGACCCGAGCGGGGAGCTCACAGTGAAACTGATCGATTATGGAGTCGCCAAGGTGATGGGACTGCATGCAGAGCCTGGCATGGAGCAGACACGACTTGGTTTTATTGGCACTCCTGCTTTCGCGAGCCCGGAGCAGTTCGGCGCTTCGAGAAATTCGCCAATCGACACCCGTTCGGACATCTACTCCCTGGGAGTTACTCTTTGGTACCTGCTAACCGGTCGTACGCCCTTTATTGGAGGCACGATGGAAGAGATCCGCGTGAGGCAAACCGGTGAGTTACCTTTGGGTCAGCTAAAGAGCCTTCACCTTCCGGGTCAGGTTATCGGGTTGTTAAAGACAATGTTAGCGGCTGATCCCAACGACAGGCCCCAGTCAGCCCGCGAGTTAGTTTCTGCTGTTCACAGTTGTTATGAAAAGTTCAATCCGAAGGCGCGCTCCAAGCGAAGGAAAACTGCCATCGCAACGGCGGCTGCGGCACTGGCGATTGCGGCGATCGCGATGACGGGATGGTTATATCAGCGAACGCGGGCGTTCAGTCCGATCGAACGATCGATCGCCGTACTGCCGTTTGAGAACCTGAGTAGCGACAAGGAAAATGCTTACTTCGCCGAGGGAATCCAGGACGAAATTCTTACACGCTTATCGAAGATTGCCGATTTGAAAGTAATCTCGCGCACTTCAACACAACATTATAAGAGTGCGCCGGAAAACCTGCCTGACATCGCAAAGGAGCTCGGCGTTGCTCACATTTTGGAGGGGAGCGTCCAAAAAGCAGGTGACGCCGTGCGCGTCAATGTGCAGTTAATCAAAGCGGCAACCGATTCGCATTTATGGGCCGATACGATTGATCGCAAGGTGACTGACATCCTGTCTGTCGAAACTGAAATCGCTAAATCAATTGCGGACCAGTTACAGGCAAGGCTCACAGGGCAGGAACAGAAAGTCATTGCCGATAAACCAACGAACAATTCTGAAGCTTACGATGCGTATCTTCGCGGACTTGCGTACACGCTAAAAACCGGATTTTCGCCCGCGAACTCCGTTGCCGCGCAGAAATACTTACAACAAGCGGTGCGCTTGGACCCGAATTTTGCTCTGGCCTGGGCTTTGCTTTCTTACGTCGACGCGAGCGGCTATCTTACACAGAGCCTTCAGCCAACAGTCGCTCTCCGTGAAGAGGCGCGCCAGGCGGTCGATACCGCCTTGAGGCTGCAACCTTCGCTTGGTGAGGCGTTATTGGCCAAAGGCTTCTACTACTATGGTTGCCTGAAAGATTACGCTACCGCGTCGAAATACCTTGAACAGGCCGAACGCGTCCTGCCGCATAACAGCAAAGTGCTCCAGGGCCTGGCCTATGTGGAGCGCAGACGCGGCAACTGGAAGAAAAGCGAAACATACTTTAACGAAGCCGAGAAACTCGATCCACGTAATGTTAACCTCCTTTCTCAACATGCTCGCTCGTATATTTGCGGGCGTCGATTTCCCGAAGCCCTGGCAAAGCTCGAACAGATTCTCAACATAACACCTGACGACATCGATACGCTCGTATTGAAGGCACGGATAGCGCAGGCTGAAGGCGATCTGCAGCGAGCTTCAACACTTTTGGCTCCGCTTCACCCGGGTATCGGTTACGTCAACGCATTGGAAACACAGGTTTACCAAACCATCCTGGAATCGCGTCCTGGGCCGGCGATTGCTCAGTTAAAGGAAATTCTGGCAACCCCGGATCAATCTTTGGGCTTCTATGTGGGCGAACTCCGTTTTTGGTTGGGCTGGGCGCAAGAGGTGGCGGGGGATCACGCCGACGCGCGTGAAAGCTGGAATCAGGCCCGCGCGGAGCTTGAACCATTGCTCAAAGAACAACCTGAAAACTTTATTTTGATGGGAGACCTGGCTCTGACGAACATGGCCCTTGGCGAAACCGCTGCCGCGCTGGATTTGACCGAGCGTGCAATCAAGATGTTTCCAATCAACAAGGACGCGCTCACCGGGCCCAGGCCATTGGAAATTCTGGCTCGCGTGGCTGCCCGGGCGGGAGATTTGGATCGATCCATCTCAACCCTGGACAAACTGCTTTCAACCCCTTACGAAGCGCCATTGGCTGCGAACCCTCCAATTACTGCCGCATTACTCAGATTGGATCCGATGTTTGAACCACTTCAAAAGGATCCACGTTTCCAGAAACTCGTGAACCGCTAGATTTTTTCGTGAGCGCTTGTTAAAGACCTGGATTTCAGCGACGCGGAAAGAAGTTTTCGGCAAAGACGGGAATCAACTCTAAGCCCCAGATATTTTGGATGTTAGCCGCACGAAACGTGTGGTTCGTAAGGGAATCACTATTTGTGTTTCTCTCACTCCAGACGATAGTCGGTGCTTGGATAACGCTGTTTAACTTCATTGCACGGTAGATCGTCAGGTGAGCGTGGCTCATTGGTGGTTTGAAACCCGATTCCCGGGAACGGCTGTGTAGCTCGGTAGTTTTCCCAAAATTCAACACAATGAAGCGTGCGCCAGTCCACGTTTTGCAGCCGATCTCAAGGTAGTGGGGTCAATGGCATGAATTCTGAAAACGCAATGAACTGCAAGCCAGCGATTACAATCGTCCTGCTCGCAGTCTGATATGACCACGAGATTCTTTTTCGATCCTCCACGACGCTCCAAACCAAAGGTTGGTGTTAAAAGTTTGCTCGTACGCTGTCCTTCGACGTCAAAACTCGTGGATACCGGAAGGACCATCGAAGAAAAGCTCTGGCAAACCGCGACGGTAAAAGCGCAAAAATTTACCTGCGCCCACTGCGGCAGCGTTCATACCTGGACAAAAAAAGACGTTGTTCTCGGTCGACGGCCGTCGCTGGGGCGATGATTTTTCGGGTAGTTTGATTGACTCGTTTCAGTATGCCTGCGCGGCCTAGTGGCGTACCGAGCCTTGGAATTTTTTCAAAGATGCGGCACTATCCGTCAGTTTCATGAAACGATCGCTTCGCGCATTTATCGTCTTTGTTTTGGGCTTCAGCCTTGCCGGAACGACGGCGCAAGCGGGACCTTTCGAGGACATCGTCAAATCTATTCGAAGCTCGTTTGTGCGGCCGTCACCGAAGCCGCGATCCGTTCAATCGCATCGCGCGCGTAAACAGAGTAAACAGGCTCCGCCAGCAGATGCTGCAGATATGTCCAATACCCAGGCTCTGCCGACTCCAAGTCCAACGCCGGTGTCCGTGCCTCCAAGCGCAACCAACATCCGGGTAGCAAAAGCAACTGCCGCCAAGACGAAGCGGAATGGCGACATTCCCTACGGCATCCCCGTTCCTGGCAAACAAGGCTTGGTTACGAGTCCTTTTTCGCCGGACAGTGGTTATATCGACGTCCGGAGTTTTCCGCCCGGAACCGAGGTAACAGACCCTTACACGGGAAAAGTTTTTCTCACTCCGTAACGGTAAGGCTGCCTTCCAAGCGGCGTTTTTTTGCTAGCCCCACAAGTGAGGAGAGGGAATTCCAATTTTTCCGTTCACGTATAGAACTGGGTGATCCCGATCTCGGGCCAGGAGTAGCGGCCCGTCCAGATCGATCCAGTCGGCGAAGTTTGCCAGAAGCCGAGCGGGCGCGATCGAGAGCGAAGTGCAGACCATGCAACCAATCAAAACTTTGAAGCCGCGATCGCGGGCCGTTTCGCACAGGCGCAAAGCTTCTGTGAAGCCGCCCGTTTTATCGAGCTTTACGTTGATGGCTTCGTAGCGGCTCGTCAGGCGAGGCAGATCGCCAGTCGTATGGCAACTCTCGTCGGCGCAAACGGGAATAGGGTGGTCCAGAACTTCAAGAGCTCCGTCGTCTTTTGCGGGAAAAGGCTGTTCGATGAGCTCTACACCGAGGAGTTTCAGGGCGGGAACAATTTTCTGGTAGTGCTCGCGCGACCAGGATTCATTGGCATCAATCAACAAGCGCGCCGCTGAGGCGGCTTCCCGCACCGCCTCCACTCGCTCAAGGTCGCAATCGTCGCCCCCAAGTTTGAGTTTCAGGATCGGTAGCTGTGCATTTTCTTTCGCTGCCGCTCCCATTTTCTGCGGCACGTCGAGACTGATCGTAAACGAAGTTTCGACTTCATGAGTGATTGCAATACCTGCCAATTCCCATGCGCGTTTGCCGCATCTTTTCGCCTCAAGATCCCAGAACGCGCAATCCAAAGCATTTCGCGCCGCTCCTGGAGGCAGGATGTTTTGAAGGCGTTGGCGATCTAAATTCCTGTCGCCTTTTATTGATTGGATCTGCTCGAGAACGGAGGCAACACTCTGGTTGTATCGTGCGAGCGGGACGCTTTCGCCGCGGCCGACATGTTTGCCATCACTAACAGTCACAGCGACGACCTGCGTCTCAGTACAACTGGCTCGGGAGATCCGAAAGACTTGTTTCAAAGGCCATACTTCCTCGTGAGCATCAATGAGCAGAGGACTTATCGGCACAGAACAAATGAAGATAACAACACGCGTCAACGACCACAAGAGTCGGCAATAGGCAGGCGGTGCTGGTTACGTTTGTTTGTCTCGGACGTGACCGGTTTTCGGCCAAAGAAGGACGTGACATCCCCTGAGTTTCGTCATTAACTGTACAAGCTCCCTATCGTGCGGCTGCACGCAGGCCCAGCATACGAATTATGAAGACGAAAAATTTGAGGAAAAAAATCAGGCGCCTCGAAAAGCGCCTGCAAGAAGGTCCACGGAAATTAGCCAAGTTAAAACAAAGGCTACAGGCGGCGGAAACAGCAAAGAAACTGAAGGCCGCGAGAAAGTCGGCGGTTCGGGCGGCTCGAGACGCTTCCAAGTCTGCTAAGCGCAGTGCCGCATCGCCGGCCGGCGGCAAGAAGCCAAAACGGAAGTTGAATCTTTCGCCCGAACGCCGCGCACAACTTGCGGCGGCAATGAAGGCCAGATGGGCGGCCAAACGAGCTTCGGACGGGAACGCGAAAGCCGCTTCCGATGATGATCAACATTCGGTGCGCACACCCCAAAACGCGTCGATGTTGGAAAACAGGATCGGCGGCGGAATCTGAGCGGCTTTACGTGAGACCAGCGGTTCCTGAACACAGTAAGTGTCAGATCAACCGCGTTGCGCAGTTCGCACCTCCGTGTGTCGCGGGCATGTCACGAGGTGGTCATTTACCATTCCGGTGGCCTGCATCAACGCATAGCAAATCGTTGAACCAACAAACTTGAATCCACGCCGCTGCAAATCGCGACTCATTGTGTCCGATTCGGCTGTGCGCGCGGGAACATCGGTCATG
>DASREH010000169.1:0-6384 GCA_035652195.1 Candidatus Udaeobacter sp. | reverse complement strand
CATGCTCGTGGAGCGTTTACGCTGGCGCGACCGGAAGGGGGTTGGGCAGCGGGCGATTACCGCGTCGAATTCTACATCGATGATGTTTTCGTAGACTCGGCAAAGCTAAAGATTGTGGAGTGAACGTAGCGCAAGCGACACGAAGCTTTGTACGAACAACAGTCCGAGATTCGTGATTCGAGATTCGGAACAAATCTCGATTTAACGTTTTAACGTGTTACGGCGTCAAGTCGCAGACACGTCGCCGATTTTTCTTGAATCCAAAGCGCCCTGACGTTGCATCATATCTCCTGAATTCACACCCCGATGAAGAAACTTGTTTTTCAGATCCTGGCTGTGTGCATCCTGTTGGCGGCTGGATGTGGATGGCCAGGCATTCGTGGCAACGGGCATATCGAAACAGAAGATCGAACAGTTTCCCCGTTTGCGGAAATCGATGCCGGCGGAGCATTTGAAATTGAATGGCAGAGCGGGTCCCCTGCTCTTCGCATTACAACAGACGCAAACCTTCTTTCCCATATCGAAAGTGACGTTTCGGGGGACACCCTCCGTCTGCGCACTGACGAGCAGATCTGGCCAACGCACGGAATCAAACTTGTTATCTCCAGCCCAACGAGAGCAGCTGCAAGGATCCGCGGCGCTGTAAAGCTTACGGTGAAGCAGATCAGCGGCACCACATTCGCGCTTGAGGCCAGCGGCGCGTCGCGTGTTTCGCTCGACGGAAGCGTCGATCATCTCCTTGCCGATATGACCGGAGCCAGCGAACTACAAGCTGGGGGACTTCAAACCAAAACAGCGGAAATCTCCACAACAGGAGCAGGAGACGCGGAAGTGGCGGTGTCCGAAACACTGAAAGTCGCCATTACCGGCGCGGGGAAAGTTAGTTATTCAGGAAATCCCACGGTTGAAAAACACATTACTGGAGCTGGCTCGGTTCGGCGCAGAGATTGATGCCGTATCCGCCGTTCGGTCTCGTTCCGAGCGAAGTCGCGAAATCTCGGAATATCTTTAATTTCCGCTCCCTGAAATTAGAGATCTCTCGACTTCGCTCGAGATGACAGGCTCATTATATCTCCGATGGAGAATTTCATCTGTGTGCAATGCGGAACGCAGTTCGCTGATGCCATTCAACCGCCTGTCGGCTGTCCGATTTGTCAGGACGAACGGCAATTTGTCCGACATAGCGGCCAGGAATGGACCACTCTCAAGGATATCGCAGCCGATCATCGAAACCGTTTCGAAGATGAAGCGCCGCGACTTCTGGGCATTGGCACAAAGCCCGAGTTTGCCATCGGTCAGCGCGCTCTGCTCCTGCGATCACCAGGTGGAAATTTGCTGTGGGATTGCATTTCGTTGCTGGACGACGAAACGATCGCGCACGTGAAGGGGCGCGGCGGGATCCGTGCGATGGCCATATCGCACCCGCATTTTTACACAACAATGGTGGAATGGGCCGAGCGTTTCGATGCGCAAATTTTTCTGCACGCGGGCGATCGTGAGTGGGTGATGCGTAAACATCCACGGATTCAATTTTGGGAGGGAACCACGTTGTCACTTTGGGATGATCTAACGCTGATCCATTGCGGCGGCCATTTCGAAGGAGGCAGTGTGTTGCATTTTCCTGCGGGTGCACACGGCAAGGGAGCATTGCTGACAGGCGACATCATTCAGGTAGTACAAGATCGACGTTATGTCAGCTTCATGCGCAGTTATCCGAACTTGATCCCTCTCGGCCTCAGCGCCATTGAACGTATCCTGAAAGCTATCGAACCGTTTTCGTTCGATCAGGTCTATGGCGCCTGGTGGAAAGCAAACGTGGTATCAAATGCAAAAGCGGCGGTGACCCAATCTGCAGAACGTTATTTGCGCGCGATTAGCGATGATCGTCACACGCGTTCTCATACGTGAGATCACCGACGAATTTTCAGGCGATGATTTGATCAATAATCTTCGGTAACGTTATCCCGGCTCGACCGCGCACTAACCGCGTCGCAAATCGAGAGAGTGAAGTTTCCTCTGGATTCACTTCGATCAGCTGGCCGCCGCGCCTGCTTGCACGTAGCGCCCAATCGATGATGTATCCAAACGTCGCTGTTGTTCCGGCCACGATCACGACATCGCAAGGATCGCGCTGCAGGTATTTCTCCACGCGCTGCGTTTCACGCAAGGGTAAAGGTTCCCCAAACCAAACCACGCCGGGCCGCATCAACGCTCCACACTTCACGCACCTTGGAATGCCATTTTGCTCTGGCTGATTTTTTTGCTCGAAATCGCACCGCGAACATTTCGTGGAAAAAATGTCTCCGTGAATTTGCACCAACTCATCCTTCGCAAGACCGGCACGCACGTGAAGATCGTCCACGTTTTGCGTTACGAGCAAAAATTCATCCGCCCGTTGCGCGAGATTCACAATCGCCTTGTGTCCGGCATTTGGTTGTGCATCCGAAATACGCTGCCGCCGCTCGAGATACCATTGCCAGACCAGTTCCGGATCGCGCGCGAAAGCTTCCGGAGTCGCTAACTTAATCGGATCGAGATTGCGCCAGTAGCCGTCCTTGCCTCGAAATGTCGGAATCCCACTCTCAGCCGAAACGCCAGCCCCTGTGATGACAAGAACACGCACAGGTTAAGATCGAATGGAGAGCGCCAATTTCCAAGTGGCGTCCGACGGAATATCGCCGCTGCTTTAACAGTTAATGTTGCCAGTGCCGTGTCTGCTTGCCAGACTCCCGCCATGAATGACAACGAATCCGGCGCTATCCGTGAAATTGAACCAGAAGTAAGAACGCTATTTACAAAACTGGTCGACCACGACCCGCGGGAGGCGGCCAAGATGCTGGAATCGTATCCTGATGAGTTTGTCGTTCAAATGCTGGAGCTGCTAAATCCAGCATCGGCACTGAAAATTCTACAACGCTTCACTCCCTCTCGCAGGGAAACCATTCTGGCAACCGCTTCCCCTGAAACCAACCAGCAATGGATGCGGAACCAAACGTATCCCGAGCGTAGCATCGGACGATTAATGCAGCCCCCGCTGGCAGTTTTCCGTCCCGAAACCACAATCGCGGAAGCAACCGAACAAATTCGACGCCTCGCCAAAAAAGCAATTATCACGTACGGCTTCGTCACCGACGAACATGAGAAACTCCTTGGCGTCGTAGTGATGCGCGACATGCTGCTGGCCCGCAGCAATCAGCGACTCGATGAAGTCATGCTGAAGAATCCATTTTATCTGACGCCGGAGATGACCCTTACCGAGGCGATGAAATCGGTCCTCGTTCGGCATTATCCAGTGTACCCCGTTTGTGACAAAACGGGCCGACTCCTCGGTCTTTTGCGTGGCCAAATGCTATTTGAAGCTGAGGCGATCGAATTAAGTGCGCAGCCCGGAGAAATGGTCGGCGTGGAAAGCGAGGAGCGACTTACAACGCCATGGACGCGCAGCCTGAGATTTCGGCATCCCTGGCTCCAGGTAAACCTATTTTGCGGGCTACTCGCCGCGGCCGTGGTCGGGTTTTTTCAGGAAACAATCGACCGCGTGATCGCGCTGGCGGTTTTTCTACCGGTCATCATTGGTCAGGCAGCAAATACCGGAGTCCAGGCATTGGCAGTGTCCTTACGCGGGATGACTCTGGGCGATTTGAGATCGGGGAGAGAAAGACTGCTCCTAATCAAAGAAACCTTATTGGGAACATTTAATGGAGCGCTGACCGGTATCACCGGCGGAATCGCCATGTTCGTGTTTGCCAGCATCGTGAAAAGCCCTGTGGCTCTCATGCTGGGCTTTGTTGTGTTCCTGGCAACCACGATCAGTTGCTGCTTCAGCGGAGTGGCCGGAGCGCTGGTGCCATTAGTTCTCAAAAAATTTGGCGCTGACCCAGCAACAGCCTCGAGCATCGTTGTTACTACCTTCACCGATGTTGGTTGCCTGGCCGTCTTTCTCGGCCTTGCTGCGGTACTGATCTAAAAGACACAATCGCGCCAGAAAAAGATCGCCTTATTGCCACTGCACGTCTATCACTCGATTCCCATGCAAAAAAACACCCTTGCCCTCACGACTCTCACGCTCCTGATGTCGAGCACCCTGGCCTTCGGTGGTGCTGATACCCCGGAAACCCGACGCCAACAGGCCGAGCGCTATTTACAAGCTACGCCGCCCAAAGCCTTGTTTGAGGATATGGCCGACAAAATGAGCGCCAACCTACCACCGGATCAGCGCGAACAATTCAAGAAACTCATGACTTCGCAGCTCGACATCGCGGCTTTAACAAAAGCCATGATCGACTCGATGGTGAAGCATTTCACCACCGATGAGTTGAAAGCGCTGGCGGATTTTTATGGCTCGCCCATCGGGAAATCTGCGATGCAAAAATTCGGCGCCTACATGGCGGATATTATGCCGACCATGGAGGCTGAGATCATGAAAGCACAGGCAAAGCTAAACCAGTCGCTGCCGAATTCATCGCCCAAGTAACATGCCGAAATTTTTGCGTTGAAGCGGAAGAATTCTCCCGGATCCCGTTGCTGAAAAATTGAGCTTCAACGATTACCTGATTTAGATCGTCTTCGTAGAAGCCGATCCAGCTCTTCTACGGTTTTCAGGCGTCTGTGTCAGACATCCGGATCTCATCAGATCGACGTCTCACACGGAGATGATCTGCAAATGAATGGCCAATCGGCGACCATATCCGTAGTTGATCAGTCCCATCCGATCTGGCGGCCTTTGTTTTGTTCTTCCAGCCACGCCATGAGCGGCTTGAAGTACTCCATCATCGCCCGGGTAGAAATATCCTCGCCGGTGGCTTCCTTTAAGACCTTGCGCCAGTCTTCGGTTGCTCCTTTTTTCAAAATGTTGTTCAGCCAGGTCCCGATTTCCTTGTTATCGGCGTAATTACATGATTGTGGTGGCTGATGAAGAATCTTGCGCGCGATGTAATCGTGTAATTGAAACTTAAAGACCGTCGCAAACGCATAGTTATAATAATAAGCTGGCGTGTCGTTGATGTGGGTTTTTGTCGCGGCATCGCAAAATTCTTCACCGCGCGGGGACGGTGGCTCGATGCCTTGGAAGTCGGAAACGTATTTCCACCATCGGGCGTTCCACTCATCGGGTGAAAGATTGCGCGCATAAATATCTGCCTCCCAATGGGGCATCGTGCCGCATGAAAAATAAATGAAGGGCACCGACCGGGCGAGTGCATCGTCGAGGAGAAAAGCGGTCTTATCCGCGTTGAACTCATGCGGCAATACACCGCGCGACTGCAAATACGGCACCTGACTTGAAGCGAGTGCAATCAATTCACCCACGCCTTCATGAAACCCGGGTGCAGCGCCTAGGCGCAACAAGTACGGAACCTCCGGGCGCGAATAGGCCCTGAAATAATAGCCGTGCCCCAACTCGTGATGCGCAGTGAAAAACCAGCGCGCATTCGGTTCAATACTTTGGAGAGAGCGGATGTCATCCTGCAAATCAATATGCCAGCAGGACGCGTGGGTATTCTTCTTCCGTTCCGACCCGGGCGGCACTGGATACAAGTCCGATCTTTCCCAGAAACTTTGCGGCAACGGCGAAAAACCAAGACCCGTATAGAATTGCTCGGCCGTTTTGATAATCCATTCCGGTTTGCGTCCCGCGAAGTATTTGTCGATGTCGGCTGCGTCGACCAGGCCGGGCCATTCCTGTCCCCACCGGTTATTGATCCAATGTGCCGGAATTTTCTTTGGCACCGGTTGATGGAACTTTTCGGCGAGTTTGTATTTGGTCCAGGTATGCAGTTGTAAATAGAGCGGACGCAAAGTCGCCATCCAATCGTCCAGCATTTTGAGCATTTCGTCAGTGGTCATTCCGTACGCGGCCACTTCGAGCGAGAAGTAGTCCGGATACTTCATCTCTTTGGCGACGCCGTTGCGCAGATCCCGCAGGGTTACCAGGTTTGGTTTCAATGCGGGTCCAGACTGCTTCGATGCTTCCCAGACGGCTTTGCGCTCGTTGAGATCGACGCTTTTATCCAATTTATCGTCGATCTGATTTACGGTAATTGGCTGACCGTTGAGCTTAAATTCGAAACCATTGAGGATTGATGCCTGCCTCGTCTCTGCCGCAACTCGTTCGGCAACGAGGTCCGGGTTGGTCATCGGACCTTCAGCTGCATTCAACAGAGCTTGTTTCAACTGTCGAACTGTGAGTTCGTTGAGTTCTTTCTCGTGCGTGAGTAGCTCTCGAGCTTCGCTGATGATTGCCGGGTTTCCATTGAATGCCGCATACGCTTTGCCGGTGGCTTCAGCAGCAGCGTCATGCTGCGGGGTTACATCGGTGACTGCGCGCCATTGCGCCTCGCTGTTCACCCGATACAGAGCCTGGTATCCGGAATTAACCAATGCGAG
>DASREH010000168.1:0-20149 GCA_035652195.1 Candidatus Udaeobacter sp. | reverse complement strand
GCGATCGGGATCAGCCTCGCCCGGTTTGAAAACTGGCGCCGATTCGAAAGCGGGCGCCGATGAAGTACTCAATCACTGCCAGCTACGAGTTGCTGATCTACGATGACCGACAACATCAAGACGCGAGAATTTTCCAGTGATGATTACGACGCGGCCCTTGCGCTCTGGCAACGAGTCGAAGGTCTTGAAATTGCCGAGGGTGATGACAAGGAAAGTGTGACCTATTTTCTCGCGCGTAACCCAGGACTCAGCAGAGTAGCGACCGACGGATCCCTGATTGTCGGCGTCGCGTTGTGCGGTCAAGATGGACGACGCGGATATATTTATCACCTTGCAATTGATCCGGCTTACCAGACACGCGGACTGGGGAAGCGCTTGATGGATGAATGCCTTGGCGGATTGCGCCAAGCCGGTCTCAAGCGAGCGCTGATTCTGGTCGCACATGATAACGAACCCGGCCAAAGATTTTGGCGTCGCCTTGGCTGGGAGGAAGTCCCTGGTCCCATCGTGATGGGAATCGATCTGTAGAATTCGACGGTCCGATACAAATTGCGTTATTCTAACAATCTTCCTGAGTGCGACCGGTTTCTTATTGCGAGTAATCCAGCATCATGAGCCCTGATCGCAAGCACCACGTGTGAAAGTAGGCGGAAAAGATTTCCGAACCATCTGGCTTAAGCCGGAGGATGAAGCGGTCGTACAACTGATCGATCAACGTCTCCTGCCGCAGCGGTTGGTGATCGAAGAAATTCGCACGGTCGAGCAGATGGCGACGGCAATTCGCGAAATGCACGTTCGCGGAGCCGGATTAATCGGCGCCAGCGCTGGATACGGCATGTATTTGGCAGCAATCGAGGCCGCTGAGCAGTTCGCCACCGCGAACATGGATGAGCATCTCGCTGCTGCGGCCGAGCGACTCAAGTCCACGAGGCCGACAGCCGTTAATCTTTCCTGGGCTGTTGAACGTCAGCTAAGAAGTATCGCCAAAGGAAAGAATTCCGCTGAGAAAATCGCGCTTGCCTTGAGCACCGCGAAATCAATCGCTGACGAAGACGCAGAGTACTGCAAGATGATTGGGCAACACGGACTCGATCTGATTCGATCCATCGCGAATAAAAAGTCAGGAGATCCGGTGAATGTTCTCACACATTGTAACGCGGGATGGCTTGCGTTCGTTGATTACGGTTCAGCCACCGCACCGATTTACGCCGCACACGACAGCGGATTGCCGGTTCATGTGTGGGTTGCCGAGACTCGCCCAAGAAATCAGGGGTCCAAACTCACCGCGTGGGAACTTGGACAGCATGGAGTATCACATACCGTGATTGCAGACAGTGCGGCGGGACATTTGATGCAACGCGGCGCTGTCGATTTGGTGATTGTTGGGACCGATCGCACCACCTGTACCGGAGATGTTGCAAACAAAATTGGGACATATCTCAAGGCCCTGGCGGCGAAGGCGAACGGCATTCCATTCTATGTAGCGCTGCCTTCATCTTCGTTCGATTGGGAATTGCGAGATGGCTTGAAAGAAATTCCGATCGAGCAGCGCAGTCCTGAAGAAGTTAAACATGTCGAAGGCTGGTTCGAGGGACGACCGGTCGAAATTAGCGTGGCGTCCGAAGGGAGTTCGGCTGCAAATTATGGATTCGATGTCACACCGGCACACCTGGTCACCGGATTGATCACGGAGCGGGGAGTGTGTCAGGCGACTGAGAAAAGTATCCGAGCACTTTTTCCAGATCGGCCATCGTGAGCAATTACATCAAATTTTCGTGTCAATGCCTGGCGCACGAAATCACTCCATTCGACGAACTTGCTGACTTGAATATTTATCGACGCAAGCTTCTCGACCTTGGTCTGATCGGGGTGTACGCGAACGGAATTGGATTTGGTAACATGAGCGTAAGAGATGCAGAGACCCAAAATTTTTATATCACCGGTGCTGGGACGGGAGGCGTACCCGATCTGAGTCTTTCACACTGCGCAAGGGTAGTTGGATGGGATTTCCAAGGGAACGAAGTCCGTTACCAGGGCTCCGTGATGCCCTCATCGGAATCCATGACGCACGCCGCAATTTACGCGTCGGATCGAAGTGCAACCGCGGTTATTCATTGTCATTCCTCCACGTTATGGGCAGCGATCTTGAATGATGCGCCGACCACTTCCGACGCCGCTCAATATGGAACGCCTGAAATGGCATATGAGATCAGCCGGCTCTTCATGCGCAGCAACGCGCAAACCAGAAAGATCATCGCGATGGCTGGACACGAAGGGGGTATTCTGACTTTCGGCACCGATCTTGGCGACGCTTTCGCGGTTCTACTACGCGAGAAAGCAACTCACGATTGGTAAAGTTAACGAATCAAGCTTACCGCTTTCCTGCGAACGTCTGGTTCTAACGATTAGGCCGATCATTGAATTATCAGATGCCATCGGGCGCGCTCGCTGAAGCGAAATACAAGTATGCGACTCTCGCCTCAGTTTGAAAGGGCATTGACTTACGTCACCAAAATTCACGGCGGACAACTCCGAAAAAAGACAAAGATCCCTTACATCGCACATATTCTCGGCGTGGCTGCAATAGCGATGGAGTACGGCGCAAATGAAACCGAAGCGATCGCCGCGCTGCTGCACGACGCTGTTGAAGATTGTGGCGGCGCCAAACGATTACGCGATATCGAGCAAAAATTTGGTAAAGAGGTCGCGAAAATCGTGGAGGGTTGCACGGACACAGATGAAACGCCAAAGCCCCCGTGGCTCGAACGGAAAAAAGCGTATGTCGCTCACGTTCGACACGCGCCGATGCCGACAAAACTCGTGTCGGCTTCAGACAAATTACACAACGTCCGCGCCATTTTGATGGATTACCGCAAGGAAGGAGAAAAGCTCTGGTCCCGATTTAACGGCGGCAAGCAAGGCGCGCTTTGGTATTACCGCGCGCTCGTGAAAGCGTTTAACGGTAAACGTATTCGCCTCCTGGTGCAGGAACTCGATCGCACACTGACTCAACTCGAATCACTGTCGAACAACGGAGCGCAAGTGAACCGGCCACCAGATCTTAAATAAATGTCGTGGCGGGAATCGCGATTTCCCCAGAGGCCTGCGTCACCGTGTAGCGAAAGCAATACGCGGAAGGCGGCTCGATGCCGGCGAGGCGGCTGCAAGAATGCAAATTACTTTTGAAATATGGGACCTTCATTGCGATTGGCAGCGCTAACCCTTTCCGTTTGCATGCTAGCCAATCCTTCAGTTGCCCGGGAATCCGACGAGATGCGAGTTACGTTACTAGGCACGGGAACTCCATTCCCGAATGCTGAACAATTTGGTTCAGCCATTCTCATCGAGGCAGCTGGCAAGAAATTCCTGTTCGATTGCGGCCGCGGTGTCGTGATTCGCCTGGCGCAAATTGGCGTTGACCCAAAGGAGATCAACGGCCTTTTCCTCACTCATCTTCACTCCGATCATGTTGTCGGAATCCCGGATTTATGGCTAACGGGATGGTTCCTGGGCCGAAATACACGATTGCCAATGTGGGGACCGCCAGGAACTCGCAACCTGGCGGAGCATCTTGCTCACGCATTTGATTTTGAAATCCGTGTTCGGCAGGATTCACCGGATCCGCTGCCAGCCAAAGGCGTACAGATCGATGCAAAGGAGATTGGACAGGGAGAAATTTACAATGACGGTCCGGTCCGAGTTTCCGCCTTCCTGGTCGATCATGGTTCGGTGAAGCCTGTGTTTGGGTACCGTATGGATTGCGCTGGTCGTTCAGTGGTCATCTCTGGAGATACCAAATTTTGCCAAAACCTTATCGACTTTGCGAAGAACACGGACTGCCTGATTCATTCCGCCTGGAGCGCGGGATGGAAAAACCCGGCGCCGCCTTCGCAGCGTTCAATTGCTTCCGGTGAAGACGCGGGACGATCGTTTGCGATCGTGAAGCCGAAGCTGGGAATTGTTTACCACTACAAGGATGAAGAAGGGCTCGAAGAGGCGGTACGGGAAAATTACAAAGGTCCTCTCGTGATCGCCAAAGACCTGATGAGAATCAATGTCGGGGACACCGTCACATGGAACCAACAACCCGCCGGTAAGCAAACATCTCCCGGCAAGAAAGCGATCAAACGGTAACGAGTTCTGTGCTAGCTAAAGCAAAATCCCGAGTTACCATTAGCCATGAAATCAAAAAGCAAGTCCGCAATCTTTTCCTTTTTAATCGTCAGTTTGATTTTCGCGCTTTCGATTGGAACCGCGCCGGCCCAACCGGGTGGGCATCTGGTCGTTCTGAGGTCCGCGAATTTTGGATGGAATTTGGGGTTCAATCTTGAGATCGATGGCAGACCCGCGGGCACTTTCGCTCAGGGCAACTACTTCCATGCATGGTTGCCAGCCGGGCCGCATGTCCTGACCGTTAAAAAGGTGCCTCGCACAGGCTTTACCGGACCCACTTCGACAACACTGAACGTTCGGCCGGGAGAGACCTATCTATACACTGCAATGTGGGATTCGGATTTGGTTTATCTGCGCCCATCGACTATGTGTTTGACCCCTGGAGCGCTTTGGGAAATGGGCTGGCCCGCAAGGCCCAACTGCGCCTGGCGAACAGAGTAAGGAACTCCAGAAACCGATGAACGCCGGGCTCGCCAACAACGAGTCTGGAGGCTAGCCTCAGCCCATGAAGCCGAGATACCACTCTGCCGATGCACTTCTTCTGATTCTTGTTTTTCTTTGCGCAAGCTGGGTCGGAACCGCCGATGCCGCTCAGTCCAGCGGGCGTTTGATCGTTTTGCGGAGCGCGAACTTTGGATGGAACATCGCTCTTAATCTCAAGATTGACGGCAGAACGGTTTCCAATGTTGTGCAGGGACGCCGATTCAATCAGCCCATCGGGGCAGGCCGTCATGTCTTGACCGCGTCGGCAGTGCCAAACGCATATTATTCCGAGCCGACATCGACCGTGCTGAACGTTCGTCCTGGGCAAACATACGTATTCACCGCGACATGGGATGGATCCAATCGAGTGGTTCTCGTCCCTTCAAGCCTGCCGCCGGGACAAGCCTACTAAGACAAAGTGCTGTTACCGCGCTTGTCCGTCGTTATCAGCAGCGCCGGGGGTTTCGACCGAAGGAAGGATCGCGTCTCAAGGAAAAGGTAAAACCGTAGCAGTCGGAGTGGCAGTCGGCGTAGCAGTACCCTCGGGAGTGGGACTAGCGATAGGCGTAGGAGTTGGGGTCGCGGCGTTGCTGCCGCCTCCTTCGTTAGTCTCTTTTTTATAAGTGACGAAAAGCATGGCGCCGCTTACAGGCGCGATCCTTATATCAGCGGGACCCGCAATGACTACTTCGTTGCCTATTTCGGAGATATTTTGCGGATTGGTGCCGCTGCTCAGATCGATTCGCGTTGCGCTAAGAATATTGGCTGCACCACCAGCCTCCCCGCTCAGGTTTACCCGGACGAAAGCGCGTTCTGTCCCTCCTTCCTGACTAAAGTTTGTTATCCTGAGGAAGCGATCCTCGGGAACCGGGATGTTGAGGGTCGACGTCGTAATGACTTTCGTCTTGAATCCGCCGGCAAAAGCGAAGCCCGCGGACAGAAGAAGGACGCCAAAGAACAATCGAGTGATTTGGATTTTGGACGTCATACGCGCTGTGTCGCATGGGCAAATTAGATTCGGACGCCGCTACGTCAACGGTCTGAATCAGATCGACGCTGTTTCATTAAACTAATTCAACGAAGCGGCGAATCCTTAAACTCACCCCGCAGACTCGCTGCCGAATCTCTCAAGAAGCCATGGAGCTGAAAACCATACGATGATGGCTCGTAATGTCGGTTCTATGTCCTACCAGAAGCTTTGTCTGATGAGCTAGCATCGCTCCCGCAAGCAATGAATCCAAAGCTCATTGGCTTTCTCGGTTTCGAAGGCGTCGCGGCATCGGAGCTCACACGCGCTGCCGATGTTCTAGCAGCGGCGACCCTGGATGGAGGTTATGGCAACCGCATTTCATGTTATCAGGTTTACATCATTGGATTCACTTCCGAATCGTTCCATGCGGAATCAGGGATCACCTTTTGGCCCGACCGCACACTCGAAACCATTTGCAAACTGGACACGATTGTGATTCCGGGTGGCTGGGGGATCCGGCGATCTTCGATAAGTGAAAGGATCGCCGATTGGATTCTGGTGCGCGCCAGCGAGACAAACCGTATCGCTGCCATCGGCGCTGGAATTTACGGCGTGGCGCTCACCGGGTTACTGGATGGCCGCGAAGTGACTACTCACTGCCGATATGCAAATGATGTGGCACAACGTTTCTCAAAAGTGCGCGTCGATCCCAGACGGGAACTTGTTCGAGATGGCGCGTTTTACACCTCCTCCGGTGCCAACGCGGCTATCGATCTCTCTCTTGCTCTGATCGAACAAGACTACGGCCGGCATGTCGCCTCAGTGGTTGCGCGAGAATTTGTAAGCGCACCGATCAATGACAATGCAGAACAAAAACTGCCGAATGTAGTGGCGTTTGACAGCCAACCGGCGGATCGATTTTCAGAACTCATCCCATGGATCATGCGAAACTTGCAGGCGGACCTCTCGACAAATGTACTCGCGCGAAAGGTCTGCATGTCTCCAAGCCATTTCATTCGAGCGCTCAAAAGCGTATTTGGCAATACGCCGGCGGAATTTGTGGAGGCATTGCGAATTAACGAAGCGAAGCGGCGCCTGACCGTGCCGAAACGAACGCTCGATACCATCGCTGCTTCCGTGGGCTTTTCAGACGCCGAAACGTTCCGGCGCGCCTTCGAACGAAGACTTGGCGAGAAACCGCGCAGGTATCTGAAGAACTTCAATGCGGAATCCCTCGCAACTCTGCCTAATGGGGCGTCCTTGTCGCAGACAGGGAATGTTTCGAGCGCGCGCAAGGCTCTGGCTTTTCCGAGTCCCGGTTAAACCCGGTTTGCTTTCAGGGCAGACGCGAGTTTAACAAGGCTTTCCCGGATCTGCGCTGCTGTCCAGGCTGCAAATCCGAACACGAACGCTGGCTTGAGCTTTGCCTGAACGCAAAAAAATGAAAGGGACGACGGTCTTACCCCGACATCTAATGTGATACGCCTGATCTTCTCAAACTCTTCCTCTCGCTTTAGCCAGGCAACGATATTCAATCCCGCTTCCGGCACCTGCAATGTGAAATAATCGCCCAGCAACTTGTTGAATTGGTCGATGAAGAAATCCCGACGATCCGAATACAATTTGCGCATTCGCTTGATGTGACTGAGAAAGAATCCCTCCGTGATAAATCGCGCCAGCGTCGCCTGATCAATCGGCGACGAGTGTTGATCCATGGCGCTGCGGATCTTGATGAACGAATCGACGAGCGGTTCTGGCGCGACGATGTAACCCAGACGCAAAGAAGGACACAAAATCTTGCTCATGGTCCCCGCATAAATGACGCGGCCAGAGTGATCGATCCCCTGTAACGAGGGAAGCGGCGGTCCGGTAAATCGGAATTCGGCGTCGTAATCGTCTTCGAAAACGAAGGCGTTGTGCGCACGGGCAAAGTCGAGCAACGCCGTCCTGCGTTGGAAACTCATTGTCATGCCGAGAGGAAACTCGTGCGAAGGCGTTACGTAGATGATTTTTGGAAAAGGTTCTCTGCCGGACCGCGAAATCAAAATTCCCTGATCGTCGAGCGGCTTGGGAACTATCTTCGCGCCCGCCAAAGTAAGAACTCTTCGGGTCTGCTGATAACAGGGATCTTCAATCCAGGCAGGCTCGCCAGGATTTAACAACGCCGTTGCGCTTATCAACATGGCTTGCTGCATTCCACCGACGATCACGATTTGTTCGGGATGGCAGCGCGCAGCCCGGAAATCGCATAAGTAAGCCGCAAGCGCATTGCGCAAATCTGCGTCTCCACGGTTCGACGCGTACCGCAGCAGATGGGTTCCTTTCTTCGCGAGAACCTGCGCCCGAAGTCGCTCCCACACGCCGATGGGAAACTCATCTACGGCCGGGATGCTAGGAACGAGCGAAATACCCGCACCGGCGCCCGTCGCTCCGAGATCAAACTGTTTTCCGACCCGCTGGTCAGGAATCGCTTTGACGCGGTCAGAAACGCGGATCGCAGACTCGCTCGATGAATCTCCGTCTGGTCGACCGCGGCGCGTTCGTGCCGCCATGAACTTCTCCGCGCTAAGGAAGCTCTCAGGAAGCGGATATGCTACGAACGTTCCGGACTTGGCTTTTGATCGAAGATACCCTTCAGCGTGAAGCTTCGAGAACGCGAGATTCACAGTCAGCCGGGAGATGCCCAGATCGGCGGCCAGAGCGCGCGAGGATGGAAGCCGTGAAGCGCCATCAATAAAGCTGCCTGATCTCAGTTCATCGCGGATTTGACGATAAAGCTGCTGGTGAAGTGGTTCGTCGGCTGTTCGGTCAAGTCGGATCATCTCGAACGCGATGATCGAACGTCGCCTGCGTTTCTTGAGAACTTCTTTCTTGCTGGACATACCGCTCATTGCTTCCCGCGAGAAATCCCCGCCCTGTTGAGTGACAACGCCAGCTTCGTCAGGCTTTCTCGAATCTGTGCGGGCGTCCAACCGGCGAAACCGAAGACAAAAGCCGGCTTCGGTTTCGCTCGCACGCAATAAAACGATAGCGGGGATGGCTTGACCCCAACCTGCAGAGCAACGCGGCTGATCTTCGCCAGATTTTCCTCGTGTTTCAGCCAGGCGACCATATTTAATCCGCCTTCTGGAACCTGCAAAGTGAAGCGATCACCGAGCAGTTCGTTAAATTCCTTGATGAAGATCGCTCGTCGGTCGGCGTAGATTTTCCGCATTCGTTTGATGTGACTGAGGAAAAAACCTTCTGTGATGAAACGGGCCAGTGTCGCTTGATCAATTGCAGACGAATGTTGGTCCATTGTGCTGCGAATTTTGACCAACGAATCGATCAATGTCTCTGGCGCAACGACGTATCCCAGCCGCAACGAAGGATAAAGAATTTTGCTCATCGTCCCGGCGTAAATGACTCGGCCGAAAGTATCGATTCCCTGCAAGCAAGGAAGCGGCGGTCCGGCAAAACGGAACTCCGCGTAGAAATCGTCTTCAAAAACAAACGCATCGTAAGCACGCGCAAAATCGAGGAGCGCTTTTCGGCGGCGGAAACTCATCGTCACTCCGAGCGGGTACTGATGCGAAGGCGTCACATGAATGATTTTGGGATTTTTTTCCTTTGGTGATCGCGCGATCACAATGCCTTCGTCGTCCAGCGGCTTCGAAACCACTTGAGCACCTGCCAAAATAAAGACTCTGCGCGCCTGGTGAAAACCGGGATCCTCGATCCACACCGTTTCACCGGGATCGAGCAGCGCCATGGCGCTGACTAGCATGGCCTGCTGCATGCCTCCCACGATCAGGATCTGGTCGGGATGGCACCGCGCTCCTCGAAAGTCGCACAGGTACGTGGCGACGGCCTTCCGGAGATCGGCGTCCCCACGACTTGATGCATGCCGCAGCAAATGGGTGCCCTTCTGTGCAAGCACCTGGGACCGGAGCCGTTCCCAGATATCGATGGGAAACTCATCGACGGCCGGAAGCCCGGGAACCAGGGAAACGCCGGCTCCCGCGCCCAGTGCACCGAGATCGAACTGCGTTCCCGCACGTTGATCTGGAATTGCTTTTACCCGGTCCGATGTGCGAGCTCGACGCTCAACTGGTTGACGCGATTTGAGAACACGCTGGGGCAATCCTCCAGATGTACTTTGAGCGAATCGCTCGACGACCAGGAAATTTTCAGGCAGCGGATTCGCAACAAACGTTCCTGATTTGGCTTTGGCGCAGAGGTAACCTTCTGCCTGCAGCTTTGAGAACGCGAGATTGACTGTCAGCCGTGAGATTCCCAGATCGCTGGCCAGCGCTCGAGAAGATGGAAGGCGAGACGCTGCATCGGCGAAGCTCCCAGACTTAAGTTCATCGCGAATCTGACGATACAATTGCTCGTGCAACGGCTCGGCTGCGCTCCGGTCGAGCTGGATCATTTCGAACGCGATGACTGAACGTCGCCGGCGTTTCTTTAGAAGCGATTGGCGCCTGGACATGCCGATTTGCCTCTGGATTCCTGCAATTATCTCAATTGCATGGGTATTCCAAAGCGCAACTGGCATTATCGGGTTTGCTCAGCTGGTCATTGCTACACCAATCATTGCCGAAAGATTGCTGTACTATGTGGAATGTTCTTGGTTCGTCATTGGTTAATCGAAAATCCAGGACGCTGTTTGTAATCTCGTTGCTGCTTTCGGGCCTGGTGTTTTGTCCACGGGCGTACGGTGCTCCTGCAAACATCGCGTATTTCGCAGGTGGCTGTTTTTGGTGCACGGAAGCCATCTTCGAAGAAGCGCCGGGGGTGACGTCGGTCACCTCGGGCTATATGCACGGGGCGGAGACCATCCAGGTGACGTTCAATCCCGCGAAAACCAGTTATGAAAAACTGCTCATTCTGTTTTGGGAAGCTCACGATCCAACCCAAATCAATCGCCAGGGCGGCGACATAGGGAAGCAGTATCGCTCCGCAATATTCTATGCGAACGATCAGCAGCGCGATGCGGCACAAAAATTAAAGCCGCAGGTGCAAAAGTTTTACTCTAAACCGATCGCCACTGAAATTACTCAGGCGGGATCGTTTCGGGCGGCACCTGAAAATCATCAGAACTTTTGCCGGAAAAACCCGAACCATCCCTACGTACAGGAAGTCGTTGAGCCAAAACTCAAAAAACTCGGCTTGAAGAAACCTTGAGAGCAACGCTTCGAAAATGAGATTTTTATCCCTGCTTTGCCTCTTTATTTTACCCGTGAAATTCGGGTGGGCGGAAGATGCACAAGCCGATCAAATCCGGCACAAGATCGCGTCCACGCCAATGACGCAAAGGGTGATACTGACCGATGAGCAGTGGCGGCAGATCCTGACGCCCGGCCAATTCCAAGTCCTGCGTCAAGCCAGGACAGAAGCGCCATTCAAGAACGCTTATTGGAACAATCACGAAAAAGGAGTGTACTTGTGCGCCGCATGCGGCAATCGCCTGTTCAGTTCTGAAGCGAAATTCAATTCTCACACCGGATGGCCGAGTTTCTATGCACCGCTCGACAGAGACAAGGTAACGACCATCATGGACACCAGCCATGGGATGACGCGTGAAGAAGTACGATGCGCGCGCTGCGAATCGCATCTGGGACACCTGTTCAACGACGGTCCGCCTCCCACTTATGTTCGCTACTGCCTGAACTCTGCTGCGCTCAAATTCAAGCAGAGCGCGGCCGGGCAGTGAACCAGAGGCAACAACGGAGCACATCAGATGCAGAGGAATTATTTTTGGCATGCCAGTTTCTTCGCCGTGACGTTGGTTACTTTCCATTTGATCGCGTCGGCGCATGAGGAGCCGGCAACTACCCGATACGTTCCGACGTCCTCCACCAACAACCATCAAGGCGTCTCCGATAAACGTGACGGCCAACACGATTTTGATTTCGAAATCGGCACGTGGAGAACTCATTTGTGGCGCCTTGTGGATCCGCTGACCGGATCGACGAAGTGGGTTGAATACGAAGGGACCAGCGTGGTCCGAAAAATTTGGAATGGCCGCGCTAATCTGGTCGAACTCGAAGTCGATGGCCCGGCTGGTCACATCCAGGGCTTGAATTTGCGTCTTTACAATCCGCAATCTCACCAATGGAGCCTGAACTTCGCCAGCAGCAGAAGCGGCACTCTGAGTCCGCCAACAATCGGCGAGTTCAAAAATGGCCGGGGCGAGTTTTTCTCGCAGGAAACTTTGAATGGTCGAGCTATTCTTGTTCGATTCATTATATTCGATATCACTCCCGATTCGTCTCGTTTTGAACAGGCATTCTCGGAGGATGGCGGCAAGACCTGGGAAGTGAACTGGATCGCGATAGACACGCGTGTAAAAAATGAAACGCACTAAACGCTCTAAACTTCGCCGCCTGCCGAAGAGAGGCTCGCACGATACGGAGGCCATCAACGCCATTCTGGATGCGGGCTTTCTGGCTCACGTCGGATTCTGTGTTTATGGCCAGCCGTACGTGATTCCGACGTTGTACGGCAGAGATGGAGAAAAGCTCTACCTGCATGGTTCAGCGGCGAGCCGCATGCTTGAGACCCTCGAAGCCGGGATTCCCGGTTGCATCACTGTGACCCTTGTGGACGGCCTGGTTCTGGCGCGATCTGCTTTTCATCATTCCATGAACTACCGGTCGGTTGTCGCATTCGGCATTGCTCACAGGATTGATGACCCAGCTGAGAAGACGCGTGGCTTGCGCGTCATTTCCGAACACTTGCTCAAGGGCCGTTGGGATGACGTACGCAATCCGAGCGAAAAAGAGTTGAAGGCTACCTCGGTATTGGAGTTCTTAATCGAGGAAGCTTCTGCAAAGGTTCGGACCGGACCGCCTGTTGACGATGAAGAGGATTACAGTCTGCCGGTTTGGGCCGGTGTTCTTTCTCTGAGCATCGAGGCTAAACCCGCCATCCGCGATTCCCGACTTCGTGACGGGATCAAAACGCCTGATTACATCTTGCGATCGCGCCATCATCCGCCGCAAACCTTATGATTCTGACATTTGCACCAACATCACGCCCCGAACAGCAGGTCGAATACTGCTACCGTTTGGGCATCGGCTGGATGATTAACGTGCCACCATCACAATAACGCAATCCTAACCAAACAGAGACATGACAACAGAGAATACCAATACCATCCGACTTCACCGAGTGCTCCGCACGGAGCCGGAAAAAATATATCGCGCGTTCCTTGATCCGGACGCGATGGCCAAATGGCTTCCACCAAACGGATTCACGGGAAAGGTCCATCAAATGGAGGCAAAAGTGGGCGGTGCGCACAAAATGTCGTTCACCAATTTCACCACGGGTACGAGTCACTCATTCGGCGGCACTTATCTCGAGCTGACGCCACATGAGCGTATTCGGTACACCGACAAATTCGATGACGCTGGAATGCCGGGAGAAATGCAGACCACAGTGACTTTGAAGAAGGTATCTTGCGGGACGGAGCTGAACATTGTGCAAGAAGGCGTGCCCAGCGTGATACCCGCAGAGGCGTGCTATCTCGGTTGGCAGGAGTCGCTCACGCTTTTGGCCAAGCTGGTGGAGGCGGACATTCCGGATTGACCCCGCGGGCTCAGGCCTGGTTCCCAAACCCGATTGATGATGAATTCAAGGTATGGGTCACATCATTTCAACGGCAAATAACGATATGCCCAGCAATCACCAGCGAACCACCGAACTCCCGTTCATTCGCGCGTGCGCAATGATCGTGGCGATTGTGAATCCGGCGTTGTTGGGACAGCAAGCGCCGTACGATTCACGCACCCCGCTTCCGCAGCCTGCGTTGTTTGCACCCGGGCTGATTTCCACTGGCGATTACGAGTCGCATCCGACATTCACGCCTGATGGCCGGGAAGTCTATTTCTTGAAAATGGCGCCAAACTTTTCGCGTTGGACCATCTTTGTCTCGCGTTATGAGGACGGCAAGTGGTCGCAGCCGGAAGTGGCGCCGTTCTCGGGCCAATATCAGGACGCAGATCCTTACATCACGGCGGATGGAAAACAGTTTTATTTCATCTCCGATCGTCCCGTAGAAGCAGCAGGCGAACGCCAGTCGCATCACGACATCTGGGTTATGGACAGGACCAGCTCCGGCTGGAGCGCGCCGCGTCATTTGCCGCCGCCAGTTAATAGCGATGCGGATTCGTATTATCCAATCGCCCTAAAGAACGGTACTCTCTATTTCGGCTCAGAACGCAAGGAATCAAAAGGTCTCGGTGATATCTATCACGCCGCGCCGCAAAAGGACGGCAGCTACGCCGTGGAAAATCTCGGCTCACCGATTAATACGATTGGAGGTGAATACGAGGCGTTCGTGACTGAAGACGAGCAGCTGCTTATCCTCGCGGCCGCCAAGCGACCGGATTCTTTGGGCGATTACGATCTTTATGTTTCACACAAGCAACCTGACGGTAAATGGGGCGAACCGGTGAACCTCGGACCGGAAATTAATTCACCAGCACGCGAATTGTCACCGAAACTTACTCCCGACGGTAAATATTTGATCTGGATGAGTTGCCGTGTACCCGCGCTGTCTGCGAAACCGCAGCGGCGAACAACGGCCGAAGTATTGAAAGAGTTGCACACCCCTGGGAATGGACTTGGCGATATTTACCAGATCGACGTCACTGCTGTACCTGCGTTAAAACCGCGGACGAAATAGAATCTCACTGTGGTGGCAACCAAGTTCGTTTTTATCGTGACCTCGTTGTCCGCGCTTGGTTGCGGAGTCATCGGCGGTGTGTTCTTCGCATTTTCGACATTTGTAATGAAAGCATTGGATGCACTGCCGTCGCCTCACGGGATTGCCGCCATGAAATCAATTAACGTGGTTGTGTTAAATCCCGTTTTCCTGGGCATGTTCCTCGGAACAGCCGCAAGCTGCATTGTTTTACTCCTCACTTCCCTGTTGGCGTGGGAGAAACCGGGCGGCGCACTCGCATTGGTGGGTGCAATTCTGTATCTGCTCGGAACATTCCTGGTCACCATGATCTGCAATGTTCCGCGCAATGACGCACTGGCAGCTCTTTATCCATCCGCCCCGGCGTCGGCACATCTTTGGAACGAATACGTCCGTGTTTGGACAGCATGGAACCATGTGCGGACTATTGCGGCCATTGCGGGATCGGCCTTCATGATGCTTGCGCTATGGCTCTCGGCTTTGCGTCACTCCGCTTAGTGCGTTGGCAGGAAAATATTTTCGCAACGCCAGGACCGGGACCGTACATAACGATTCGGCCCCAAAGGCGTGAACTGGTCCTGTGAGACTTTGTTAACTGGGTCTTGTGGTTGAATTGATCACTGCCACTTCTAACCCGAACACGGTTGGAGTAATAATGACCAAAGAACAAGCGAAGGAAGCAATGTGAGAAAGGTTCTTAAACCCATTCTATACGCTGGCGCGCTGGTCGGCGTGCTCGACATCACAGCCGCCTGCATCGAGGTGTACGTCAAATATGGCTTTGCACCACCGCGACTGCTAAAAGGCGTCGCGGCCGGTTTGCTCGGTCGCGGTGCGCTTGAAGGCGGCGCGGGAACCGCAGCGCTCGGGCTTTTGATGCATTTTACAATGGCCCTGACTGTGGCCGCAATTTTCTACGCGCTAAGCCGGCGGCTTGGATTGCCGCAAAAAATTTTGGGAGTCGTAGCGGTTGGCTTGGTTTATGGAGCCATGGTTTTTGCGGTCAACAATTACGCAACAGCTCCATTCCTCTCATGGGTCCGCAGCCTCTATCTGCATACGCCTGTTTCATTCAGGCACCCAATGGGCTGGTCGCAATTCGTTATCCATTTGTTCTGCGTAGGCCTGCCTATTGCACTGGTGATGCATCGGTTTGCCCCGGCGGCACGTCAAACTCGCTGAACATCAGGTACGCCCGGCTCGAGCTCAGCCTTTCTCAGCCAAAGTGGTCTTGTCGAAACACACCGACTGGACATTGTAAAGAAATCCGCGATTGCGAACTTGGCTGACACATTCAATGCAGCCATGAATCCGAAGACCGTTGGTCTCATTGTTCTCGAAGAGATGGCCGCGCCGGATCTGACAGGTCCGGCCGAAGTTCTTTCACGTGCGACAATTGGAAGGCGTGACCACGGGAACGCGCGTGAATCGCGGTGTTACCAGGTGATGACAATTGGTGCGGGTGCAGAACCTCGGCTCACCGAATGTGGCATTAGCATCCGACCACAAATCGAACTCGAAAACGCGCCGCTACTCGACACTGTTTTGATTTGCGGCAGCGCCGGAGTTCACGGAGACAAGTTCAACAAACGGATTTCGAAATGGCTAAAGCAACGCGCATCGAACACGCGACGTATCGCGGCGCTTGGCAAAGGTATTTACGCGCTCGCCGCTAGCGGTCTTCTGGATGGACGCCAAACTGTGATCCATTGGCGGTTTGCCAACGACGTTGCGTCGCGGTTCCCCAAGCTTCGGATAAACCCTGATCATCTCTTTGTTAAAGACGGCCCCTTCTACACCTGTGCGGGTGGAGCATCAGCGGTCGATTTTGCACTGGCTTTGGTTGAAGAAGATTATGGCCGCCGTGTCGCATTGGATCTGGCGCGCGAATTGGTTGTTCCTGTTAAAAGGTCAGGTGAAAACGAGCAGTACTCCGAAGCCCTGAAATTTCAGGTCCAATCGTCTGACCGTTTCGCCGATCTTCCCGCCTGGATCCTCTCTCATCTGAGCGACGATCTCTCCATAGACGTTCTCGCTCAGAGAGCAGCCATGTCCCGCCGTAACTTCACTCGTCTATTTCACGAAGTCTTTGGTAAAACGCCTGCACAATTTGTCGCCGAAGCGCGCATTGCGGAAGCGCGGCAGCGGTTGCTGGTTCCTCGCAACACTATTGAGAGTGTCGCGTCTTCTCTCGGGTTCCGCAGCGCAGATGTTTTCAGTGTTGCTTTCCAACGATTCACCGGCATCCGACCGCGCATCTACCGCGCACTGAGACGAGCTCCCAAAACCGGCCGTAGTTCGACACACGTCCATGATCATAAGTCTGCCGGGCGAGGACGATCGACTGCGTTGCGCGCCGCATAGAAAGTTCTCCAGGAGCGACGGCGACGTCGCTGTGCCAGCCTTCGTTCACCTTCACGGGTAAAGGTGGGCCGTTACATTTCGCGCGCGTAATGCTTCAAGCCTCATCGGGTTGAGAAAATGTTGTCCTTTGTACGGCCCATACAACAAAGAGGCAGCCCGAGCGGGCTGCCTCTTCTGTAACCTAACTAACGGAGAAATCTCAAAATCTCTTCTTCAACCCGACGTACCAAAATCGGCCCTTGATCGTAGTTAGTGACTCGTCATAGCCGTTCTCAAAGTTACCGGCTACGAACGGTGGGTCTTCGTCGGTCACGTTCTGCATGCCCAGAGTGACAGTTGCGTTGTTAAGCCACCACTTCCAGTTACTGCACCCGTACTCAGCTGTGGACACCGGGACGACGTTCTTTTCCTTGCCGTCCTTCATTTGTACGTTTTTACCGCCGTCCTTGGCATAGCCGGGAACCTCTGCCGGAGCCGGGGCCGGGAAGTTGAACGTATAGTTCAGAAGCAGGTCGAGTGTCACCCAGCTGTCGACTTTTCGCGCATGTGCGCCATCCTCGCCAGTTATAGGATTCGTCCTTGGTGTTTGCGGCTTTGGAGGGATGGGGCTGTCATATGTTCCGACAAGGTCGAGATTGTCGTCTTCATACTGCCCGATCCAGTGAACTACCGCGCCAACGTCCAGGCCGCCTAGCCACGTGTCAGTCGGGCCATCGTAAAAGATACTGAAGTTAGCCCGGTTCCTCGGCAAGGAACTCGTCAACGTAAACGATGTCGGCAGGAACTGGCCCGCGATTCCGAAACGCTTGGATTCCGGAGTAGGCTGAAGTTCGGCACGAGACAACCACGTGCCGTTTACTGTGGTAGTCAGTCGGCCGAAATCTCCGCGTCCGAAGATCGCTGAATCCAATATGTAGATTGCTTCGTAGTCGAGACCTTCGAAGATCGCTCCCGACAGGTTTTCGTTCGGGTCGACGACTAAAGTAACCGGACCAAGTTCCCCTGGAATTGTTGAAGGCCCGCGAGTTACGAGCGTGTTAAACGGTGCGCGATCGCTGTTTGAAATAATAAACTGCGCGCCTAAAGGAGCAACGATGTCGCGCACATCGATGTGCCACCAGTCCGCGCTTACCGTCAAACCCTTGATCCATTTCGGGCTGTACACTAACCCGTAAGTCCATTCATACGCCGTTTCAGGATGCAGGAACGGATTACCGCTAAGCCGCTCTTCAATTTGCGGCTCGGTCTGGCTGGAGAACGGATCTACAACCAACGGGAAGCTCTGGGCACCTGCTGGATTGAGTTCCAGCACCGTAGGCGCGTGGAACGCCTCGGAGTAACTGCCACGCAGTGTCACAGCGCCGATGTACTTGGGATCGACCGGCTGCCAGCGCAAAGATACCTTTGGCTTTTGTGCGTCATAGGTGGTATGCCCTGCCGGGAAGGAGGTGCTTAACACCGCGGAAGTATTCTGGCTGTACCATTCCTCGCGCTCGGCAAAGTCTACTTCAAAGCTATAGAAGCCAGGGAAGTTCCATGTCGGGCTGGTAAACGGTACTCGTATTTCCTCATAGATGCCCCAGACATCGCGGTTCACCCTTGCGCCTTCACGATCCGTGGAACCCATCGAGCTAAACGTCGTGTTCAGAGAGTCGGGCTTGAGGTCCCATCGCTCGCCGTGGTACTCGCCACCGACAGCAAATGACACTGGGCCGCCAGGAAGATTAAACAGGTCGCCATTGATGGTGGCGTATGCCAACGGTAGTTCAAAGGTGGCTGTGCTATGCAGGTTGACGTAAACCCGATTTCTAGCCGCATTTGAATTGATGCTAAAGAAACCGCCAAACGGATTAAACGCTGTCGCGGGATTGGTATCGAGCAATGCGTCGCGCAGCCCGGGCTGACTGACATTCCCTAAAGCCACCTGCGAACCCTCGTTCCGAGCATAACGGAATCCAGTTTCCCAATTCCACGTCTTGAAATAATCTCCAAATTCTCCCATCTCGCCTTTCAAGCCGACGTCGAACAAGGAATCCCAGTACGTTATCTTCGTGGATCTGACACCTGTATCATTGATGGCACGAAACCGCACCCCGGTAGTCATCGGAACCGGGGTTCCGTTGATGACTAGTGTCGTGTCTCCTACGGTAAAAGGATTAAACGCATTTTGAATTGGCACACTAATGCCGGCCAGACCGCTTAACGGGACACCGCTGGCATTTTTGAACGCGTCCGGGAGAAAGGGCACAGCAGCCGCGGTGGCATCAAAAAACGACCGCGCGATTTTGAAATCTGCAAAGACTGTCAGGTATTTGTCGCAGATATCTCTGGTAAACGAACCGTAGAATACCTGGCGATCGGCTGGCGAAAGCGCTGATGTGACCGCTGCAAAATTGTAGAACAGGTAGTCCCCGTCTCCAGGCGTACCATTTACAATGCCGGGTACCGCAAAGGGATTAGTGTAAAATGGAGAGGTCGCAGCGTTAGGAGCCGAATGCGGCGTCGGAGTGTTTCCGCTGAAAAACAGTCTCGGGATCAAGCGGGTGCCTTGCACGCGGCCCGGTTCGTTACCACTGCGCACGTCGAATCCTCCGAATGGAACGAAATTGCCATTGGAAGAAATGTCGCGATCGCGGCTGAACAGACCACCGGTGCGCTGATAGAAATCGGCGATTACAACAATGTCAGTCTTGTCATCGCCCGCGCCGGCTTTCAGCCACGTTTCCCACTCACCCATGTCATTAGATCCCCCGAGGTTTGTATTGCCGTAGGTCCCGCCAATCTCGAGGCCGCGGAATTTATGGATGAGAAAAAAGTTAACTACACCAGCGACAGCATCCGCACCGTACACAGCTGAAGCGCCGTCTTTCAGAATGTCGATGTGATCGACCATGGAGAACGGAATCAGCTGAATGTCGTAACCACCGAATAGCGAAGCTTGCGCGACCCGCTTGCCATCGACGAGGACCAAAGTTTCTTTCGGCAACAACCCACGCAGATTGAGTTGGACCGTACCATCGCCACCGTTGCTCATGTTTTGGTTAACCGTCCCGCCCGCTTCCTGTGGTATAAAAGTTGTCAGGTCGGTGGCGTTGCGAATGCCGAGTTTCTCAATGTCCTGGGGACGGTAGGTATCCACCGGGTTCGGACCGGTCTCCTCCGCGGTGGGAATATTCGAGCCGGTTACAATGACACGCTCGGCCTCAGCCGTTGGTGCCGGCGCCGTCGGGTTACCTGGAACGGCCGGTGCGGGCAACTGAGCGGTTGCAGTTGATGCAAAAATTAAAAGTAATCCGAGCGTCGCTATGAACGCCACCCGGATGAATTTGGTCAGCACTTTCTTCGTCATTTTAGTTTCTCCTTGTGATTGATTGCCGTGTGCGGATCGCACATATCAGGCGGTATAACTCAAGGCGCCGTTTTCTCCCTAGGCCAAAGAAACGAGGGTTTGGGCAACCGTTATTCAG
>DASREH010000167.1:0-23326 GCA_035652195.1 Candidatus Udaeobacter sp. | reverse complement strand
CTGGCGGAGCGCGCTCTGCAGTTGCAGCCAGATCTGCCTGAAGCGCATTTGGCCCGCGGATTTTCGTATTATTACGGCGATAACAATTTCGACGCCGCGCTTAAAGAATTCAAAATCGCGCAAATCGGATTGCCTAACGAGTCGGAAGTTTACCTCGCCCTGGGGGCGATCCAGCGCCGGCAGGGAAAATGGAACGAATCGACGGAAAATCTCGAAAAAGCAGTCAGTCTTAATCCCAAAGATATATGGGCGCTCCAAAATCTGGCATTCAACTACCAGATGCTGCGGGATTTTGATAAAGCGAACAAGACCATCGATCGTGCGTTGGCGTTGGACCCACTCGCGTTAGGCCCTATGGAGGTGAAGTCCAAGCTGGCCATTCTCGGCAAAGGCGACTTTAGCGTGGCGGAGAAGGCATTTCAGGCGGTGGAATCTGCTCCAGTCAGTGCCGAAGAGAAGCTAAAAACCGCCATAGCACGGGCCGAAGTCTTTCTATTAGAACGCAAATACCAACAAGGATTGCAGCAGGCGGAGAGTTTGTCAGACGCCGACCTGGATCGCTACCCGGGGGCATTATGGGGCAAGTACTACTATATCGGTTTTGCGCGAAAGGCGCTCCAAGATGAGCCGGCGGCCCAAACGGCGTTTCAAAGAGCTAAAACTGAGGCTGAGCAAAGAGTGAAACAAAGCCCCGACTCCGAAGATGCTCACATTCAGTTAGCGAAAGTCTTGGCGTACCTGGGCGAAAAAGATGCCGCACTTGCCGAGGCGCAGCGCGCGACAGAGTTACTGCCGGAGAGCAAAGACGCGTTTGGTGGCCCGGAAATCACGGTCGGGGTAGCGGAGGTCTGCGCGATTCTTGGCGAGAACGAGCGTGCAATCCAAATTTTGGACGGCTTGTTGAGTCGGCCGAGTTCCGTCACCGTGGAAAGCCTGAAGATGAATCCAACCTGGGATCGTTTGCGAAGCGATGCGCGATTTCAGGCGCTACTGCAAAAGTACGGCGATAAAGCATAGCTCGCGACGCGATTCGTAGTTCCGCAATCGACAACTGAGGCATGCAATTTCGATTCGTTCTCTTTTTAAGTTTTGCTGTTGTCGCGACCGCACACGGCGAGTGGGCAATTCTCTCCAATGCGCCGGAGCCGGGGCGGGGGGGCGTGGTGCACCGGCACGTTGTCCTTGAAAACGGCGGGCGCAGTGGACGCGTTACTGTGGATGTTGCCATTTTTTCCACCAAGTCATGCACACTACAGATTCTGCCTAACCGGGGTGGCGAAGATCTCGCCGAGGTCATGAAACGCGAGAATTGCTTCGCTGGAGTGAATGGCGGCTATTTCGACGAAAAATTCGCCCCGCTCGGATTACGAATAGTGAACAGTCAAATGATCGCTCCGCTAAGGCGTGCGCGTTTAATTACGGGCGTACTTTTTGCCTCCTCCCGCGGGGTCGAAATCGCGCGCTCCGGCGAATTTTCGCCTCGCCGTGGGATAACTGCGGCGGTCCAATGCGGGCCCTTTCTCGTTGATCGGGGGCAGCCTATCGCAGGTTTGAATAATTCGAAATCCGCGCGGCGGACTTTTGCCGCGACCACAATTGGTAATCCCACGTTAGTGGGTGTTTGTTCACAAATTTCGCTCGCAGAATTATCCGGGATGCTTGCCACAACATCGTTCGCGCCTGATTTAAAAATTGAACGCGCGCTGAATCTCGACGGTGGTTCGTCAACCGCATTCTGGTTTGCTCGAGAAGATGGCAGCGCGTTTTCGATTTCCGAGCAAAAACCTGTTCAAGACTTTGTAGGAGTGATTCCAAAATGAATTGGCGGGCGTTGTGTTGAGCTTGAGAGGATTCCGCGGCTCGTAGAAACGCCCTAGAATCTGCCAAAATCTGTGTAATCTCTCGATTTCGCATGCGTACCTTTGGCTGCTTTAAATCAAACGACCGGTCTTTTTATGGCGAAATTCGGGGTGATAAAGTGCACGCCTCAAGAAGGCCATTTTGGGATGAGATTCAGCCCAGCGGTGAAGTTTTCGCCCTAACGACTTGTACTATCGAAGTTCCAGTGGCCCCGTCGAAATTGATAGCAGTCGGCTTGAATTATGCAGACCACATCGCGGAAATGAAGCGGGCCACTTTAGGCACTCCCTTGATTTGGTTTAAATCACCAGCCTCATTGTTGCCTCATGATGGCACAATCGAAATTGCATTTCCCGAACATCAAACAGATTTCGAAGTCGAGTTGGCCGTCGTCATGAGTAGACGCGCAAAGAATGTTGTCGCGGAGCACGCTCTGGATTTCGTCTTCGGCTATACGATTGCTCTGGATATCAGCGACCGCGACCTGCAAAAGACCGAGAAACAATTCAGTCGCTGCAAATCATTCGATACCTACACGCCGATTGGTCCCTTTGTTTATGCCGATGTCGATGTGCGCGATGTTTCCGTTGAGTTGCGCCAGAATGGAGAAGTGCGCCAAAGCACTCGGACGGACAAAATGATTTTCCCCGTTGCGGAAATAATTTCTTTCGCCAGCCAGTCGCTGACGCTATTGCCCGGTGACGTCATTTTAACGGGAACACCTGCTGGTGTTGGTCCCATTCATTCTGGAGATGAACTTGAAGCGGCAATCGATGATTGGCCGCGTTTGCGGAACCGCGTCGCGATTGCACCGGATTCGGCGTCGCACATCCGATAGAACCCGCGCAACGAATATAATGTGAAAGACTTGCCTTACCTGCTGCCTCTGGTGATATTGGAACAGGGAACACTCTCAGGGAGCAAAAAAGTGAAAAGTTTTGCTGGACTCGCCAGTCGCAGTTTTGCGATAAAGACACTTCTGCACTGCAATGGTTCCATCAAATTGCTGATTTAACAAAATTATGAAAACACCAGTCATCGCCTCTGTTTGCTTACTAGCGCTTGCACTAATTTCCCTGGCGCAATCTCCGCCACCTGCACAAAATCAGCCACCTGCGCAAAACCCGGCTACGGCTCCTGGATTGAATCCGGGCGCTCAGGCGCCGACAAGTCCCGGCGCGATGAATCCAGCGGCGCCCGCGACGAACATGCCTGCAGGCCAACAGCCGGCAGCGCCAGGTGCATCGGTTCCTGTTACGTTGAGCCCGGCACCCGGAGTTGCGACCAGCCCTGGGGCGTTAACCAGTCCCGGTGCTGTAACCAGTCCAGGCGCGGTTACCAGCCCGGCTGCGGCTGTGAGTCCATCCCCGGCAGCGGAAGCCCAACCAACGAGTGCTGGCAACTGGCTGATAGATCAGTTTCGCAAAGGCGGTCCGGTGATGTGGCCGATTTTAATCGTGTCAATCATTGCACTGACGGTGGTTATCGAGCGAATTCTTTGGTGGACTGGACGTTGGTTCCGGCGCGATCCAAAACGGATCGAGAAAGTTTTTACTGCGATTGAAAACGGCGACGTTGCCGAAGCATCAAGACTCTCGCGCGGATCGCGCGATCCGGTTCTGCGTATGATGTGGAACGGGCTCAACCATCAGCACGCCTCATTGCAAGGTGCCTTGCAGGTGGCTGCGGGTATCGAGATTAAACGGGCCGGTCGATTTCTGGTGGTAATGGATACGCTTGTCACACTGGCGCCCTTGCTCGGTCTGTTGGGCACGATCACCGGTCTAATCAGATCGTTTAGCTTTCTTGGTAACGAGGAACTCGCTGTGCAAGCGGTTACTGGTGGTATCGCTGAAGCGCTCATTGCCACCGCCTGCGGTCTCGGGATTGCAATCTTCGCGTTGATTCCGTTTAACTTTTTCACGTCTAGAGTGTCTAACCTGGAGTTCGAGCTGCAAACCGCGGCCACGAACCTGGAAGTGATGTTAGAAGCACAAAGTAAGGAACGTAGAGGAGTAGAGATCGAGCACGGGACACCCGCGTCCGCGACACGCTCGTCAATTTAGGGATTTCTCCATGCAAGTCAGCTCACCCGTTCCTCACAAGAAGGCTCGGATCGAAATCATTCCGTTGATTGACATCATGTTCTTTCTGCTCGCCAGCTTCATGATGGTGAGCTTGAGCCAGGTCCACATGAAGGGCATTAAGGTTAACTTGCCCACGGGGAGTTCTGGTGAGACGCAAACAAAGCGCGAGTACATCAGTGTGTCAGTCGACAAAGACGGTCATTATTTTTTCGATAAGAACGAAATGAACGAGGCGGATATGCAAGCGAAGCTGGTGCAGGTGCACCAGTCAGATCCAGAAGCCAAAGTGTTCGTGCGCGGCGATCGCGATACCGTTCACGGCAACATCGTTCACTTGCTCGATATGCTTCGGTCGGCGGGGTTCTACAAGATTTCGTTTGAAATTAAGAGCGAAGCGTTAAAGGGGGTGCCGGGCGCCGGCACTTGATCACCATGGCAGACGAGTCACGAGGACCACTGCTTTATCGGCCGCCCCAGGCATGGTATTTCTGGGGTGCATTGGGTGCAGCTCTTGCGATTCACCTTACGGCGGTGGCGCTTGCCCAAAAACACGAGCAGCCGGTTGAACTTCCGCCTGATATACCCACGGCGGTGGTAGAGGCGACGCTGCAAGCAACCGAAGAACCTACTCCGCCACCAGAAGATATCCCTCTGCCCGAACCGCCCCCGCCGCCGGAGATCAAGCCGGAGTTTGTAGAAGAGACAACTCCTCCGCCAAAGCAACCGCAAAAACGACAATTTACCCCTATCAAGGCACCGCAAGCTGCCGGACGTCCTGGCACGATGTCGATTTCATCAGCTAAAGCGCTGGCAACGTATGCGCCCCGTCCTCAGTATCCGTACGAGGCCCGCTCACGTCACGTTACGGGTAGCGGCGTCTGCGTGGTTGAGGTTAGTCCAAGCGGTAGTGTAACCAGTGCGTCCATGGCTCAAAGTATCGGAAATCCCATATTGGATAACGCGGCGTTAAGTGCTTTCCGGCAATGGCGGTTCAAGCCCGGCTCCGTGTCCAAGGTTAAAATTCCCATCACATTTACAATGACGGGGGCCCAGTACTAGGAGGTTTAGTTCGGACGTATGAGAGTCTCGTCACCAGTTCCCAAGAAGAGAGCCCGTATCGAGATCATCCCTTTGATCGATATCATGTTCTTTCTGCTGGCCAGTTTCATGATGGTGAGCTTAAGCCAGACGCATATGAAGGGCATCCGGGTCAACTTGCCTGCTGCAGTTGCTCCGCCGCCGTCGACGGTAAAAGACTATGTGTCCATCAAGGTCCGTGAGGGTAACGTTGTTACTTTTGACAACCAGATTGTGACCGATGACCAGGTATTGCCGCATCTCTATGAGCTGCACCGCGCTAATCCGGAGATCAAAGTTTCGCTAAGCGCGGATTTGATGGCCATGCACGGAGATGTAATTACTGTGCTGGACAAAGTGCGTTCCGCCGGAATCACCAAGATTGGCTACCAAATCCGGGCGGCTGGTGCCCAGGCACCTCCGGGAGCTCGGCCTCCGGGCGCTCCACCACCGCCTCCTCCGCCGGCACCCAAGCCCTAAAACTTGCCGTAAAGAATCGGCAGTTGGGATTGCAAATTGCGAATCGCGTTTGCCCGGTGGCTGATCTTATTCTTCAAATCACCGGACATTTCCGCAAAAGTTTCTTCGAATCCTTCTGGGACAAACACGGGATCGTAACCAAATCCGTGTGAGCCTCGCGGTTCTTCGGCAATTCTCCCCTGCACAATTCCTTCGACAGTAGAAAGGATCTGGCCATCTCGCGCAGCCACTAGGACGCACCGAAATTGGGCGGGACGCCGATCGCCCTTGGGATTCATTCTCGCAAGTTCAATGAGTAGCTTGGCGACGTTTTCTTTATCGCTCGCGTTCCTTCCCGCATAGCGTGCGGAATGAATTCCCGGTGCACCTCCTAAAGCCTCGACTTCCAGTCCTGAATCGTCTGCAATTATTAAGCCCGGCAGTAGTTTCGATACCTCGCACGCCTTAAACTTCGCATTTTCTTCGAAGGAACCTCCGTCCTCCTGTATTTCGGGAACTTCGGGGTGCGCAGTCAGATCCCGTACGATCACATCCGATTGCAAAATCTGTGCGATCTCACGCGTTTTATGCGTGTTGCGCGTTGCAACAATCAATTGCATGGGGTTTGACGGATTCGGAGTTAACTACTAATCCAGACCGATGCCTTCAAAACAAATCAGAATCCGTGCGAAGAGATCTTTTGTGAATTTGTATTCACTTTTGGCCATTCGTTGGTGACCATGGACGACCGCCGCAAACCTTACCCATTCGACCAATTCGAACCGAAATGGCAGGCTGTCTGGGAACAGCAGCAGTTCTTTCACGCTCCGAATCCCGGTGAGAAAGGTTTCGATGAAACGAAACCGAAATTCTACGTACTCGACATGTTCCCATACCCGAGTGGCGCGGGCCTGCACGTCGGCCACCCAGAAGGCTATACGGCCACTGATATCATCGCGCGATACAAACGAATGCGTGGATTCAATGTATTGCATCCCATGGGCTGGGACGCATTCGGCTTGCCCGCGGAGCAATATGCGATCAAGAGCGGTCAGCACCCGGAGATCACTACGCGGCAGAACATCTCGCACTTTAAGAGCCAGCTTAAGCGGATCGGGTTTTCCTACGATTGGCAACGTGAAATCAGCACAACCGACCCGAGGTATTATAAATGGACCCAGTGGATTTTTCTTCAGATTTATAATTCCTGGTTCAATCCAAAAACCAATAAGGCCGAGCCCATCTCGACCTATCCAGGGGCAAATCCGGATGAAGTCCGATTGGCGTACGTTGCTGACGTGCCGGTGAACTGGTGCCCTGAGCTGGGCACGGTCCTGGCTAATGAAGAAGTCGTGGACGGAAAAAGCGAAGTCGGAGGATTCCCCGTCGTGCGGCGGCCAATGCGCCAATGGATGTTGCGCATTACCGCGTACGCCGAGCGCTTGTTAAATGAACTGGACAAACTCGATTGGCCGGAAGGGATCAAATTGCTTCAGCGGAATTGGATCGGCCGTAGCGAAGGTGCTCTGATTAAGTTTCAGATAGCGAACTCCGAGTCTCAAAGCGTCGAAGTATTTACCACGCGGCCGGACACACTTTATGGCGCCACCTACATGGTGATTGCTCCCGAGCATTCGCTCGTCGATCTGGTTGTGAGCGAGGAGCAGTGGCCAGCAGTTCGGGAATATCGAGAGAAAACAGCTCGCAAGAGCGACCTCGAACGGGCTGAAATGACGAAGGAAAAGACCGGTGTATTTACGGGCGCCTACGCCATCAATCCCGCCAATGGTGAACTCATTCCAATCTGGATAGCTGACTATGTGCTGCCCGGCTACGGGACAGGCGCCATCATGGGAGTGCCAGCGCATGACGAACGCGATCTGGAATTCGCCAGGAAATTCGATCTTCCGATTGTAGCAGTCGTCCAGCCTCCAGCAGATGAGTCAGCAATTGGGTTTACTGGGGAAGGCATCGCTGTTAATTCACCCATCATCGATGGCCTGACGAGCGCTGAGGCAAAGAAAAAAATTACCGCCTGGTTGGAGCAACGCGGTCTGGGTAGAGGGGCAGTCAATTACAAGTTGCGCGACTGGCTTTTTTCGAGGCAGCGTTACTGGGGCGAACCATTCCCAATCGTCTGGGAGGATGGTAGTCATCGCGCGTTAGGCGAAAACGAATTGCCTGTGGTTCCTCCGCCGCTTGAAGATTATAAGCCGACAGGAACGGGCGAACCGCCGCTGTCAAAGGCCAGGGATTGGGTTCGCTATTCCGAAAAGGCCACGCGCGAAACAAATGTGATGCCGCAGTGGGCCGGCTCATGTTGGTACTACCTGCGGTTTTGCGATCCACACGAGGACCGGCGATTTGTCAGCGAACAAGCTGAGCGCTATTGGATGGGCGGGAACATGCCGGGCGGCGTCGATCTTTACGTGGGTGGCACGGAGCACGCAGTCCTCCATCTGCTGTACGCCAGATTCTGGCAAAAAGTGTTGTTCGATCTCGGGTTTGTGTCTAAGCCGGAGCCTTTCCAGCGGCTGGTGAATCAAGGAATCATCCTTGGCGAGGACAATCAGAAAATGTCGAAGTCGCGCGGCAATATCGTCAATCCGGACGACGTGATCGATCGGTACGGCGCTGACGCTTTTCGGTGTTACGAAATGTTTATGGGGCCGTTGGAGCAAATGAAACCATGGAGCATGCGTGGTGTCGAAGGCGTGTCGCGTTTCCTTGCTCGCGTTTGGCGTTTGTTCATGAACGAAAACCAAAACGCCGAGTGGGAATTATCAGCAAGGGTTAAACAGGTCGAGGGGGACAAAGCGCAACAAAAAGTGACCCATGCCACCATCAAGAAGGTCACTGAAGACATCGAGTCATTTGCGTTTAACACGGCAATTTCACAGATGATGATCTTCGTGAATGCGTTTACTGGCGCCGAGACGATCCCGTTGTCGCCGATGCGCAGTTTCCTGATTTTGCTTAGTCCCTTCGCACCGCACATCGCATCGGAGTTATGGGAGAAATTGAACAACAGATTCACCGACGCCTCCGGCGATATCACGAAACAAAGCTGGCCGGACTATGACGAGACCTTACTCGTTGAAGACGAAGTTGAAGTGGTCCTTCAGGTTAATGGCAAGGTTCGCGACCGAATGACCATGCCAGTATCCGCAACGAATGAGGAAATGAAAGCCGCTGCATTGGCGAACCCAAGAGTTCAAGACCGCATCGCCTCTAAGATGCTACGCAAGGTAATTGTGGTGCCGAAAAAGCTTGTCAACGTTGTCGTCGATTAGGTAAATAAAAAGGGGTGTGGAAGGAGTTTAAGGAGTTCGCTATCAAAGGTAACGCCATCGACCTGGCGGTTGGCGTGATTATTGGCGCGGCATTTGGCGGAATCGTCAATTCACTCGTTAAAGATCTTCTGATGCCGCCTATAGGCCTGCTGACTGGCGGGCTCGATTTCTCTAATAAATTCCTCATACTCAAAGATGCTCCAGGCGGCGGCGCCTTTAATACTCCGGCCGACGCCGCTAAAGCAGGAGCCGTCACGTTGAACTACGGAAATTTCATCACGCTGGTCATCAATTTTATCATCGTGGCTTTCTGCATCTTTCTCGTAGTGAAAGCGGTGAATAACTTGAAAAGACCTTCACCTACTGCCGCTCCGGTATCCAAAGATTGTCCGGCATGCGCGATGACCATTCCCATCAAGGCCACACGCTGTCCTCATTGTACAACTGAGCTGGCACAGGCATCCGCCTAGGCCGTAAATCCAGCGGATTCCGCCGCCCAAAATGACTGGCTGTTTACGCGGATAGGCCGCGCTACTCGATCCTAGGGGATTATTGTAAGATATTACTTGCCCCTGGCGGCTTCGGCTGCTAGGGAAATCACCAATGCCGAAGTGCCTTAACCTTACGGTGGCAGCAGCTGGCGCTTGTCTAATTGTTGGGTGTGCCACGCAATCAAAATCAACCGTCACCACCACGCGTCACATACCAAATGTGCGGACTACCGCCTACACCCACAGTGAAGGAAGCGGAGCCCACAACGCAATCGGCACGCGCCTTTCCGGCCAGCACGTGATGAGTGCCGCCTCCGATTGGTCACGTTATCCACTCGGGACGCGATTCCGCATTCCATCCACGAACGAAGAATACATCATTGACGATTATGGCTGGGCGCTGGTTGGGACGGATACCATCGACCTGTACAAGCCGAGCCGGTTGGAGATGAGGCGCTGGGGCGTTCGTCACGTAGATATTGATATCTTGGAATGGGGCTCAGACGAACAAAGTCTGAAAGTACTCACGCCCCGCTGCAGGCATCGGCGAGTGCAACAGATGGTGACAGCTCTTGAGAAAAAGACGGGAAAGAAAACTGTCGCTCAAACTTCGCCTTCTCATACTTCGCTTTGATTTCGGCCGAATCGCGCCGCATTGTCCCAACGCATGAGAATTTTTGTCGTTGGCGGCGCCGGATATATCGGAAGTATTTGCGCCGAAGTATTACTGAATGAGGGCCACCAGGTAGCGATCTTCGATAATCTGACTGAAGGCCATCGGCGAGCAGTCGATCCACGCGCCGAATTTATCGAAGGTGAGTTAGCCGATCGGGCCAGAATCGAATTAGCCCTGTCTAACGCCAAACCGGACGCGGTGATGCACTTTGCAGCGAACGCGCTTGTTGGCGAGTCAATGCGTGATCCATCGAAGTATTTTCGCAATAACATGGGCAACGGATTGAATCTGCTCGACGCGATGGTGGCGACCGGCGTTCGACGAATCGTTTTTTCCTCGACGTGCGCCATCTTCGGATTGCCTGCTCAGTTACCAATCGAGGAAACGACCCCGACGAGCCCAATCAACCCGTACGGTGAATCGAAACTTGGCTTTGAAAAAATCCTGCACTGGTACGATCGAATCCACGGCTTGAAGTTTGTTTCGTTGCGTTATTTCAACGCCGCTGGGGCGACTGAAAACTTCGGCGAAGATCATCGCCAGGAGACACATTTGATTCCCAACGTCCTGAAGGTCGCGCTCGGTCAAAAACCAAACGTGGAAATATACGGCACGGATTACGACACGCCGGACGGGACATGCGTTCGGGACTACATCCACATCGTGGATCTGGCGCGAGCGCACATCCTCGCATTGAGCGCAGAGAGTAGCGCCTTGTATAACCTCGGTACAGGCGGCGGTTCCAGCGTTCGAGAAGTGATCGGAGTCTGCTCTAAGGTCACCGGACGAAAGGTGAGCACGGTTGAAAGGCCGCGCCGCCCCGGCGACCCCCCGAGGCTGATCGCTTCATCACAAAAGATTAAGAAAGAACTTGGTTGGCGCCCGCAGTTCGAATCGTTGGAGGCAATTATCGAAAGCGCATGGAAATGGCACCAAAAATTTCCACGTGGCTACGAGGATTAGGGGCAAAGAATTCATCGTGGTGCCACAAATCTGTGCAATCTACTTAAAAGCGATGGGCAAGGCTTTGCGTTAGAGCTGCCCGGACGACCGCGACCTCCAAATCTCCAATCGTGCCGCTTCTGGGGCGAAGCACTCGAACATTCTTGTTCCTGGGAGCCCAGATCCTGGGATTCGTTGGGCCGAACAGAAGGATGCAATTTGCGCCTGCAGCCGCGGCCAGATGCGAGATCCCGCTGTCGTTGCCGATAAAGATTGAGTGTTCAAGAATTGCGGCGAGTTGAGGCAGCGGCAAATTTTTTGCGAACCGGATGTTCTGGTTTTTCCAGGCGCTTTCCAACTGAGCTGTCTCGGCAGTGTCTGCTTCACCGGAAACGACAATCAGAGAAGTTCGCTCGTTAGCATTCGCAAATTGAGCTGCAAATAACTCCATCCAGTTTCTCAGCGGCCAGTTTTTTTCCTTGCTGCCGCTTCCAGGGTGAACGGTGATGAGCGGTTCCGGTAAACCGTGGACGAAGTTCCGGCCGAGTTCGCGATCTGTCTCAGTGAGGAAGATTTTTTCACCAATATCAACAACCCGCAATCCAAGTTCTTCCATAGGGCGGGCGAGCTGCCGCGCGGCGTGGTCATCATTCTCCACAATTTTGCCCGGGCCACATACGAGACTTCTCACACCGCAGCGGCGGAGGTTGGTCTCGAAAATTTTGTCCGGGTCATACAAATAGCTGACGATCAAATCGAAGCTGCGGAAATAGTCCGCCAATTCTGCAGGTAGTTTCAGATTCCTGGCGAAGAACCGGGAGAGAGGGCCGTATTCGATGGAGCGAACTGCTTGTGCATAGAACCGATTTTCCGCCACCTCCGCAATATGTTTGTAACCGAGGATCTCGATATGCGCGTCAGGGCGAGTCTCGCGTAAGGCCTTCAGGGCTGGAAGAGTAAGCAGAAAATCGCCGATTGCGCCGCCCCGGACAACCAGAATACGCTCCATGATCTATACTAAGGAAGCATCATCGGCAACGCGTGGATAAGAGTGGTATGCGATCTCGCGGCCACTGCTCACCGCGACCGTCTGCTAGTACCGGGTAAACGCGAATGTCAGAATTACGCAGCCGTAAATAAGAGCGATGACGTGCAAAAAACGCCAACGAACAACATTTCGAGTGCTCCAATTAATTTGATCGCGTAGCAAATAGGGGATGGCGACCCAGAACAGCCCGGCCACAATCAACAAATAGGCGAAGACGGTAACTAACAAACGACTTGGCTCATAGCGAAGAAACGCGGCATCCAGCAGCGGTTCCGCTGCAAGCAAACAAAGAATCCCAAGTGCGCGCACTGACAGAAATTCTGGCACGAAGCGCAGCGTCAATGCGTATCCGATTGGCAAGGCAATCAGAAGAGGGCGTCGGAATCCCGAGAATTCCCCCATCTGGATGGTGGCGAGCAGCCAGAAAGTCCATACGAGACAGATCGTCAGCAGGAATACTCCGGCGACGTAGGACCGCGGGAACTTTTGTGCAACACCCGCGAGGTTGGGCTTTAATAAGCCGGGAAGGCTAAGCAACACGAGAACTACGCCTGAAATAATTCCGGCAGTTTGTAAAGAGAGATGGTAAATCACGGGCGGCGAAAGTGCCTCGCGGCAGATTCTTCCGCCGCGCGGCCGGCGAATTTTCAACTCGCCACTGGACGGATGCAACCTAAAAAGTGCGAGCTATTTCAGAAGTGGTGCGCCGTACAGGCTGAATCCATTGGCGCGTTGGACGTGTACATCAATGATTTCACCGATCATGTTTGGCTCGCCCTCGAACACCACGATCTTGTTTGTGCCGGTTCGACCCATCAGGCGATTTGGGTTGGTTTTGCTGGGACCTTCACAAAGGACTTGAACATCGCGACCCACCAGGCGTTCTCCGGACCGGCGGGTCGATTCATTAACAATCTGTAACAAGTCGTGATTGCGCTGTTCTTTAATCTCTTCGTCGATTTGAGGCATCTGCGCAGCGGGCGTGTGGCGGCGCGGGGAATATCGAAAGACAAACGCGTTATCAAACTGCACTTGTTCGACCAAGTCGCGGGTTTGTCTGTAATCTTCATCGGTCTCGCCTGGAAATCCCACAATGATATCTGTGGTAATGGCGATGCCGTCGCAGGCATCCCGGATTCGTCGGACGAGATCGCCATATTTCTCCGCCGTGTAACCCCGGTGCATCGCTTTAAGAATTCTGTTGGAACCCGACTGCAACGGCAGGTGAACGTGCTCGGCCATTTTGGGCAAACTCGCCATCGCATCGATTAGGTCATCACGAAAACCGATGGGATGCGGCGACGTAAACCGGACGCGCTCGAGCCCCTCGATTTCGTTAACCGCTTCCAGCAACTGTACAAAGGGAGTTTTACCGTCGCGTTTCGACAACTCATGGCGGCCATAGAGGTTTACGATTTGACCGAGCAAGGTGACTTCCTTCACACCATTCGCGACTAAGCCGCGCACTTCTGCCACGATCTCGTCGATAGAACGACTCCGTTCCGCGCCGCGTGTCTGCGGAACGATACAAAACGTGCAATGCATGTTGCATCCCTGCATGATGGAGACGAACGCGCTGGCCTGTTTCGGTAAAAGCTGGTGATCGCAAATCGTCGATTGGGAGCCGGTTTCTTCCGCAGTATCGACGATCGAAAACCGCAGATCGTCCATTCTGTTTTTCCGGCCGCACGCGTGGACCGCGTCGACCGCAAATTCGTTTTTTTTGGCCAGCAATTCTTCCACGTAATCTGCGACGCGATGAAATTTCTGCGTTCCGACGACCAGATCGACGTGCGGCAGGTTCTCCAGCAACGATTTGCCCCGAGCCTGTGCCATGCACCCCAGAAAGCCGAAAACAACATTCGGCCGCTCCCTGGCCATGCGCCCCAGCATTCCCATCTTGCCAATGGCCTTCTGATCGGCCATGTCGCGAACGCTGCAAGTATTCAATAAAACCACATCGGCTTCCGTTTCATGCCGCACGCGCTCAAAGCCGCGGGCGATCAGCGAATGAGCAACCTGTTCCGAGTCGCGCTCGTTCATCTGGCAGCCGTAAGTCTTGATAAAAAATTTGGGCATTTAAACGGGCGAAAACCATACACGCTGGCACGTTCGCGTCATGCAGACAACATCCGTTCTTTTTCCCGAGCAGTTTTTGGATTAAATGCGGGAATGCCGGCAAGGAAAAATGACGTCGCTGCAATCGGAGTTATTGGAGGCAGCGGACTGTACGAAATGGAGGAACTGCGGGACACGACCGAACACGACGTCAACACCCCGTTCGGGCCTCCGTCTGACATCCTGACCGGTGGAAAGCTCAGCGGACGCCAGGTCTATTTCCTGCCACGGCACGGTCGCGGCCATCGAGTCTTACCTCATGAAATCAATCATCGGGCTAACATTTACGCTCTGCGATCACTGAATGTTCGCTGGATTATTTCGGTGGCTGCAGTCGGCAGTCTGCAGGAAAAATATGCGCCAAGAGACGTGTTGTTGCCGTCGCAGTTTTACGACCGTACCAGCCGGCGAGAAATTCATACGTTTTTTGGTGACGGAATCGCCGCGCACGTTGCGTTTGCGGAGCCCATAAGCACAAACCTGCGACAGCTTCTGGCGGAGTCGGCGAGATCTCTCGGCGGCACGGTGCATAATGGCGGCACGTATGTGAACATGGATGGCCCCGCGTTTTCCACGCGTGCAGAATCGGAATTCAATCATCGCAACGGTTTCGACGTGATCGCGATGACAAATCTTCCAGAGGCGAAATTGGCGCGCGAAGCGGAGATCGCATTCGCGACAGTGGCGATGATCACTGATTATGATTGTTGGAAAGTGGAAGAGGAACCGGTCACGGCAGACATGGTGCTCAGCCATCTCATTGCGAACGCTGAAACAGCGAGGAAAATCATCATGGATGTGATTCCGCGTATCCCCACCGAGCCGAATTGGCCGGAGCATTTTGCCCTGGATACCGCACTAATCACAGACCGTAAGCTTTGGCCGAAGGTTACTATTGAAAAGTTGAAGCCGATTTTGGGACGGTTTCTGGCCGAAAACTGATCCAACGAACGCGCTCGCAGCGATTCTAATTCATTTGCAAGCCGGCGCTTTATGACTGGAGATGGAGATGCAATACAAGCCAATGGAAGGTGAGACATGAAAACGCGTTGCTTCGATCACATCGACTTACGAGTCAAAGATATCGCCGCGGCTGGAAAGTTTTATGCAAAATTTCTGCCGCAGCTTGGGTTTGTGAAGGAAAAACCGGGCAAAAAGTTTCATATTTTCTATTCCGCCGGGGGGGACAAGCCGTCAGAATTTTTTGGGCTGGTGCAGGACAAACGTCATAAGCCAAATGGCACGCGAATCGCATTCTGGGCGGATACACGCCGAGAAGTGGATCGCGTCGCGAAGTTGGTGCGGAAGGCTGGCGGCAAAGCGATGGAAGGTCCCGAAATCTGCAAGGATTACAGCGCCGGCTATTACGCGTGTTTCTTCGACGATCCGGACGGTAACAGATTGGAAATTTGCTGTCGGGAAAGACCGATCTATGCAAAATGAAGTCGTCTCCGTCGAGGGAAAACGCTGAACAATTGGCTGACGAGCGGAACTTTTGGTACCAGGCGTGACACGCTCGCGCTGTGACCTGACCGCGCTTTTCTGGTTCTGGGGATGTAGCACTTTTTCTCCACCAGAGGCTGGCTAGATCGGTGCGCTCGCGAATTATATCTGAAGAACTTGAGCTGTTCTTGAGCAGAGATACGCTCGCAGAAATTGCGGGCAGCGATTCAGTTTAACGTCGTATAATCGCGATGCCTCCTGCAGTGAAAACGCCCGAGATAGATGATGAATTGCGGCTTGTGACTGACTTTGGTGAAACCGAGGCAATTTGCGTTGAGGTCTTGAAGAATCCTGCAACAGAAGACGGCATTTTGCTCAAAGTGATGGCGCGCGGGCCGTTCGAACAGGGCCAGCAGGTGTGGATACTCGACCGGGATGGCTCGAAAGTGGGCGCCCACGTCGAAAACGTGCTCGAGCAAACCATCGACACCGAAGTCACGCTATCAACTATCCTTCCGGCATGACATCCAGATAGCTAGGATCGGCGCGTTGCCCGATCGACACCACATACTGACTACAGGTCGCTGCTTTTCAAGATGATTGCGCCAGCCCGCCTCATTTCATCAATCGCCCGCTCGATGTCACCAGGCTTTAGCTCGATTCCTCGGCAGCCGTCCAGAATTACGCGCGTATTCAAGCCGAGCTGGCGGGCGTCAATCGCGCTGTACTTGACGCAATAATCCAGCGCAAGCCCCATCAGGTAGATCTCCTTGATGCATTGCTTCTCCAGATAGTCTGCGAGTCCAGTGTGGCGACGGTGGGCATTGTCGAAAAAGGTGCTGTAGCTATCAATGTTTCGCTCAGTTCCTTTGTGAAACACATGAGCGATTCGGCTCGTATCGAATGAGGGGGCGAACTCTGCGCCGTACGTATTTTGAACGCAATGCACAGGCCACAGGATTTGTTCGATGCCGTCCAGGATGATGCGATCGCCGGGTTTCTTTCCGGGATGATTTGCTGCGAAACTACCGTGGTCTGGTGGATGCCAGTCCTGCGTGGCAAGGATTAGCTCGAAGCGCTCCTGCAATTTATTGGCGAGAGTAATGACTTCATCACCGTCGGGTACCGGTAACGCGCCGCCGGGCAAAAAATCATTCTGAAGATCAACGATGATCAGCGCGCTCACATCCAGACGTTATCTCAAAATCAAGGCGATTGTATGGCGTCTGTGTCAGACCCGATCCAACAGCCAGCGTGTCACAGAAACGCCCTACAATTCTTTCGCGCGCGAGATTAGGGTCGACCTCAACTCATGTAATGACTTTTCGAGGCCGACTGGGTAACCACGCGCGTTATCCAACCTCGCAACCTGCGCCGGCAGGCGGCGTAGTTGCTGGAGGGTGCGCTCGCGAGAGTGGCTTAACTCGGGCACTTGATAGACCAGCTCGCCTTTGCGGAAGACGGGAACGAGCAAGTCTGAGTGCTGGACCGCGACACTGTACGGGGAGCCAACGGCTTCCGGAATCGTCGGCGCCCGAGGGCCTCCAGCAATCGTGCTCTCCACTTCTGTTTCAAGATCGAAGATTACACAGGGGTTGCTCACCTCACGACCTATCTCGTAAATCGCGTCTGCGACGAATCTGCCGTCCGGCTGGTGAAATCGCCGCACCTGCAATAATCCCGGTATGGATGTTTTCGATGGTTCATCGGAAAGTTTGATGCGGTATTGCCATCGACCCCCGGGACGCCGCACTGCGCCGAGTTTATAGATGCCACCTAATGCCGCATCAGGCTGGCCGGTAGTGAGCTTGGTTCCGACGCCCCAAATATCGATCTTCGCACCGCGCCGTTTCATCTCTGCAATCGCGTGTTCGTCCAGATCACCAGAGCAAACGATTTTTGCGTTTGTAAAACCAGCTTCATCAAGCATTCGGCGTGTTTCGATGCTCAACGCAACGCGATCTCCAGAATCCAGCCGCACGCCGATCATGTCGTGACCATTCTTGCGCAGCTGTCTGCCTACTTCTATCGCGTGGCGCACGCCTTCGAGTGAACTATAGGTGTCCACCAGGAACACGCAGTTGTTCGGCATTGCCTTGGCGTATGCCTCAAACGCCTCCATTTCACTCGGAAAAAACATGACCCAACTGTGGGCCTGGGTTCCGCTCACTGGAATTCCGAACCTTTGACCGGCCAATAAATTTGACGTGCCCGCGCAGCCGCCAACAAAAGCCGCTCGCGCCGCGGACAGGCCGCCATCAAACCCTTGAGCACGACGCAGACCAAATTCGATCACTTGATCGTTCTTGGCAGCCAGACATACGCGCGCCGCTTTCGTGGCAATCAGGGTCTCGAAATTCAGAATGTTGAGCAACGCTGTTTCCAGAATCTGACATTGAATAATCGGACCTCGCACTCGGATTAAAGGTTCATGTGGAAAAACCAGTGTTCCCTCAGGAATTGCATCGATGTCGCAGGTCAATCGCAAACTGCGCAGGTAATCGAGAAAACCGGAAGAGAAGAGTGGTTTGCCATCGTTGCCGCGCTGGGCACCGAGATAATCAAGTTCTGTTTTGTCAAAATGGAACGCGCTTACGAAATCGATCGCGGTCGCGAGCCCGCACGCGACCGTGAATTCACCACTAAACGCGTTCTCTCGAAAAGTTACGTGGAATACGGCTTCGTAATCACTCACTCCGGTATTCCAATAGCCGCATGCCATTGTAACTTCGTAAAGATCGGTCGTTAGGGCGGAAAAATTACGCGGTGTAGCATTCACGATCCGATTTGCAATCTAAACTCCTCGCGGCGAGTTCGCTACCAAGGCAGCCACTCGCACGTTGCATTCCGTTCCTATTAGGAAGCCAATGAAGCAAAATCAATCAGACCGCAGCTTCCCGTTTCTGCGAATCAATGACCGCCAGGGAAAGCCGCGAAAGCGCGGACTAACCGAGATTCGAGGCCCGTACTACTCGGTCGTCGGCCAACGGTACCTTGAAGATTTGTTCGAAACAATGGGTGCTTATGTCGATGGCCTCAAATTCGCCGGTGGTTCGTTTACTCTGATGCCGGATCAAGCGCTCCGGGGTATCATTGAGCTTTGCCACAAATATGACGTGCTTGTTTCAACAGGCGGCTTCATCGAGCACGTCCTTCTTCAAGGCGAGGAGGCCGTACGGAGGTATGTCGCCGAATGCAAAAGCGTCGGATTCGATACGATCGAGATCTCCGCTGGGTTCATCTCAATTCCCACAGACGATTGGATGAGGCTGATTGAATTGGTGCGCAAATCTGAATTGAAAGCGAAACCGGAGGTTGGGATTCAATTTGGCGCCGGCGGCGCGACCACAGCAGGAGAGCTAAAGGCAGAAGGGACGCGGGATCCAGACTGGGCGATCTCCCAGGCAAAGCGGTTTCTGGATGCCGGCGCCGAGATCATCATGATCGAAAGCGAAGGGATCACCGAGAATGTCGATCCATGGCGCACGGATGTTCCAGCGAAATTTATCAATGAGGTAGGGATGGAAAAACTAATGTTCGAAGCAGCCGATCCCGAGGTGTTCGCGTGGTACATCAAAAATTACGGGACGGATGTAAACCTGTTTATCGACCACAGTCAGATCGTTCAACTGGAATGCCTGCGTGCGGGTATTTGGGGAACGAAAAGTCTTTGGGGCAGGGTAGTGACGTACAAAGAATGACGAATGACCACCGTCCGGAACATGGGCCGCCGCGACGAGCGCGGCCGCGCTCCCATGCTGGAGCCAAAGTAGGTAATCCGTAAATTGCTGGTTTGCTCCTGCTGCCGCCCGGCGTGGATTTGCACTTCACTCATTTATGGCGAGTCCGTAACGTTTTAGCCATCAGGGTTCTTCCGGTGCGATCGACTCAGGAGTTCACGCACATCCTCATCCGTCGTTTGCGAAAAATCCTCGTAATATTGTCCGACAGCCTGAAAAAACGCCGGGGCCCTCAGACAAATTGTTTCGTCAGCGTGTTCTTGGATCTCGCGACACGTTTCTGGTGGACCAACGGGCACGGCCACGACAATTTTCGCGACTTCCTGCTGTCGTAGTGCCTTTACCGCCGCGCGCATGGTGGCGCCAGTAGCCAGGCCGTCATCCACCAAAATAACGATGCGATCGCGCAACTCCGGGTCCGGGCGGTCCTGACGATAGATTTGTTCGCGGCGCTTTAGTTCCGCAGTCTCGCGCGCGGCTACAGCCTCGATTGTTTGATCAGCATGCGGGATGGCACGCATGACATCATCATTTAAGACGCGCACTCCACCCGAAGCGATCGCGCCGGCAGCCAGTTCTTCGAAACCAGGGACACCAAGTTTCCGTACGATAAACACGTCGAGTGGCACGCGGAGGTGCTTCGCTACTTCGTAGGCCACAGGCACACCTCCACGCGGCAAGCCCAGGACGATGACGTCGTCTCTTCCCGCATATTTCTCGAGCTTCTGCGCGAGTTGTGATCCCGCTTCGACTCGATTCGGAAACGCTCTTTCCATCCGGAAAACAGGCAGACACCAATCTACCTTCTAGTTTCGCTTCCTAATCCGCCGGCGCGTGCTTGTAAATTAAGACCCAGCCGGCGGACGGCTTCAAAGTTGTGTTTACTGCCGCCGGTTGCCTGGTGGGACTAGACTGGCCGAAACTGCGGCCGCTATTTCAGCTCTTCTTCTCGGGATTCCTGTTTGGATACGGAGGCACCGGAGGCAAGTCATATCTTTTGCTCTTCAATTCTTCCTGAATCTCCTGGATGGCCCGATCAAGCTGCTGGTCTTCGCCTTTGAATTCTTTTCCCGGATCGTTTTCGACGACGATGTCGGGGTCAACACCGTGACCTTCAACGATCCATTCTTTGCCGTCTTTTGAGAATAGCGCGAATTCCGGTTTGAAGAACTGTCCACCATCAGCGAGCGGCAGCGACTCGCGAATACCAATCACGCCACCCCATGTGCGTTTGCCGATCAATTTGCCGAGACCAAGCGCCTTAAAGCGGTATGGAAAAATATCGCCATCGGAAGCGGAGAACTCATTGATCAATGTGACCATTGGGCCGACAAACGTCTGCGGCGGGTCGGTTTGGGAAACGCCGTTGCGTGCCACTCCTACCATCACCAGCGCACGCCGAAGCCGCTCAATGACAAGTGGCGAGACAAATCCGCCGCCGTTGCCGCGAACGTCGACGATCAGCGCGTGCTTACGGATTTGCGGGAAGTAAAGCTTGGTGAATTGATTCAACCCGGGTTGACCCATGTCGGGAATGTGCAGGTAACCGACTTCGCCGCCGGTTTTTTTGTTTACGTAGTCGATGTTCTTCTGCACCCAATCGAGGTAGTAAAGCGGGGCTTCATCATCAATAGGAACCACCGTGACATCGCGGGCGCCCTCATCAGTTGGCTTCGAATTCACGCGGAGAATCACCTGTTTGTCAGCCGTGCCAATCAACGCGTCGTAAAGATTGGGCAACGTGGAGACTGGAATGTTGTTGACCGCTAAAATGTAATCGCCGGGTTTTACATCCACTCCAACATCCGTCAGCGGTGAGCGGGTTTTCTTATCCCAGTTTTCGCCCGGCAAAATTCGGTCGATGCGATAGACACGCGTGGCCGGATCGCGAGAAACCTCGGCGCCAAGAAGGCCAAGCTTGATGCGCGGAGTATCAGGGCGTTCACCGCCACCGACGTAGGTGTGACCATTGTTCAACTCGCCAATCAGTTCGCCCAGCAAATAGGTCAGATCGTTGCGATGATTTACAAACGGGAGCAACGCACCGTACTTATCTCGCATCGCCTTCCAATCCACTCCATTCATCGTGGGTGAAAAGAAGAAATCCCGCATTTGCCGCCAGCACTCGAAGTAGATTTGATTCCACTCGGCATGTCGGTCCAGCTGCGTATCGAGACCCTGGATCTTGTGCTCGTGATCCTTGGTTTCGAGCTTATCCTTCGGCACATCGATGATGGCGTAGTCTTTTTTTACCTTCACCAGCATCTTTTTGCCGTCGAAAGTAATTTGATAATTGTTGACGTCGCCCAACACGGTTTCCTTGCGATCGTCCAGCTTGTACACGCAAAGGTGTGATTTTCTCTCTCGGTCAGGGAACCCTTCTTCATCATCTTCGCCGACTTCATCAGCTGCGGTACGGCGTAGGTAAAAAATCCGCCCGTCATCCAGCATCCGAATGTTGCGATAGTTTCCAGGCGTAACTTCCAAGCCAAGAATTCGGTTCTGGATTCCGTCGGTATCCACTTTTACTACAACAGGCTTCTTTGGCTTTTCTTCCGGCTTTTTGCCTGTTGTTTTTTCCTCCGGCTTCTTCTCTTCCCCTTCCTTCGCTTTTTCCTTTTGTCGCTTCTCTTCAGCCTTCCCTACTTCATCGCTCTTTGGACCGAGCGGATTCGCGGTTTCCTTCGCCAGCGTGACAAGATAAACGCGCTGCATGTCGCGGTACACATTCGCAAATTCTTCATCGCCAAATGTTGGCTTGAAATCACGAGCTGAGCTGAACAGTACGTATTTGCCATCGTCGCTGAACACCGGCTCGCCGGAGCCGTACCAGCTATCAGTCACAGCGGCCTGCTGTTTATTAGCCAGCGAATACACGTAAACACGAGGCATATCGTTTTCTTCCGGACGGGCCCAGACGATCCACTGACTGTCTGGCGACCAGTTGTAACCCTGGATTTCGCCGAACTTGTCTTGATCCACCTGTGTGATTGCTTTGGTGCCTACGTCAACGTATCGCAAACGCTGCAGCCGATCGCTCCAAAGCAGCTTCTTGCTATCCGGTGACCATTTTGGGGCGTAGTAATAAGTGTCGGCGCCATTCGTGATTTGTTGCGGCTGGCCCTTGCCATCTTGTGAGCGCACATAGAGTTCGTTCTCGCCTGTGACATCCGAGTTGTAGGCGATCCATTTGCCGTCCGGCGACCAAACCGCATCGCGTTCGTGCGCGCCCGAGCTTTTTGTGAGATTACGCGGTGTTCCGTTCTTTGCAGGCACGGAGAAAATATCACCGCGTGCTACCGTTATCGACCGCTCGCCATCCGGCGCGAGGTTCACTGATTCGATATGCTTGGCTGCATCGACGAGTGCAGAGCGGCCCATTGCAAAATCCTCCTTCACGTCGATGGGCACCGGCGTGGCCTGACCGTTCGCCAGGTCGTACCGCCAGATGTATCCGGCCTGCTCAAACACAATCGAGTTTTTGCCGATCGACGGAAACTTGATGTCGTAGTCGGTAAAGTGGGTGAGTTGCTTCGTCTCCTTCGTAGCGAGGTCGATCACGAACAAATTCATGCGATTATCGCGATCAGAGAGAAAATAGATTTTGTTGTCGGGCGCCCACATTGGGCAAATGTCCTGTGCCGGATTATTCGTGAGATTCTCGGTGGCGCCGGTCTTGAAATCGTAAATCCAAATGTCATCCGCCATCCCTCCGCGATAATGTTTCCAGGTGCGGAACTCGCGGAAGACCTGGTTGTAAGCCATCTTGGAATCGTCCGGCGAAAATGAAACGAAACCGCCGCGCGGCACAGGTAGCTGCTGCGGCAGTTCCGCGTCCAGGCCGACTGTAAACAGTGAGCCGATGAAATCGTTAAACGATTTCATGCGGGAACGGAAAACGACCAGTGGTTTGGTGTTTTCCCAGGTCATCACGAGGTTGTTAGGGCCCATGCGATCGGAGATGTCGTCCCGCCCGAGCGTGGCTGAAGTAGTCAATCGCTTGGGCGCGCCGCCTTCAGCCGGCATCACATAGACTTCAGTGTTTCCGTCGTATTGCGAGGTGAAGGCGATCTGTTTGCCATCCGGCGAAAA
>DASREH010000166.1:0-11367 GCA_035652195.1 Candidatus Udaeobacter sp. | reverse complement strand
AGCCGGCGCCGCGCTTCTTTCGATTCTTCCTCGATGATATATTGAGAACCGATGTTCGACGTCATGATGATGACGGTGTTCTTGAAATCTACCGTTCTCCCCTGCCCGTCCGTGATTCGTCCGTCATCGAGAACCTGGAGAAGCACATTGAACACTTCTGGATGCGCTTTTTCAATTTCGTCGAACAACACCACCGAGTACGGCCGGCGCCGGACGGCTTCGGAAAGTTGACCGCCCTCCTCGTAACCGACGTATCCCGGCGGTGCGCCGATTAATCGCGCCACGGTGTGTTTCTCCATGTATTCGCTCATGTCGATCCGGACCATGGCGTTTTCGTCGTCGAACAAAAATTCAGCGAGAGCGCGGGACAATTCGGTTTTGCCAACACCTGTGGGTCCAAGAAAAATGAAGGAGCCGAGCGGACGATTCGGGTCCTGCAAACCGGCCCTGGCACGACGCACTGCATTGGAAACCGCTTTGATTGCTTCGTCTTGTCCCACGACACGTAAATGCAAATGTTCTTCCAGTTTCACCAGCTTCTCGCGTTCGCCTTCCTGTAGTCGCGAGATTGGAATATGCGTCCAGCTCGACACCACCTCGGCAATGTCTTCCTCGGTGACTTCCTCGCGAAGGATCGATTTCTTGGCTTTCGCGCTTTTCGCCGTCGCCTCGGCCAGTTTCTTCTCCAGCTCCGGTATTCGTCCGTATTGAATTTCGCTTGCCCGCCCCAATTCACCTCGACGCTGCGCCCGCTCCAGTTCCGTACGGAGTTGATCGAGTTCTTCTTTCCATTTCCGCTGCTCCTGGATAACAGCTTTTTCTTTCTGCCACTCGGCTTTGAGGGCATTCGATTTTTCCTTTAGCTCGGCCAATTCCTTTTCGAGTTTCTTCAAACGTTCCTTGCTCGCAGCGTCTTTTTCTTTTTTGAGCGCCTGGCGTTCCATTTCGTGCTGCATGATCTCGCGCTCGATCACGTCGATCTCGGTCGGCATGGAATCCAGCTCGATCTTCAGACGCGAGGCCGCTTCGTCTACCAGGTCGATTGCTTTATCGGGCAAAAATCGGTCGGTGATGTAACGCTGCGACAACACTGCCGCTGCAACCAGCGCGCTGTCGGTAATGCGGACTCCGTGGTGAACCTCGTAGCGTTCCTTTAAGCCGCGAAGAATCGCGATCGTATCTTCGACGGTCGGTTCGTTCACAAGTACCGGTTGGAACCGCCGCTCCAGAGCAGCGTCTTTCTCGATGTATTTGCGATACTCATCAACGGTCGTTGCGCCGATGGTGCGCAACTCGCCACGGGCCAGCATGGGCTTGAGCATGTTCGAGGCATCGACAGAGCCTTCCGCTGCGCCTGCGCCAACGATCGTGTGGAGTTCATCAATGAACAAAATGATCTGACCTTGCGAATCGGTCACTTCTTTCAGGAACGCCTTCAGGCGATCTTCGAATTCGCCGCGAAACTTCGCGCCGGCCACCATCGCACCGATATCCATCGCAATGACGCGCTTGTTCTTAAGAGAATCAGGCACGTCGCCGCTGACAATTCGCCGCGCCAGGCCTTCGACGATGGCCGTCTTACCCACCCCCGGATCGCCGATAAGCACGGGATTATTCTTTGTTCGACGAGACAAAACCTGCATGATCCGGCGAATCTCATTATCGCGTCCAATAACCGGGTCGATTTTTCCGCGTCGAGCCAGTTCGGTGAGATCACGGCCATATTTTTCCAGTGCCTGATATTTCCCCTCGGGATTCTGGTCTGTCACTCGCTGCGAGCCGCGCACCTGCTGAAGGCCCTGCATAATCTTGTCGCGCGTAACGCCGCTTTCTTTAAGCAATTTGGCGACTGGAACACTTGAGCCCGCCAGCGCCAGCAAGTAATGCTCGGCGCTGGTAAACTCGTCCTTCAATTTGGACATTTCCTTTTCCGCCGATTCCAGCACGTTACGAAGCTCGTTGGAGACACGGACATCTGAAGAACCATGGATTTTTGAGCGGCGCTCCAACTCTGACTGCAGCCGGTCGCGCAATTGATCAAGATTCACACCTAACTTCTCGAGGAGCGGGCGCGTGATTCCCTCGCCCTGATCAAGAAGCGCGGAAAGGAAGTGTTCGTTCGTTATTTCCGGATGATTATTTCGCGAGGCGAGGTCCTGCGCCGCTTGCAGCGCCTCCTGCATCTTCTGCGTGTATTTATCGATGCGCATTCATCAAAGATAGACAACGCAATGGCTTGAGCAATCTGGCATTGGAGGCGCGTGTCCAGCTCAATTTTACTCGACTGGAGGTAAGCGAAACGTGTTACCCTCGGGACTTAAAAATGGTCAACCAGGACAAAATCACCTCGGGATTCGATGTCGAATTCCTCATGGGCGAAGAGTACATCAAATATTTCCTGCTTAGTTCCATGGAAACCGGTTCCATCCCATGGTTTTCGGAGACCGAAGTTAAAGATGCGCAGGGCAATCACGTCCGCACAGACGCCTCGGCAACACATCCGCCAGACGAGTTGAATCAAAAACGGCTTTATCCCGTGCACCCGGAATTTTTGGGACATGAAAATCCTTTTCTTGATCTCGGCGTACCCGCGTATTCGGCGCAAGAAGATGAATTCACAGTAACGCTTTTACGGGAATCTCCTGTGGGGGCGGATATCCGACTGAAGCTTTACCCAACGATCATCAATAACCTCGATCATCCGGACCAAAGACGAATCCTTTCGAACATTCTTTCCGTAAATCTGGATCTTAAGTTTGAGGTCGTCTCTTCGGTCGGTTCCGATGGGCTCCTGAGCAACATCGGGTTGAAAATCGAGTTGCTGGATATCAACGGGCCTTTGATTGATACCGCCGAAAGCTTGCCGCCAGATGAGGATGGGAATCCGGTTTTTTCCAAGGCGGACACACTGGCTTCGATGAAACAGCAGGTCGATCGGACCGTGGATTTTTCGGTTGCCGGCGGCGGGAAAATCGCGGCGATTGCGTTAAAGAAATTTTTCGCTGACGACGAAACACCGAACGCGATCGGCATTTACATCAATCTCGTGTTGCAGAACGGGCCGCGCAGCACCGACTTGCTGCCTGATCGCGGTAACGCAGACAACGCCCAAAACTTTCTGCCAGTCGGTTCGCGTATGGCATTTGGCTTTGCACCTGAGACGTATCAGCGCCTGGGCGAGGATCTGTTTCAGAAAATGGCAGTGCTCAAGGAAGGCACCACGGACGAATTCGAATATCCGTTGATTCAGGACGGAGAAAAGAAGGGCAAAATCAAAAGCATCACTGTCCGTCCGGAAATTCGTATCCCGCCCGGCCCGGGCGGCAATCCTACTTTTACTAACGTCCTGGTTATCGACGTGCACGGCGAGTACGCCATAGAAAACTTCTTTGACCCGGACTTTCATTTCCTGATCAGGCTGGTGCCGATTCAGAAGAATGGACTGCTTGATTTCGACCTGGATTTCGATCTGCAGCTAAGCGCGCTTGGGCAAATCATCGTCTTTTTCCTTGAAACTGTGATCACGGTCCTGCTGCCGAAACTCGGCTTGTCTCTGTTGTTCGCAACGCTGCTGATCATCAAGGTCATCGAGAAAGTGGGCGAAGATGCCGCAGCCGGCGTGATTCAATCCGAACTGGATAAGACGTCGTTCCTGGACACGCTTCCAAACAAACTGACCGTCGAAAAAAGGCGTTGGGACCCGTTGTATTTCACAACGCACCGGATCGAGGCGGCAGTAGATGACCTCGTGGTCAATAATTCGGGCTTCGCTTTTAGCGCAAACGACCTGTTCATTGGCAAGAAGTTTGAGCCATTGGCGGACATGGTCATTCGCGCCGCTACGCGGGACGAAACCGGCGCAGTAAATGGCCTCCTGTACCGCGCGAAAGACTTGCAACCTTTTCTGCAGACCGATCTAAAGTTCATTTTTCCGGCTGTCGACCGAATGCCATTTATCGAAATAATCGGCCCGGACGGCGGCATCGAATCCTTCCGCGTGTCGCTTGCGCTTGACCAAATAACCGATCGACTATCCAGCGAAGACAAGGGCGCAAAAGACAAGCACCTGGAAAAGATTCAGTATGTTCCGAAGAAGGTGCACGTCATCAAACATCAGATTTACAAGTTGCTCGCTGTTTCTTTAACTGAGATTGCAGAGACGGAGCAAATCACGCGAAATTTACTTCGATCTGAAATACGTGCGCAAAAGGGCGCTGCTTTCCGCCAGGAAGCAATCGATGAACTTCAGCAGGAACTGGGACGACCGCCGACCGACGAGGAGATCACCGCGCGAGTTAATTTCAAATTGGACCAGGCTGTCGCGATTGCGTTCCCTGCCAGGCTCAAGAAGGAGTTGGAAAAGCGAATGAGATTCGAACTGGAGCCGTTCGAGTTTGCGGATTTGCAGAAGAACAAAGTCATGACGCTCGGGCTGGGCAAGCTGGACATCATCACCATGCATCGAGACGGGAGAGTGACGGTTTATTACCGCGATCATGAACAGCCTTTCGAGCCGCACGTTGATCCGAGCGATAACCTGTTGAATTTGCCAAAATACACATCGTTGTAAGCAACAATTGGCTCGCTTGTTCATCCAAAGTTTGCGCGGTTAGCGGCTGCGCATTCCGCTTTTCATCATCTCCAGCCGATTGAAGACTGCCTGTGTTTGACACAAACGCCTCTCCAACGATGAGTGTTTGATGGACGGAGAAGTAAAAGTGTCGACGCGCCACGCACTGCGTGTCCTGCACCGTGCCCCGTTTCGCCGCTACATCATCGGTAGCTCCATCTCCGATACGGGAACGTGGATGCAGGTAATGGCACAGGGATACGTGATGAGCACGCTTACGAGCAAAGCGCTCCTGCTGGGGATGGCCAATCTGGCCGCCGGTTTGCCCATGCTGCTTTTGACCATGGCCGGGGGCTCCGCGGCCGATCGTTTCGACAAGCGAAAAATTCTTCTGGCAACGCAGTTTGTGCAGATCGGTCTGGCGATTTCAATGGGCCTTTTGATTATGACTGGCAAAATCCAGATCTGGCACATCCTGGTCTTTGCTGCCGTGCTCGGAATTTCTAACTCATTTGAAATGCCCACGCTCAATGCATTCGTCCCCGAGTTGGTCACACGCGATGAAATCCAGAGCGCGATCGCTGTCGACCGGGCAGTTTTCCACGGTTCACGCGTGGTTGGACCTGCGCTGGCCGGAATTCTTATTGGCGCATGGGGCGCGGCTTGGGCGTTTTTCTGCAACGCACTCTCGTTTGTGGCGTTGATTATTGCTTTGTTAATGATCCCGCCTCGGGCGCACGGCGGGGCGGAGGAGGAACACAAACGTTCCAGCGGAATCAAGGAAGGTTTCCGTTATGTGGCTAAAGACAAACCAAGTCTCGCGATGATTGGTCTGATCGCCGCGACCACAGTTTTCATTTTTCCAATCATCACCGTGATGATGCCGCTATATGTGCGCCTGGTGCTTCACATGGGCGCAGATCAGCTGGGGTTTTTGATGGGGGCGTCAGCAGTTGGCTCCGTAATTGGCGCGATTTTCCTCATCAGCATTCCGCATCGGAAACGTGTGCCGATTATGATGGTGAACGTTGCGATTGTTGGAATAGCCATTTTCATTTTATCGCGCGCGCCAAGTTTTTACATCGCCACTGGCGTGCTCATTCTCAATTCGCTTGGCTTATCGATGAACTTCGGTTTAGCGAATACCATCGTCCAGGAACGGGCACCCGATTATCTGCGGGGCCGGGTTTCGGCTGTATTCATGCTGAGCTTTGTTGGCCTTATGCCGGTATCCGGTCTGGGCATCACAGGATTGTCCGACCTCATTGGTATGCCCACCGCGCTGGCTATAGCGGCGATATGTTACGTGGTGATCGCGATGATCGTGCTTGCTCGAGTGCGGCGAGAATGCTCGCGTCCTGTGCTCCAGGAGCAACCGGCCGCCGCCGAACCAGCACCGCCGATGGCTACTGCCGTTTAGCGTGATCGCCTTTTCAACGCGTTGGAACGCCGGACGCCATACGACTGGAGATGCTGCGCTGCGCGAAATCAAAAACAGCCTTGGGTTCGACCTGATCGAACTGCATCACGGATTCGGCTCGTCGCGCATTCCGAGTATTCAAAAGCTGCTCGATTCAGGCGAAATCCGGATTTGCAGTGTGAGTAATGTTCCACCCGGTGAGAACTCTTCATCGTCTTCGAACCATTACGGATTCGCCGCCCCCTCTCCCGTGCAACGCGAAGCTGCCATCAGACAAGCATTCCAAGCAATCGAACTCGCGGCCCAATTGAACGCAACATTCGTTGTATTGTGCATGGGAACAGTGAATATGCCCGCCATTACAGATCGACTGATCGCGATGGCGAAAGCCGGCGGACATCTGTCGCGCGAATACGTGAGAATGAAGATCAATGCCGTTCAGGAAAGGGAACGAATCGGATCGGAATGCCTGCCACGGCTCAGGGAGTGCCTTCTCCGTATCGTTGACTATGCCGCTGGCAAAAATGTTAGGATTGGTTTAAAGGCGCGCCGCGATTATGAACAGATTCCAACTGAGCGAGAACTGTCCAAGCTCCTTGAAGAGATGAATTCGCCATACGTCGGTTACTGGCATGATTTTGGCCACTGCCAGGTCAAAGAGAATCTGGCTTTTATCGATCATGCGGAATGGCTCGGTGCAGTCGGTGCCCGCACGTTTGGGTGCCATGTCCAGGATTGCATCTGGCCTGCGCGAGAAGGCCAACTTCCATTTACTGGAAGTGTCGATTTCGAAAAACTTGTTCCGCTGCTTCCCACAGACTGCTTATTTGTCTGGCAGATGAACCCGGGCAGGTCAGCGGATGGGATCCGGCGGTCAGTCGAGATTTGGAAGGAGCGTTTCGGCGAATGAAGAAGTTCCTGATCACGTTGTTCCAGCTCAGCGTTACCGTCGCGGTCCTTTACTGGGTCTATCACGATCCCAACCGGCGCGCCCAGATGGTTGAGGCGATTCGGAATGCTCAGTTTCGCTGGGTTGCCATCGGCATCGTGGCATACATGCTGGTGGAAGCTGCTGCAGCCTTCCGCTGGCACGTTTTGCTGAAGGTCCAGAAAATTCATCTCAGTCTTCCGCGGCTCACAGGTCTGTTTTTCATCGGCATGTTTTATAACCAGTTTCTTCCGGGAGGCACCGGCGGCGACATCATGAAAAGCTATTATCTGCTTAAAGAGACTCCGGATAAAAAGGCGGGCGCACTGCTCGCCGTGGTGTTCGATCGATTCATTGGACTCGTCGCTTTGGTCACCATCACCGTGATCCTCATCGGACTGCGCTACGATTTTCTGGCGCAGACTACCCAAACACGAAATTTGCTTTGGCTCCTTCTGTTTCTGCTTGGCGTATCCGTGCTGACTCTGGTTTCGACTTTTGTAATCAGCGGATTCAACCTGTTTCGCTCATTACCGGAGAAGTTTCCCGGGCGCGACAAGCTGATTGAAATTTCGGCGGCGTACCATCTTTACGCGCACCATTGGCGCGCGACACTCGTTGCGTTCGGCACGTCGTTGGTGGCACATCTCGCCACGTTCGCGACTTTTCTATGTGCCGCTTACGCCCTGGGTGCACCGGTACCGGTCATCAATTTCTTTGCCGTGATGCCGGTGGAGCGAACCATTTCCGCATTGCCTATCAGTTTCGCAGGAATCGGACTGCGGGAAAAAGTTTTGCAGATCATGCTCAGCAACCTTTGCGGAGTGCCGGAAGCAAAAGCCATCCTGATCGGGTCATTAAGCTTCCTGATCATTCTTGTGTGCTGTCTGCCCGGCGCAATCGTCTATCTGCTTTACAAGCCGAGCGGCGCTGCCGGACGCGTGAAAATGCGCGAGATGGAACACGAAATCGTGTCGCTGGAACATAAGATCGGCGAAGCGGAATGAGATGGTGATGCAAAATCGTGATTCGTAATCGGAGATTCGTGATTCGTGATTTGTAATTCACGATTCGTGATTGGAGTGAGGAGGTAACTATTCAATCAATTGCGTCTCAAGATTTCTATGAAGAGCAAGGGTGACCGGCCGCTCGTCGTGGCTACCTTCGCCATGACTGTCGATGGCAAGGTCACTACCAAGAACCTGTCGCCGGTTACTTTCACTTCACGCCAAGATAAGTTGCATTTGTTTCGCCAGCGCGCCCTCGCGGATGCGGTGCTGATCGGGCACACCAGTTTAAAGCGCGACAACGTCCGGCTTGGATTGCCGAGTGACATGCAGGAACACCGAAGAAAGAAAGGCCAACCCCGTGGTCCTTTGCGCGTGATCGTTTCCAACGAAGGGAAAATCGATCACCGTCTGAAGATTTTTCATTCAGACATTTCTCCGATCGTCATTTTTTCTACGCAACGAATGCCGCGAAAATATCAACGCGCGTTGGAACAAAAAGCGACCCTCCATTTAAGCGATAACAAAAATGTCAATCTTGCAGGAATGCTGCGAACGCTCCGCAAGAAGTATAACGTTCGCACTGTTGCATGCGAGGGAGGACCGACGCTTTTTCGTTCGTTATTGAAGCAGGGATTGGTTGATCGCCTTAATCTCACAATCGCGCCTTTCCTGTTTGGTGGAGCAAAGGCCCCCACGTTGACGGGTGTAGACACCGATTTCCTGCCAGCAAGTGTGCATTGTTCGTTGATAGAAATGCGCACCGTCGGCGAGGAGTGCTTTCTAACGTATCGGATCAGGCATCGCCGAGCGCCACGGAATTAGTTCTCTCTTTGCGCCGTGGTCGTCGTAGCAGTTCACCTTCACAATTTGCGCAAACGAAATTCATTTCGCCGGCACAACTTTCGCAGTAGCTGCATTCATAACTACAAATGTATGCGATTCCGCCCGGTGTTAGCGCAGCTCCGCATTTTTCGCACTGGTTTTTCAGTTCCAATCCCATCTCGTCGTCGTCCATTCTCTAGGAAGATTGCGAACACGCAACGGCGAAAGCGTAAACTTGACCACTCAGTTTTTGGAGTGTGATCATTGGCCGCTTTGTGTACGCTCGCGGGATTTTCGGAGGAATTCATATGCCGAACATCACAAAATGTTTGATTGCCATGGCGGTTGTCATCGGGTGGCTGACAGCTGGAGCGTTCGCTGCGGACGTGGAATGGGATCGAACTGTACTCCCACGACCGGCTCAACCGTTTGAAGGCGTGACGAAACGGACGCTGGAAGGCTCGGTAGCAGCTTTTACCTCACCGGTTAAGGCCCCACCCGGCGCGCCAAATATCCTCCTTGTTTTGATCGATGATGCCGGGTTCGGCAATCCATCCACGTTCGGCGGACCGGTCGCCACGCCTACGCTGGACAAACTGGCCGCCGAAGGACTTCGTTACAATCGATTTCATGTGACTGCGCTTTGCTCACCCACGCGCGCAGCATTGTTATCGGGACGAAATCATCATGCGGTGGGATTCGGTTCCATTTCGGAGGTGATCGGCGGTTGGCCCGGTTACAACACGATGTGGCCGACAAGCGCGGCTTCCATTGCAAAGATTCTCCAGGGTAACGGTTATAACACAGCCGCCTTTGGGAAATGGCATTTAACACCTGATACCCAACAGGGCGCTGCCGGGCCTTTTGACCGCTGGCCTAATGCACTTGGGTTCGATTATTTCTGGGGATTTCTCGGCGGAGAAAGCGGTCAGTTCGATCCCGTCCTTGCGGAGAATAACACCATTATCGGAGTACCGAAGGAGAAGGACTTCTACCTCAATGACGCTTTGGTGCAGCATTCGATTACCTGGATTCGTGACCAGAAAGCGCAGTCTCCGGACAAACCTTTTTTTCTTTATTTTGCGACCGGAGCAACTCACGCACCGCATCAGGTGCCGAAGCAATGGAGTGACAAATACAAAGGCAAGTTTGATCAGGGTTGGGACAAATTGCGGGAGGAGACTTTTGCCCGGCAAAAGCAGCTCGGGGTAATTCCAGCAAACGCCAAACTGACTCCGCGCGACCCGGCGTTCCCAGCCTGGGACAGCGTACCGCCCGACGTAAAGAAACTATACTCGCATCAGATGGAAGTTTATGCGGGCTACCAGGAAAATGCCGACCACGCGGTTGGCCAGGTAGTCCAAGGGATCGACGACATGGGTCTCGCGGACAATACACTGATTATTTACATTTTCGGCGATAACGGCGCGAGCATGGAAGGGACCGAGAGCGGGACCTTCAACGAAATGACAACTCTGAATGGTGTTCCGCTCACGACCGACCAACAGTTAAAAGCCATCAAGGCTTACGGTGGCCTGGATAAATGGGGTGGTCCGGACATGGCGCCACATTACGCTGCCGCATGGGCATGGGCGGGTAACACGCCATTCAAATGGGGGAAGCAAGTGGCCTCGCACCTCGGCGGGATTCGAAATCCGATGGTAATCGCCTGGCCAAAGCGCATCCAAGACAAAGGTGGCTTGCGAAGTCAGTTCACGCATTGCACCGACATCGCACCGACCATTTTGGAAGCTGCCGGACTACCCGAGCCCAAGGAAGTAAATGGCGTGGCGCAGATGCCAATGCAGGGTGTCAGTTTTCTTTCCTCCTTCGACGATGCGAAGGCTCCTTCGCGACACACTCAACAGTACTTCGAGATTCTGGGAAATCGCGCGATGTACAAAGACGGCTGGATTGCCTGCTGGCGTCTGGACCGAATTCCATGGAAGATCGATCCTGAAACCCTCTCACGTTTCGCTCCCAGCAAATGGAACCCGGATAATGATAAGTGTGAGTTGTATAATCTCGAAGAAGATTACTCCCAGGCTGACGATGTTGCGGACAAATACCCCGACAAAGTACGCGAACTAACAGCGCTATTTTGGACTGACGCGGAGAAATATCAGGTACTGCCGTTGCTTGGAGAACTGGCCACCGTATGGGGTTTTCCGAAAGGTTTACCCGACCAGACGAAGTTCACCTATTATAACGGAACGGAAAACATCTCTTCCGGCATGATCCCTCCGATTTATAACCGTTCTTACAGTATCAGCGCTGACATCGACAACCCTGGCCGGTCAGGTCTGGGACTCAGACCTGGCGTCGCCGGCGTGATTGTCGCCGAAGGTAGTTTTCTCGGCGGCTTTTCGCTTTATATCGAAAATGGCCACCTCAAACATACCTACAGCCTGTTGGGCTTAAAATTGGATACCATTAGTTCACGCGATGCTGTACCCAATGGCAAAGTGAACGTTCGTTACGAGTTTACTGCCGACAAACCGGGTGAATTCGGCACCGGCGGCACAAGCCGTCTTTTCATTAATGGCAAACAGCAAGCTGAGGCTAAGATGGAGCACACCGTCCCACTTCGATTTGCCTCCTATGATGGTATGGACAT
>DASREH010000165.1:0-32152 GCA_035652195.1 Candidatus Udaeobacter sp. | reverse complement strand
GCTCGCAACTTTATGCCACGCAAAACTCGCGCCGTAAATCAGCCCAGTCGCGATGAGGGTGGTGGCGATCATTCTTGGCAAATGATGCCGGACGCGGTGAGATGGTACCAGCGCCGGCGGCACAATTGGCGCAGGCTTTTCTCCAGTCCTATCCGGCAGTTCGCGTCGCCGCCAGATGACGTAGACCACGGGGTAAATGAGCAACTCCAACAGTGCGGAGGTGACAACGCCGCCGATCATCGGTGCGGCGATGCGCTTCATGACGTCGGCGCCAGCTTGCGTAGCGGGCGACCACATGATCGGCAACAGACCGAAGAGAATTGCGCACACGGTCATGATTTTTGGCCTTACGCGGCCCACCGCGCCTTCAATCACAGCATCATCCAAATCGCGCAGCGACTTCATTCGCCCCGCGGCTTTGAATTTTTCCCATGCGTGATCGAGGTAGAGGAGCATGACGACACCTGTCTCCGCGTCGAGTCCAGCAAGCGCGATAAGTCCTACCCAAACAGCGACGCTCATATTGTAACCGAGGATATAAAGAAGCCAGAAAGCGCCGATCAACGAGAACGGGACAGCGAGTAACACAATTGCGGTTTTTACCAACGATTTCGTGTTCATGTAGAGGAGCACGAAAATGATCAGCAGTGTGAGAGGGATCACGATTTTGAGTCGCTCCTTGGCCGCCTGCAGATATTGAAATTGGCCGGCCCATTCGATGTAGTAACCGGGCGAATATTGAATGTGCTGGCCGAGCTGTTGCGACGCCTTGCGAACGTAGCCCTCAATATCGCTTGTGGTGATGTCCACAAAAACGAACCCGACTAATTTTCCGTTCTCACTGCGCACGGAAGGCGGGCCGGTCTTGTAGCGAATGTCAGCGAGCAAGTCGATCGGCACCTGGGCACCTGTGGGCGTGGCGACAAGCACGCGTTTGAGTGCGTCGATGTCCTGCCGAAAATCGCGGGCATACCGCGCGTTGACCGGGTAACGCTCGCGTCCCTCGACGGTGGTCGTAATGTTTTTGCCGCCGATGGCTGACTCGACGATATCATTCACGTCGCCAACTTTTAAACCGTACCGCGCCGCCGCTTCGCGGTTAACGGTGAAGTCGAGGAAATAGCCACCCACGGTGCGCTCGGCAAAGGCGCTGCGCGTGTTTGGAACGTCCGCGAGCTCCTTTTCAATCTGCACTGCAATCTTTTGAATTTCGCCGAGATCAGGGCCGAAAACTTTTATACCGAGCACGCTTCGGAACCCGGTGGTGAGCATTTCGGTGCGCGTCTGGATCGGCATCCAAAAAATGTTCGCCATTCCGGGGGTTTTAATATTGGCGTTCAGCTCCGCGAGCAGCTTGTCCCAGGTCATTCCCTTTCGCCATTGATCGGGCGGCTTAAGCGTGACAACCGTTTCGAACATCGATAGCGGCGCGGGATCGGTTGGCGTATCTGCCTGGCCCGCTTTGCCGAACACAGTCACCGCTTCGGGAATTTTTTTGAGCTGGCGATCCTGTATTTGCAAAATTTTCGCGGCCTCGGCAATCGACATTCCCGGAACTGCCGTCGGCATGTAAAGCAGGGTGCCTTCGTTGAGCGGCGGCATGAATTCGCTGCCAAGTCTCTTGAACGGAAAAATCGTGAGCGCGAGAAGGAGCGTGGCACAGGCGAGCGTGAACACGCGATAGCGCAGCACGAAATTCACGAGTGGTTGATACGCCCAGATCAAGAATCGATTGACCGGATTTTTGACCTCGGGGGTGATTTTGCCGCGGATCAAGAGCAGCATCAGCACGGGAACCAGTGTCAGGCCGAGAAAAGCGGCGAAGAACATCGAAAAGGTCTTTGTGAATGCGAGCGGTTTAAAGAGACGGCCTTCCTGCGCGGTTAGCGTGAAGACCGGGATGAAGCTGACGGTGATAACGAGTAGCGCGAAAAAGAGCGAGCGACCCACGCTTTTCGCTGCGACGACGATCACCCCCGCGCGCTCGACTGTGTTCGGCTCGCGTTTGTGTTCATCGCGGAACCGTTCGAGCGCCTTGTGCGCGTTCTCGATCATGATGATCGCTGAATCGACCATCGCGCCAATGGCGATTGCGATGCCGCTAAGCGACATGATGTTCGAAGTCAGATTCATCCACCACATCGGGATGAACGCTAGGATGATCGCGATGGGCAGCGTGATGATCGCCACCAGCGAGGAACGCACGTGCCAGAGGAAAACAATGCAGACAAGCGCGACCACGATGCTTTCTTCAATCAACTTTTCGCGCAGAGTCGCAATCGAGCGCTTGATCAACTCGCTCCGGTCGTAAGTCGGCACGATGTGCACACCGGCTGGCAGAGACGATTTGATCTCGTCGATTTTCTTTTTGACACCGTCGATTACGTTGAGCGCGTTCTCCCCGTAACGCATCACAACGATCCCGCCAACGGTCTCGCCTTTGCCGTCCAGTTCCGTGATACCACGCCTGATATCGCCGCCGAGATGCACGGTCCCGACGTTCTTCACGTAAACCGGTGTGCCTTTATCCACTTTCAGCACAATGTTTTCGATGTCGGCGACGCTTTTGATGTAGCCGCGGCCACGCACGAAATATTCCGTGGTCGCGATCTCGAAAGTCTTGCCGCCTACGTCGGCGTTGCTCGTTTTGATCGCACTCACGACGTCGCTGAGCGGGATGTTGTAGGCGACGAGCGCGTTTGGATCGAGATCGACTTGATATTGCTTTACGAAGCCGCCGACCGCCGCGACTTCCGCGACGCCTTTCACGGAGGCAAGCGCGTAGCGCAAATTCCAATCCTGGATTGAGCGCAGCGCCGCCAGATCATGTTTTCCGCTATCGTCAACCAGCGCGTATTCGTACACCCAGCCCACGCCCGTGGCGTCGGGTCCGATGACCGGGTTTACACCCTCCGGCAGCGAGCCGCGCACCGAATTCAAATATTCAATGACGCGCGATCGCGCCCAATAAATGTCGGTACCATCCTCGAAGATGACGTAGACGAACGATTTGCCGAACATCGATTCACCGCGTACGAACTTTACTTTGGGCGCGGCGATGAAGACCGTGGAAATTGGATAAGTGATTTGGTCTTCGACCAGATCGGGCGAACGACCCTCCCAATCGGTGTAAACAATCACCTGCACGTCACTGAGATCGGGAATAGCGTCGAGCGGCGTGTGAATCAGTCCATAAACGCCGGCTGCGACGCCAAAGATGGCGAAAATGAAGACCAGAAATTTGTTCCGCGCGCTGGCTTCGATCAGTCGCTCGATCACCATTGCCTCCGCTTATTGCTGCTCAAAATCTTTGAGCGCACCCTGAATTTTTGATTCGGCGTCGATCAGAAAATTCGCGCTCGCCACGACCCGTTCGCCTTCTTTTAAACCGCTGTTGACGGCGTAAACGTCGCCAAACTTGCGACCGAGTTCGAGAACGCGTGGTTCGAGTTTGCCGTCGCCTTTATCGACAAAGGCGATGTTGCGCTTGCCCGTCGGGATAATCGCGCTCACCGGCACGACGAGTGATTTTCCCATGTCCATGTCGAGCACAAGATCGACATACATGTCGGGCTTGAGTTTTAAGTCCGGGTTCTGAATGTCGAGTCGCACCCGGCCAGTTCGTTTCACGTTGTCAATGAAGGGATCAATCAGCGTGATTTGTCCCCGAAACTTTTCGCCGGGGTATGAGGAGGAGGTCACCGTCACCTCCTGGCCGATTTGAAGCATCGGTAATTCGTCCTGATAAAACTCGCCCCAAACCCACACCACAGAGAGATCAGCCACCTCTACAAGCGGACTGCCCATCGCGACGCTTGCCCCTTGAGTCACTGGAAGGTTTTGAACAATGCCATCAACTTTCGAAAGGATCGGGAGCGATTCTTCCGCTTGCCGCGTTTGCTCAATCTTCGCGATCTGTTCGTCCGTGACGTTCCAGAGCCTAAGCCGGCGTTCCGCCGATTCGATCAAACGCTGGAAATCTCCGCGCGCCGAGTGCGTGTTCTTCGCCGTGCCATCGCGCGAACGCAGCAAGTCGATCAATTCACGCTGTGTGGTTAGCAACTCAGGGCTGTAAAGCTTCATCAGCACCTGATTCTTTTTGACAAGCTCGCCTGGAGCATTGACGCCGAGTTCCTGCACGTAGGCAGTCGTTCGAGAGACGACGCGCCAGACTCGCTGTGTTTCAGGCACGACCCGACCAACCGCACGGATGCTGTGACTTAGTGGTTTCGTTTCGACAGTGGCGAAACTCACGCCGATCTGTTGCTGCCGCTCGACCGGCACAACGAATTCGTGGGACGGCGATGAAGTCACGCTACTGTCGGTCGGTTTTCCGGCCAACATTGCCGCGTGGTCATGATGAGGGGCGTTTTGACTGGAGCGCGCTGGGGTTGCGCTCTCCTTCATTACCGGCACAAGGTCCATCGAACAGATGGGACATTTTCCGGGTCCCTTCTCGCGGACCGAGGGATGCATCGTACATGTCCAGTAATCGATGTTGTTCTTTGCGCCGCTGCCGCCACCACGTTTCGAGCACGCAGGCGTGATCGCAAGCACCAATGCAGCAATTGCCAAACGAAAAACGGGATTGTGGAATAGCTGCTTCATTTTGACTTCCTCTTCTCGGCGAAATTTTGCGCGGAAAGCCAATCCTCGATGCCGACGATGGCGTTGAGCTCTGCGATCGCGACCTGGTAGTCGGCGAGATGATTTACATGGGCGGATTCAACGTCTTGCAGGACGCGCTGAGACGTAATTAGCTCTAGAAAATTCGCACTGCTTGTCTCGTACGCGACTCGATTCGATTGCACCGCCTGCCGTGCCAGCGGCAAAATCTTGTCGCTATAAAGCTCGTAGTGATGAGCCGCTGTTTCGATCTTGTTGAGCTGATCGCGGACCAGGCCGAGCGTTTCGGCACGCGTGGCTTCGAGCTCATGCTGCGCGCTTTCGAAATTCCGCTGGGCCTCAGTTACTGTAGCGGAATATTTTCTCGGGTTGAGAAATGGCAGGCCGATCGAAACACCGACGTCGAGCTCGCTTACTGCTTGCCCCGCTTCGTTGTATCGCTGCGCTTGAACATCGAGTGTCGGGTCGGGGAACCGCTGACGATTCGCGAGCTCAACGCGGAACCTTTCGGCTTCGACCCGGTTTTGAGCTCGCTGCATTTCCGGTCGCGCGCTCAGGGCGACAGCTTGCAACGCATGCAATGAAAAGTGCGGTGGTTGAAACGGAATCTGAGATGGCTGGGCGAGGGGCGACTGCGCTGGCCGATTCATCAGCACGTTGAGCTGCGATTGCGCGTCTGAAATTCGGCGGAAAATATCGGACTGCGCTTCGAGCAGCTTGGCAGCGTCGGTCTGCGCAGTAAGCACATCGGCCTGACTAGCGTTGCCAACTTCGTAGCGCTGGCGGTTTACTTCGGCGAATTGATTGAGGAGATCGACGTTGCGTTGGTTTACTTCGAGCTGCGCATATTCGTTCGCCAGCCGATGAAAGGCCGCGCGGGCGCGAGAGATTACATCGAGCTGTATCCGCCGAAAATCCTCGAAGGCCGCGCCGGCTTCGGCTGTCGCTGTTCGTGCCCGGCTCAGATTTTTTCCTGAAATAGGAACTTCCTGCTGGAGCATGAAGCTTTGATCCGTGAACGCATTCGGCGGGATCGAGACGTAGCGCGCGACTCGCGACCTCGCCTGCGCTCTCAAATCCTCCCACGCGGCGGCTTGCGGCACGCGCGCCTTCATTGCCTGCCATTTCTCCTGCGCCGCTTTGATTGCCGGATTATTCGCGAGGACGACGCTAGTCACCTGATCGAGCGAAAGAGCGCCCTGTCTAACTGCACTGCCATTATCTCCGGCCTGCGCAGTCCGAAAAGTTAAAGCTAAAATTAGATTGAGTAATAAAAGGTAAGTTGTTTTCATCGATCCAAGAGCTGAATTGAAGTTCAGGCATGCCGATTAGTGGGCACACCTCCGGCCTCAGACTCTTTGGATCAGATAAGACGGATGCAGATAAGCGCGAGGGGTGTCAGCGAATGCGCAGTCCACTCTACGCTTGAGAAAACGAACTTCTCGGTCGCAGTTTGATTCCACACTACTGCTGCAACTGCCGAGGGCGGGGTCGCAAGATTTTGTTGATTCAAACCGGACTTTGCGAACGGCTGCACTGGTGGTCCGGTGCGTTCGTCGGATGTTTTGCAACAAGCTTTGTTCGCACAGCATTTTGGCTGGCATGCAACCGGACTCGATGCATTCGATAAAACACACGATATCGCCGGCAATCGCAGTGTCGCTGCACAGAGCGCCAGCCCCACTGCAACAGACACCGTCACCTTGCTAAACATCAACTCGTTATAGCACGAGCGGTTCCTTTAGTCGAGTTCAACTAAAGCATGTTAGTATCGCCCGACACACGAGACAGATTCAATTGGTCTATTAACCAAAAATTTCTGAGAGCCATTACCGGTTAGGCAACCGGCGGGCTGCGACCTAGCCGACCCCCCCGGGGGCCCGACTCTCAAGCCGCCCAGCTTTCCGCCCGCATCTGCGGCCTGGTTCCGGAGCACAATCCGTCACGAAAGCCGTAACATCGCAGAGATTTGGCCCGCAAAACGCTTAGAAATCCTCTGATCTCGAATCAGAGGCCTTCCAAGGAATCGCCCATCGGCTTATCGATCTTGTAGCTCTGGCGTCCCGAAGGTTACGCGAAGGATCGAGGTCTGGTCAGGCCGCGAGAAATCGCGGCAGCAAGAAAGTCATGAATCAACGAAGAATGGTGAACGAAACGCACGCGTTTTCCAAGTTCTTCTCGATGACTTTGCGCCAACACGCCAAAACAGGCATTAGCAAACGAATCAGTCATATTATCCACCCCGGAGAAGTCGAATATCACCGTACCGCCCCGCGACAATATCGGTTCAACCTCGCAAAAGCGAAATTTCGCGCCGCGAGTTCCATCGGCAAGAAGCGATCCGAAAATTTCCTGCATCCGGAAGAGGTGTTTCATGCAAAGATTTTAGAGGCTTGTTTATTAATACGCAACCCGAGTCCAGCTCTAGCCTCAGCAAGCATTCTTTGAAAATCGTCAACTTGCCCGCGCTGGAAAGCGACGGCACAGATGGTCCCTTGGAAACTGAATTCCGGCTTCACAATTCTGATGACACCTGGATTCGTGCCGTTTTGCAAGAACCAAGAAGTGCCGCTCGCCAAAAACATGTAACCGATCGACGCCTCCATCAGTGCCCGAAGCATGTTAAGTCCAACTCCGAAATTCGGTGAACCAGCGCTGTATGGGGTTCGGGCTAAATGAGTGGTTGATGAGACATTTGGCTGCAGTGCAAGTTCCAAGCCGTCGCGATCTGTCATTCCTTCACGGTAATGCGGCGACTCGTTTTCACGAAAACTCGCGAGAATACCGCGTCCACAATCGGCGACCGCGATACGCGCGAAATCATGTTTCTGCGCATACTGTGCTGCAACAAAGCCACGGCCCCGCGAGTGCTGCTTGCAATTCAGCATCGCTTCACTGCTCGCGTATTGTAGGAGCTTGAAAACTTCTTCATCAATATGTTTTGGAGCGATGCAGGCAGCCATTCGCGTCGCGATCGGGGCGATGTCCTGGGTGCGAGGAGATAATTCTTGAAGAGGGATGAAATCCTTGGAATCGGCCTTTCGAATGAATTCTTCGGGGAGTTTTAGTCCTACTTTGTCAAAGAAATTGATGCGTTGAAGATATTTAAACGCTGTGCATCTCGTGTGATTGACGAAAAACAGCTTTTTGCCGTTTGCGTGCCAACCGTAAACGTTCGCTGTAACGGCAACGATCGCACCCGGCGTAAAATAGGTCACGTTTTTGAAATCAATGTAAATTTCGGCTGCTTTATTCGCCTCGCCGAGGCGACGCAGCAGTCCAGGCATGTTTTGCTCGAAAATATATTGTGGGAGTCGAATTGTGGCTTTCATCGTCGTCCGCGCATCGCGTCATCTACGTTATCAGCAGTGATGTTCTTACGTGCTGCTATCATGAATCGCTCTTCTAACACAATTTACCTATGAGAAATAGAAAATGGCGAAAGGGGTTGGATTCGAACCCACGGGTTATTCAAACCTAGCGTCAGTGCTACAGGTTGCCTCTGGGCGCGTCACCATAGCGCCGACTACTGATTTGGAATCAGTTCATTGGCGATTACTCACCACCGTCCGCCGCACCGTTTCCGGCCTGAGCATCCATTCGTGCCGTGACCTCGCGAACCCTTTGAAAAAAACGTTCTGGCTCAAACTCGTAATCGCCTGACAATTTCTCCGTAGCTACGACTTCAAAGACGGCGCAGTGCATTTCAAGTTCGCCGCCGACACCTTTAATGTACGCGTTCATGCCGTCATAGTGCATCAGCGTTTGCAACGCATAATATCTCCACATAAACGCCTTGGCTTTGTTAGGTTGGCCTCGAAAATAGCGCACAACCGCCAGACAAAACACATTTTGGGGATGTCTTGTCAGTGCGAACGCCCCGTCATCGGTTTTGATCAGTGGTTTGCCAGTCGCTTGCACTTCATCAGGAAACTCAAATTTAGTAACCATTCCTGCGTACTGGTACGCGCCGATAAACACTTCTGGCTCAAGCGGAGCTATGCTTGAAGGAGGTGGTAGCATATGTGTAGCGAAATTAAACGCGAGCAGCGTTGCACCTAACTTGGCCGGCATTTGCTGCATCCTGCCACATTGAATATTGGCCCCGTTTTCTAGACCTTCCGTATCAGGTGAAATTCACGATCTGACAGTATTCCCTCATCCGCTCAACGATTTTGGCGCCGCGACCGTTTGTGTTCATCCGGGCGGCCAACTCACGACCTGTTCTATTGACAGTGGCAATTACCGGTTCTCGATGCGTGGGTCGAAACTCAAATATGTCGTAGATCGTTTCTTCTACCGCTTCCGTAAATCGCACCGTATCAAGATCATCAAGGAAAACCACACCAGCCGAACGCAGTCGCCAAATCCATGTGTCCGCTGTCTCGGCATCGCGCCAAACGGATGCGACAGCTAATTTTAAATCCATCGGACTCATGGCTATTATTCCTCGATGTTCTTCAAAATGAAGCCGCTCCAACAGCTTCCATGCCGAGCGCGTTTTCCCGCGGCGGGTTGGACCCACTAAAAGCAAACCCATGGGCCCAAATTGCCACCTCTGAACTTGTTCAAACTTCTCTAAATTTGGCAGCCGCTCGGGACTCGTCTCCCGATATTCCGGCGGACAGAGACTCTCCCAAGCCCTTCGGCGGGATATTTCCGGCAGTTGCTTCTCGCACGCTTGGCGTACGGCATAACGTTCCTCGAGAGGCAGGTCGTCCCATTTGGCGTCCGTGAACTCCATCAACTCTTCCCAAGTGGCCCTCGCACTCTCCATGCCCACCTCCCAGTCGATCTAAAAGCCGCCTTTGGGCGGCGAAACAAGTCCTAACGCGTCCGGTCTCCTCGCCCGGAAATTCTCAATAGGTTTTTGTGAACGTACGTGACCAATTTTGACTTGTGAACTCGATTCTTCTGATGGTTCAATTGACGATTCATTTATATAGATAGGGCAGGCTTTGCGGTCGGCGGCGTCCGCGCCGTCGGACGCCGGCGGCACTTCGCAGGACTCCGATGTCCCGATGGACAAATCGTCCTCCATGAGCTGGTCGACCCGAATTTGGTACCATGTCCTGCCACTCGGTGCCTTGTCCGGAAGAATCTCTACTTCGCCAGTCGCCACCAATTGATTCAGGCAACGACGAGTATGTCGTTCGCTCAATCGCGCCTTACGCGCTAATCGTGGAATGCCCGGCCAAGCTCGACCATAGTCGTCCGCGTGGTCCGCCAACGCGAGCAGCACCAGCAGATTGCCGGATTTGTGTCGCGATCTCTCCCAGACTTGAGTGGCGACCTTGATGCTCATGAACTAGATAGCGGGCGATGGTTCGTTCCTATTAAAGGAAATTTTATTCCAAGAGAACCGGTTCTCAGGCTTCTCTCCATTTCGGTTATGGAATTTTCCGGCATAGCGTTTACCGCGGAGTTATCCAGATTTGCCAGCGCATACGGCGCATCTATTAGTGCGGAAAAGCAACGACTTTCGACAAGGGCTCGATTGGCACTGCAAAATCGTTCATCTCAAGTGGAGGCGTTTCTTCGAGCAAGTACCAATACCATTCCATGGTTGTCTTTAGGTCGGCATGTCCCAGGAACTGCTGAACGTGTTCGATCTTCCCGGTTTTCCTATAGACCAGGGAACCAGCGTAACGACGAAGCTCGTAGCTCACCTTGCTATGGTTCTTGATCCATTTGCCACACCAAGCTGAATGCTGGTCGTCAATGATGTTAGCACGCTCGGTCTTATGAGCCGCTGGCACCAAGTAATCGCCTTCCGGAGAGAGGGTCCAATGCTTATCAATCTCGGCCAGCACGCTGGGCGCGATTGGAATCCAGCGCTCCGTTTTTTTCTTCGGTTTGAACCCTTCCTCGGGTCGATAAATCACACCGAGCCTGCCGCCACCTCCAACTGGATTGCGCACGATCCAGCTTTTGCGTGCAGCCTTCTGCTCCACATTCCGCATGCCCAGTCGAGAAAAAAGTAAGTGCGCGATATAGCACCGTGGATTTTCGCGAGCCAGAACTGGCGCCGCCGCAGTGATCGAATCGATAACGCCTTGGTCCAACGGGCGCGGCCTAGGCCGATCGGGTAATGTGACCCCCTGCTCGCGAAACAATTTCAAATCCGGAATGGCGAATCCGTCAAACCAGCTCATGTGAGTTCTTTTGAATATCGAGCGCGCCTGTTTTAGCCACGACGTGATCGATGTGCGCACGCGCAATTCCGATTGCTGATCGACGTATCCTTTTTTGTCCTGCGCGATTCTCTTTTGTTCTGCCGCCTCGAATTTGCGAACCAACTCGCCAGTTAAGATCGAGGATCGCGCGTTCTCGAGCGTCAGACCGCTCGCCACGCGCACGATCTTTTCGAGGGCTCCGACATTATTTCGGGCTGTTCGTCTGCGGCGTACATCTGTGCCGAATTTCTCGATATAGATTTTTGTGATTTCACGCAACGTGGAATAGTCTGATCGCATCTTCAATGCGCGCGAGGCGTGTACATCCTCATTGATCGTCGCCTCAATTACTTGCTTGGCCTTTTTCTTGGCCATCCATTCGATCGTGGTGCCCAAGGAGCGCAAGATGTCCTTGCCATGATGTTGAAAACGCACGTGAAAGGGCCCGCCTGGTTTTCTCCGAATTAGTTTGCGGCGTCGGCCACCCGCTATAAATGTTGTCTTTATGAATCGGAGGATGTCACGACTTTTATTACGAGTCAAGAACCTTCAAGACGTTGCGTCTTTGGGGCATCTCGAACCCCCTTTCGAGTACGCTTGGACCTATTTTCCCCAAGTAAAATCAGAATTTTTCCGTATTTTCGCTCGTGATTGTGCCTGTAGCTCAACCGGATAGAGCTTCTGACTTCGGATCAGAAGGTTGGGGGTTCGAATCCCTCCAGGCACGCTTCGTTTGGACCGGATAGTTGCGTCCGGTGGCCCTTCTGCAGTGCCGCGCGTTGCCGACCCCGCCGAGAGCCATTACTGATCCTGCAACCGTGAAAGACGAACAAGACGAAAAGTTCATGCGCGCCGCTTTAAAGGAAGCGAAGAAAGCGCTTGGCCGAACAAGTCCGAACCCCGCCGTTGGAGCGGTTCTGGTGATCGGCAATCGCATCGTGGCAAGAGGACATCATCGTGGAGCAGGCCATGTTCATGCAGAGGTTGAATGCCTCCGGGATTTTGCGGGCGCCATTCCACCGAAGGCGACTCTTTATGTCACGCTCGAACCTTGTTCTACGAAAGGGCGTACTGGTCCGTGCACAGATGCGATCATTGAATCGGGAGTTAAGAACGTCGTGATTGGCGCGATTGACGTGAACCCGCGTCACTCGGGCAAAGGGATTGTGCAATTGCAAAATGCAGGCATCAACGTTCGGCAAGGCGTATTGGCTGACGATTGCGCGGAAGCGAACGAGGCTTTCAACAAATGGATTGTCGCACAGTCTCCTTTTGTTATCGCGAAGTGCGGAATGTCACTCGATGGACGATTAACGCGGCCAGCCGGCGAGTCTCGTTGGATCACGGACAGTGTGTCACGCCGTGACGCACATCGGCTTCGCGGCCAGGTGGACGCAATCTTGGTCGGAGCGGAGACAATCCGGTCGGACAATCCCAGGTTGACTGTGCGCGGGATTCGCGGAGCCCGGCAGCCCTGGCGTGTCATACTGACTGCGTCAGGTAGGTTGCCATCGGACGCGAATGTGTTTTCCGATCGGTTTAGATCACGAACGCTGGTTTATCGGCGAAAGTCTCTTGCTGCCGTGCTTGAGGATTTAGGCAGGCAAAATGTAACGAGCGTATTAATAGAAGGAGGCGGCAACGTCCTGGGGCAGGCGTTGGATGGGCATCTCATTGACAAATTACAGGTCTACCTTGGCCCAATTTTGTCTGGAGGACCGGTAATCGCGTTTGCAGGACATGGAACTGATACTCCAGCGGGCTCGTTGCGCATGCGGCGTGTCGCTTACCGGCGGATCGGGCAAACCATTCGCATCACCGGATATCCGGAGATTTCCAAATCCGAATAAATCGGAAAACTTTCTCTTCTCGAATTTGTTTAATTGATAGGGAGGAAAAAACATGAATTGGAAAAAACTGCTCTTGATAGGATCGGTGGCGGGGCTGTTGACTTTCATCCCTGTACAGCGCTCTGACGCTGGGGTATCGGTCGGAATAGGGTTCGGATTTCCGGCGTTTTATGGATACGGCTATTACCCGTATGGGTATTATTATCCCTATCGTTACGCCTATTACCGGCCGTACCGGTACTATGGATACTATCACCGGCCCTACTATTGGTACGGCGGCCACCGCCTTTACCATCATCCGCGGCACCACCACCATCATCGCCGGTAAACATTCACCGGCTGCACTAAAGACTGTCCAGATCGGCTGGCCCGAGTAATCTCGGGCCAGTTTTCTTTTACAGAAGCTGCTGCTCAAGATCCGACCAACCCTGCCTGCGCTATTTCTTCGGTGACTCTGCAGGTTTCGTCGCTGGGACTTTGTTTGGCTGATCAATTTGGAATTCTTTTTTCAGTTCCTGGATCAGCGCTGGAATTTCCTTTTGCCGCTCCGCTTCGACCTGCTGCCGCAGTGTGCGTTCTACTTTTTGCCGTTCTTGAATGTAGCGCGACTCAAATTGAGCGCGCTGCTGCGCGTTCAGTTTAAGGCCTGAGTCACGAACCGCGGCATCCGTCTCGCGCCTGATCGTCTCGCGTCGCAGGTTTTCTCGCTGGCGCATCACATTTCGCTCCGCGGGACTCATGCGTAACCACCGCTCGGCATTGCGCTGGAAGTTTTGACGGGCCGCCGGCGGCATAGCCATCCAGCGCTCACGCGTGCTCTGACCTGCTCCCCTCGAAGGAGCCCCTCCCGATACGTGTGGAGGTGCAGCTGCGTGGTGACCGCTTTGTCTGTGCGATTGGGGTTGTCCCTGTGCGACAGCGCAGAGCAAAACAAAAGTCAACGAGCCGACGGTCAGTTTACAGAGTCGGCTTATCCTCCCACACGCTATTTTCATCCCAGGCGATCAGTTCATCCAGATCGGCCACGACGTCATAATCCTGTGGATCGATTTTTGCGACGACGTCTGCACCAGGTGTAGCCGTTGGCTCCGAGACTGGGCGATGGGTGGCGATAGCCATACCAATCACGACAATCGCAATAGCAGACGCCGCGGCAAGTCTGCGCCAACTCAGCCATTCACGCATCCGTTCGAACGCTGTCGTACTGCGCCGGACGCTCCTTACCACATTTCGAGCGAAAAACGGCGAAAGTGTTGGCTGGGGAACCTGGCCAAGAATGTCCCACAACTGCTTGTCATCTTCAGGATCCATAGTCTCCAATCAATTGAACTAACTGCAGAGTGGGAAGTTGCGCTCAAATGGCAAGCACATTCACAGGCCGGGCGCTTCAAGGAAACCTTCCAATTGCCTGATCCGTGTCGGGTGCCGCATTTTTCGCAACGCTTTTGCTTCGATCTGGCGAATACGTTCGCGCGTGACTTGAAATTGTCGGCCCACTTCCTCCAATGTGCGGCTATACCCATCAACAAGCCCGAATCGTTGCTCGAGGACCTGCCTTTCACGATCGGTAAGCGTCTCCAGCACATCCTTGATTTTCTCCTTTAACAGGACAATCGCCGTCATGTCGCTCGGATTTTCGGCGCCCCTGTCTTCGATAAAGTCGCCAAAGTTGGTTTCCTCGCTCTCGCCCACCGGTGACTGAAGCGAAATTGGCTGCTGCGCCATCTTGAGGACAGATCGAACACGGTCTACCGGCAACAGAACTTCCTCAGCAACCTCCTCGGGCGACGGCTCCCGTCCGTATTCCTGCACAAGCTGTTTTTGGACCCGCATCAGCTTATTAATTGTTTCAATCATGTGAACCGGGATGCGAATCGTGCGAGCCTGATCAGCAATTGAACGAGTGATGGCCTGCCGAATCCACCAGGTTGCGTATGTGGAAAATTTGTACCCGCGGCGATATTCGAACTTCTCAACCGCCTTCATGAGCCCCATGTTGCCTTCCTGTATCAAATCCAGGAAGGAGAGGCCGCGGTTGGTGTACTTTTTCGCGATGGAAATAACCAGACGAAGGTTGGCTTCTACCATCTCGGTTTTGGCCTTGAAAGCCTGGCGCATCCAGCTCTTAAGCGTCTGGTATTCCTTGGCATAATCGGCAAGCGGGAACCATAAACTTTTCTCCAGCTCACGGACCTTGTTGTGAAGTTGTAACCGCCGCTTTTTGCTTCGAGGATTTTTGGCCAATTCAGTCTGGAGATAAAGCGATGTGTGATGCGCGTCATCTGCGAGATGCACAAATTCCTCGGTAACCTTCTGCTTGAGATAGAAAAGCGGGTAAAGCCTTTGCAACGAAGTCATGATTTTCTGCAAAGCCTTGAGCTTCTGCGGCCGCTTTTTTGCAGAATTCCGCGTGACTTCGCAAAACTGCCTGGTGACAGATACGCTCAATTGTTCTACTTGCCTGCAAAGTCTCGGGAGGTTTTTCATATACCTTTCCCGGCTCTCGATCTTTTTGTCGAGGATCACGCGATCGAATCTCTCCTTGCCCTCGATCAGCTTGTTGGCGAGATCCAAATGCGCCTGCGCGATAAAACCGAAGCGGTTGATATGCTTCAGCACCATTTCCTCGGCTTCTTCGATGCGCTTTGATATTTCTACTTCCTGTTCGCGGGTCAGAAGCGGCACCTGACCCATCTGTTTGAGGTACATCCGGACCGGATCGTCGAGAATGTCGACCTTGGTCTCGGTTCGTTCTTCCTCTTCCAGGTCCTCTTCAGAATCTTTTTTTCCGTCCTTGTAACGATCAACTTCCGACGCCTCGATAATGTCGATTTCCAGGCGACGCAGCCGCGTCAGAATAAGGTCCAATTCATCTGCGTCAGTGATACCTTCGGGTAAGGCCTCATTTAGATCATCAAACGTGAGATAGCCCTGTTCTTTGGCCAGCTTAATGAGCTCGCGAATCCGACTCTGCAGTTCAATTGCCGAATACAAGCGAGACGCCGCCATTTGCTCCGATGGCTTTGGCGTTGACCCATTGCGCTGGTTCGGAGCGGCTCGGCGTTTGGCTTTAACGGCGACGATCCGCGGTTGTTTCTTGAGCTTCCGCCGAAGTGGAACAACCCGCCTTTGCGATGAACTGCGGCGTCGAATGAGCTTGATCCGCTTCGCCGACGACCGTCGGCTGCCTCCCGTGTGTTTCGAATGCCTGGCCAAGATAGTGCGATTAAGGATTTGACTAAGACGTTCGATGCGCCGCCCAGCACAGATCGGCAACTAAGGCCATTTCCGAGGCCTAATTGCCAGCCCGGCTGGCGGGCTGGGAAAGCTCGTGGAGCTGTCCACGCAGGTCAAGAATTTGTTTCTGTAAATTTACCGTCTCTCCCGTGGTGAGATTCGGGAGTTTTATACGGTTCGTGGCGACGTCGAGCTGCCGGCGCAAGACGGACTGGCGGATACCGAGCCACCAGTCCTCAACCATGGCTTCGGCGTTAGGCGGCGCTTTTTGGAGCAGCCACGAAGAGACGAGCCGCTCCTCCGACGGTGAAAGCGTAGCCATAAAGGCGTTCAGTGAGGCAGCGTTAGCCGGACGCAGATCGCTTTTGAGGATTAGAGCGAGAATTTCTCCATCGGGGATTTGAGCGAGAATTTCGCGCCAATTCTGACAGCGAAGAAAGTCACGCGCTTTTTCGTCCCGCAACGCCAGAAGGCAAAGCATGGATATATCATGGCGCGGCATCTGAGCAGCCTCGCGGGGTTTGGGAGAATCATCTCTGTCAGATTGATCACTGGATCGAACCGGTTCAGCTCTTCGCTTGGGCAGAAGCGATTGAAAATCGATGGCGGGAACACCGAGATATGCGCTGACTTTGCTTACCACTTCACCTTGCATGAGCGGATCGCGAATGCGCGAAACAGTTTCAGCCAGATTTCTGGCAAGCTGCATCTTCGCGCCTAACGAACTTAGATCAACATCGCTGGCTTCGCGCTCGATCCAGTAATCGAAAAAATCACGCGCGCCAGCAATTCGGCTTTGAAACGCTTCTTTTCCTTCGCGACGAACCAGGGAGTCGGGATCTTCTCCTGCAGGCATTTCAGCCACGCGCACGATCAAATCGTTTTGCAGCAGAGCATCCAGCGAGCGTTCGGAGGCTTTTTTGCCGGCTGCATCGGCATCGAAGCAAAGAACTACCTCGTTTACAAATCGTTTAAGAACTCGCGCCTGTTTTTCCGTGAATGCAGTCCCTTGCGGTGCTACGACATTCTTAATTCCCGCTTCAAACAAGCTTATCAGATCAAGTTGTCCTTCGCAGACGATTGCGCAATTCGATTCAATCAATGCGCGCTTCGTTTTATCCAAACCAAAAAGAACGTGACCTTTTCGGAAAATGGGAGTCTCCGGCGAATTTAAATACTTTGCGGCTCCCTCGGCGTCTTGCAAAAGCCGACCGCTAAAAGCGATCACTTCGCCGACATCATTGCAGATGGGGAAAATAATTCTGGCACGAAACCGATCATACGCGCTACCGCTCACATTGGCGCTGCGCTGTGCGTCATCTCTCGTTTTTACCAAACCGCTCGAGATGAGGTCCCGAACGGAGTAGCCGCGGCCGCGAGCCCAGCTGCCAAGCGCATCCCACTCGTCCGGCGCGTAACCAAGCTGCCAGTGCTTGGCGATTTCCAGCGTAATCCCGCGACGCTTTAGATAATGACGCGCGGATTCACCGAGTTCTTTTTTTAACAAATTATCGTGGAACCACTCGGCGGCCTCACCGTGCAATTTCAACAAGGTTCGGCGGACCGCATGGTCGCGATCGTCACTCGCTCCGCCCGGCGCCTCCACCACCTTAATTCCGGCCCGTGCCGCAAGCTTTCGCACCGCTGACGGAAAATCAGTGTGCTCGTAATCAACCACGAAGCGGAAAACACTTCCGCCTGCTCCGCATCCGAAGCAGTGAAAGGTCTGCCTGCTTGGGCTGACAATGAAGGAGGGCGTTTTCTCCTGATGAAACGGGCAGAGCGCCTTGAAATTCGCTCCGGCGCGTTTGAGGGGGAAATACGAGCCGATAACATCCACGATGTCGTTCGCTGCCGCAATCTGCTCGATTGTCTCCGAAGGGATCGTTCCCATATCCGCGCAATGATTTTTGCCTCGTTTAGCTCTTGAAGCGATGCCAAACTTACGCAGTGCCTGTTCATGTCCAAGCCATGAGGAAGAGTTTGTCATTCCTGGCGCTGACCTTGTCCCTCACGATGATCGCGAGCGCGAACGCGCGTGAGGTCGTCCACAAAGGCGATGTTGTGGTCGTCCCCTTGCGCGGCGAAGTGTCTCCTTCGCTTCTTGCGTTTCTGCGCCGTGGCGTGAAAACAGCAGAAAGCAACGAGGCGTCCGCCGTCATTTTTAACATGAACACGTACGGTGGGCGGCTCGATGCTGCAGCTGACATCGTCAACGCTCTGAACCAGGCCAAAATTCCAACCTACACGTTCATCAACACAAACGCGGGTTCGGCCGGATCCCTCATTGCGATGGCCACGCGACACATTTACATGGCGCCAGTGAGCGCAATCGGAGCGGCAGCGCCGATTCTTCCAACCGGTGAAGACTTGCCCGCCACGGCGAGGGAAAAGACAATTTCCTATTGGTCTGCGCTCATCCGCGGGTCGGCAACTAAAAACGGACACAATCCTGACGTTGCTGAAGCGTTCATGAACAAGGATAAAGAGGTAAAGATTGGTAATCGCGTCGTCCATCCCAAAGGCGCGGTGCTCACCCTGAATGCCCAGGAGGCAACTGAATCGATCAACGGCAAGCCATTACTCTCAGAAGGTGTCGTCGATTCGGTCGACGATTTGGTAAAAAAGGCCGGGCTAAAAGGAAACGTCGTTGAAATCGAGCCGACTGGTTTTGAGCAAATCGCGTTTTGGATCACCGCTCTTGCGCCTTTGCTGTTGCTGGGAGGAATTCTCGGCGCGTACCTCGAGTTCAAGATTCCCGGCGCAACGTGGCCCGGCGTTATTTCCGCGCTGTGTTTCGCCCTGTTTTTCCTCGGGCATTATTTGGCCGGCCTGGCTGGCTGGGAAGTGGTTGCGCTGTTCATTCTGGGCTTGGTTCTCGTTTTGATTGAGGTTCTTTTTTTCGCGCACAGCACGATTGTTTTCGGAGTTGTCGGCGTCTTTTTAATGCTGGCTTCGCTGCTGTGGACGATGATTGATCGTTATCCGGGGCAGAATTTTTTTCCCACTGGCAAAATGCTCGCGATGCCCTTGCTCAACATGTTCATCGCAATCCTTGGCGCATTTATCGTTATCGCTTTACTTGCGCGCTATTTGCCACGCACAAGCATCTATCGTCGCTTTGCTTTGATCGAGTCCAATCCGCCGGGACCTTCGCTGGCCGGGGCGCCAAAACAGTTCGCAACTGCGGTTAGCTTAGCTCCAGGAATGCAAGGCACAGCCGTTACTGTGTTGCGGCCGAGCGGTAAAGCGCGTTTCGCCGACCACGTCGTCGATGTGATTACCGAAGGCGAATTCATCGCCTCGCAAACACCGGTCACCGTGATTCAAACTGACGGAATGCGTGTGGTTGTAAAGAGTGCAGCTTCAATCTGAAAGCATCTTTAACTGAAATCCTAGCCGCCAGCGACGACGCGGATGAATTCGATTCGATCGCCTTCGGATAGTAGCCGCTGCGGCCATTCGTGCCGATGAACGGCAAGCCCGTTGTGCTCAACCAGGATCGATTGCGCGGGCAACCGATAACGATCGATAAGTTCCGCGATGGTTTCCGCTCCGCGAACGTCCACAGATTCGCCGTTAAGTGAGATCTTCACACGCCACAAAGAGCCTGATCCCAATCTTTCCAAACAGGCTCGAATCCGCGACGACGCAAAAGTGCAGCAATTTCAGCCGGGGACCGTTCATCGCTGATCTCGAACTGGCCAGTGGCCAGTTCATCTTCACCATTTTGGAACTCGGGGGCGACAATCCGGCCACGCACAGTGCGGTGGATATGTTCCCGGCCCTGTCGGGTATATCCGCCGGGCTCAGTGTGGCTGCCTGCACTCATCATCGTAACCCCGATTGACGCGAGTGAATCGCGCAGCGAAGCGCGCTCGCGAGTGCTGAGCACAATTCCCACCTGCGGAAAAGCGATCCTTAAAGCGCAAATCAGTTGCACGAGTTCGCGATCTGTCATCGAGAAGAGCGGATGAAATCCACCCGCTGCGGGGCGCAACCGGGGCAAACTTACGGTAATCTGTGCCTGCCAGCACCGTTTGAACAGATATTCCAAATGCGCCGCGAGGGCGATGACTTCGTCCTGCCAGGGAGACAAACCAATCAATGCTCCGACCCCAAGCCGCCGAAAACCCGCTGCATAACCACGTTCAATGCAATCGAGTCGAAAATTGAAGTCCCGCTTCGGTCCGGCAGTGTGCATCTCGGCGTAGACCTCGCGGTTGTAGGTCTCTTGATAAACCACCAGCCCTTCCGCCCCCGCCTTTACGACCGGTGCATAGTCTTCCACCTTCATCGGACCTACCTCAATGGAGATTGAGGAAAAATAAGGAGCGAGCGCGCGAACGCACTCGGCAAGATAGTCGCGCCCTGCGAATTTTGGGTGCTCGCCGGTGACCAAAAGAATCTGACGAAATCCCTGGCGCGCCAGATGCTCCGCTTCGGCGATGACTTCATCGAGGCTCAGGGTGACGCGAAGAATCGGGTTATCGCGCGAAAAACCGCAATATTGGCAGTTGTTGACGCATTCGTTGGAGAGGTACAGCGGCGCGAAGAGCCGCATTGTGCGCCCGAAATTTTGAAGAGTAAGCGTACTCGAAGCTTGAGCCATGGCTTCGAGCTCATGGTCCGATTTCGGCAGGATCAAATTCTGAAATCGCTCGACCAATTCGGTTTTCTTTAGAGCGAGATTGTCCAGGACTTCTGCGAATGACATCACCATAATGTCGTACGCGTACCAAGGTTCGCAAATCCCGAGGCGCTTTCTGCGTCAGGGATTAATACAAACAAAAGCGGCGTCCAAAATCCCGGACGCCGCTCCTGGTAAATAGCGCTTTGTGGGTTGGCTAGAACGCGAAATTAACTCCGGTTCGAACCATCCCGAAGTTGTTCTTTGGCCCGTCGACGAAATTCCAGCTAAAATCGCTGACCCACCCAATGTGCGGCGTCATTCGAATTTCCATACCGCCGCCGACCTGGCCGATCGCCCGGGATTCAGAATCGGTTTGTTCAGTACGAATGATCCCATCGTTCACCACCACATTGGTGCTTTCGCCCCCGCCAAAGATCCCGCCGGCTCCGCCAAAGATATACGGCGAGAAGCGCGTGCACGGGATTGGATAACGCAATGTCAGAGTGCCCAAGACAGAACCAACCGCGCGGCTCTCATGTGCAGTGTGAGCGTCAAACACACCGTTATTCAGATCAATGAAGACATCTTCAAAAGCGCGTCTTGCATCTACCGCCCATCCTTCAATCCCCACGCCAAAGTAGCGATGAAAAAAGTATTTGAGATCCACACCACCGCCGAAAGCATGATCGGATTCGAGGTAACGATCGTTCTGCCAGGTGTTCCCTGTGAAAATGTAAGTACCCCACAGACCGACATTGAACTCATTGTCTGCGTACCATTGTGGACAGGGGGGTGGCGCCACCTGTTTCATCTCCTTCCCGGAATAAGTCTCCGTGCCGGCGAACGCTGCCGAAGTGATTGCAGCGCTGCATAACAGCCCCAACACCATTCCTCTCATCTATTTCTCCTTTGGTTAAGTTTCCCCTCAGTTTTAGTTCCAAACCTTCCTTTGGAACACGCAGGGTAATAACGAAACTCGTTGTTACCCCGGATGCCGGACTCTTGGGCGAGCAATGCGAAATTGCAAGAGCTTTTTGGTGTAGGACACCGCCTTACGGGTGGAGTTCCGCGCCCGTGTTAGCGTCTGTAATGACGAACTTTTCATGATGAAATGTGGGATCCCCACGAAAAGTAAGCCGTCCCGCATACCGGCGCTCCAATTCCACCAGCAAATCTTCGTCTTCTTCCTTTAAACGCTTCAAGACGCCGGGATTCAGAATGACCCGAATATCGTGGATACTTTCCTGATACTTGCGCATCACCGTATTGAGCGTGCGATGCAATTCCACACTCGTGGTCATGGAGGTTTTTACTACTCCCCGTCCGCCGCAATAAGGACAATTTTCGTAGATCGTGTCGCTGAGACTTTCCTGCGCTCTTTGGCGGGTCATTTCCATCAGGCCGAGCTGCGAAATAGGGAGGATATGAGTCTTCGCCTTATCACGGCTGAGCCGCTCCTTCATCAGACCGTAGACTGCCTGCTGGTCTTTACGGCTCTTCATATCAATGAAATCGGCAATGATAAGTCCACCTATATTGCGCAACCGAAGCTGGCGCGCGATTTCGTCTGCGGCTTCGAGGTTTGTTTGCAAAATTGTTTTTTCTACGTCGCGTCCCCCTTTGTTTCGTCCCGTGTTAACGTCGATAGCCACGAGGGCTTCTGTCTCATCGATCACGATATAACCGCCGCACTTGAGCCAGACTTGTCGATGGAAAGCGTCATCGATTTGTTTTTGCACACCATACGTCTCGAAAATCGGCATGGCGCTGTCGTAATGGTGCACTCGACTTCGCGCACGACGGGAAATCTGCCCCACCATTTCGATCATCCGCTCCGTTGCCGCGCGATCATCGCAAACGACTTCGTCGATTTCCTCTGTGAGAAAATCACGCACGGTGCGGCCGACCAAATCCGGTTCCTCGAACAAGCGGCACGGGGCTGGTTGCTCGCGAATCAGTCGCTCGACCTGAGCCCACTCATCGAGAAGGAAACGGAGATCCCTCACAAAATACCTCGCCCGTTGGCCTTCACCTACAGTGCGGATGATGACCCCAACGCCATCGGGAATTTCCAATTCACGGACAATTTTGCGCAATCGTTCGCGCTCTTTCTGATTTTCAATCTTACGCGAGATGCCGCTGCGATCGCTGAACGGCATGAGCACAAGATAGCGTCCCGCGAAACTGAGGTTGGTGGTGACTCTGGGGCCTTTATTACCAATTGGACCTTTGGTCACCTGCACAATGACATCCGAACCAACAGGATAGATGCTCGGAATATCTTTGACCGTGATTCGTTTTCGAGGGCGCCTGCTGCCGCGGCGATCGATCTCCTCAATGCCACTGTCGAGTGCCGCCGGGATGGCGTCCCAAAAATGTAGGAATGCGTTTTTCTCGAAGCCGATGTCAACAAACATCGCCTTCAATCCCATCTCGATGTTTTTGACTTTGCCTTTGTAAACGCTGCCGACGATGTTGCGTGAGGTCTTACGCTCGACGCTGTACTCCTCTAGCCGGCCATTTTCGAGCACCGCAACGCGTGACTCGAGCTTTTCCACACTCACTACAAGTTTTTTGCCGGTCTTTCGTGAGGAGAGACCCAAAAGTTTTCTTACTTTGTCCATCATATGAAAAAAGGGGTTGTCCGATCAGAAGCGGAAGTAACCAAATACGATATGGCGATAGTGCTGATCGGGGGTTCATCGGGGTGGTGTTCCACGCCGGCGGTTAGGCTGAGGCGCTGGCGCCGGCGCCTGACGTGGACGTATTCCAAAGATCTTTTGGAAGAAATTACGTTGAGGCGGTGTCGGAGCAGCAACAGCGCGCGCCGCAGCCGGACCTCGCCGGCGTACTTTGCCCTGAGAATCTGCTTCGGGTTCGACATCAGGCGACGCGTCCGTGCTTGCCATTTGGGCGGTAGCATTTTGCCCGTCACCGCCTCCCTCTTCGTCAGTATTCCCCGCGTTTGGCCCAGAGTCGTGAAAAGTGACGTCCTTGATTGTTTGAAACGGATTCGGTTTCTGTGCGGGTGGTGTCCAAGCGAGTTTCGCTTCGAATTTTCCCTGTTCTGTCGCCAAGGTGCGCTCCAAGATGCGTGTGGCGATGGGCGCAGCCACCGAGCCGCCATGTCCGCCATGTTCGCCGGCCTGCACCATTACTGCAATCGTGTATTTCGGCTGTTCAAATGGCGCCCAGCAGACGAACCACGCGATAATGCTTTCGCGGCCATGGTCGCTCGCCTGTGCACTGCCGGTCTTCCCAGCAACCTGGACGTCGGCTAAGCGGGCGCGCCCGCCTGTTCCGCCACCTTCATTAACCACTTTCCAAAAACCGCGTCGCTCCATCTCGAGGTCTGCTGGGGAAACTTCGGGACGAAAATCGGCGTGCACCTTCGGTTCGTCGGGCACAGCAATTTTTCCGTTCTCGTCAAGGATCGGCGTGCCGTCCTGGTTCAACACCTTTTTTACCAGGCGCGGATAATAGGAGATGCCGCCGTTGGCGATGGTAGCGTAGGCCATGGCCATTTGCAGTGGCGTGCACAAGGTGTATCCCTGGCCGATTGAAACGTTCGCCGTGTATGCCTGAGACCAGCGCTCCTGCGGATAATGAATTTGCATCCATTCTGGTCCGGGCAAGACGCCTGGTTGCTCCCCGGTCAGGTTCAACCCCGATGGTTTGCCTAACCCGAGCAAGTCGCCCACGCGGTCAATTGAATCGATGCCAGCCGCATTGCCGTACTGGTAAAAAAATGCGTTGCAGGACACCTTGATAGCGTCCGACAGCGTGAGCGTGCCGTGGGTGTAATGCTTTTCGGCTACCCAGCATTGAAAATAATGATCGCCGTACTGCACGCCGCCGTAACAGGTGAATTTCTGCTTCGCCATACCGCGACGCAATCCAGCCAGTGAGGTGATCAGTTTAAATGTCGATCCTGGCGGAAATGCGCTGACAGCGCGATTGACCAGGGGATCGCCCTCATCCTTTTGGAGCGCTTTCCAATCTTTTGCTTTGATGCTTGGGATGAACGTGTTCGGATCGAAAGAGGGCACTGATGCCATCGCGAGAATTTCGCCGTTGTTGGGATCAACAACCACAGCTGCCCCGCGCCCGACTGCCCGCAAAGCTTCTTCCGTGATCGCCTGAATGCGCGCGTCGATGGTCAGAAAAACGTTCGCGCCCTGTTGCGGGGGATCTTCGCGCCCGACACCCTCAATTGTTCCCTTGGCGTTCTTACGCAGGTAACGTACCCCAGGTTTCCCACGCAGGTACTGATCCATGATTTTTTCGATGTTCGATTTCCCTTCCACGTCTTGCTGGTAGAACGTGAATTTTCTTGCCTCTTCTTTATCGATGTCATCCGGCATTCCGACATAACCCAGAAGATGTGAGGCAAGTGCCCCGTAAACATAAGAACGCACGGGCTTGATCGCGAGTTCCACTCCGGGTAATCCGACGTCATGCTCGGAAAACTTCGCCAAAGTTGGGAAATCGATGTCCTTCACGTACGAAAAAGGGACTTCCGTGTCGTTGCGATAATGCTTTTGCAAACGGCTGGCGTTGTAGTCGCTCGCCAGATCGAGATCGTTAAGGCGTGGAACGATGCCATTGTTGACGATCTTAATGATGTCCGGCTCTTTCATATCTTTGGGCATGCCGTTGATCGTCGTTCGATACTCGGTCAAGGGTGGTTGCCCGAACCGCTCACGATAGCCTTTCACCATCTCCGGAAGATAAAAGTCTACTTCGTAACTTGCCCGATTTTGGACCAGCGTTACCCCGTTGCGATCCTTGATCTCGCCGCGGACCGAAGGAATCCGGACCGTCGCTTGCGAACTACCGCGAAGTTGAGAAGTCCACTCCTGACCGTGCGCTACCTGGATCCACCAAAGCTTGAGACCAAGAGTGCCCAAGCCCAGAAGCATTAACACGCCAAGAAATTGAATTCGCACCCGTGAAGTGAGACGCCGCCTATTCATTCAAGCCGTCCCCTCTCAGGTTGGTACGAGTAGGCAGTAACGTGTGCCGTCCACTGCAACACCCAAAATACGATCGGGGCAATCGCCATCGCCACGAGACCAGGCCCGCCGATCTGCCACCAGACTTCGCGGGTGAACACGAAAGAACCGCGACGAAATGTAATCATCAAATATTGCGCCAGAACTATCAACGAGGTGAAAACACCGCTCAAGACACAGTGCACTTCCCAGCGGCCACGTGCAAAGAGCGGCCTCAAGCCGTGCATTAATCCTGCCAGCACACCGTAAATAAGTATCGATGATCCAGTTGAGATTTCAACTTTGCCTCCGATCACCTGCACCGTAACAGCATCCAGCAATACTCCGGCAAAAAGTGCTAACGACAACATCAGCGGAAACGGCAGCGCCATCGCTCCGTAAAAGACAATCACTGGCACAATGTAGACGTGCGCATTGTAGAGCCACGGCAACGCTGGAATAAAGAACTCCGCAATTTGAGCGACCAATACAACGAACAGCAAAACGAAAAAGAAAATCATTTTCGACCAGTCACAACGAACACGTCCTCCAAATGCGACAGATCAACCGCCGGGGTGAGCTGCGCCTGTCCATCGAGTTCCCGCACATGGAAAGTCTTGACGCTGCCGATCAGCAAACCCGATGGAAACACCCCGCCGACGCCCGACGTATAAACTTTCTGGCCCGGCTTGAGATCAGCTTGTTTTGACAAAAAATTCAGGTTCAACAGCGGAGTCAAACCGGTTGTTACTCGCTCGCCAGAGACGATACCTTGTTCGCGGCTTCCTTCGACCTTCGCGGCTACCCGGCAATTTTCATCCGAAATCAGCAACACCACTGAGATGGTGTCGCTGACCGTCGTGACTTTTCCTATTAATCCTTCATCGGTCGCAACCGGCATGTCGATTTCGATGCCATCTCTGCGGCCACGGTTGATGGTAACTGTTCGCCACCAGGTAGAAGAATCCCGGGCGACAATCTCGGCAGCGATTAGCTTAAAGACCGAGCGCTCCCGATAATTGAGCGCATGTCGCAATCGATTCACCTCACTTTCAGCATCCCGCAAACCCTGGTTCGTTGCTCTGAGCTCGCGATTTTCCACCTGTAGCGCGGCGTTTTCGCGCTCCAATTGCTCCAGTGATTTCAACCCTGTGCGCACCGACGTCAGTTGCTTCTTTAATCCAGAGCCGCCGGTAAAGAATGGCGCAAGCAACTGATACATGCCGCTCTTGAACTTCTGGGTCGTCGCTGGCCCAAAGCTGAGAAAGTATCCCAAAATTGCGCCGAAAATCAGCAGCGCGATGATATTCGTGCGGCTCATCGCGAACGCGGACTTTGAATCGGAGCTTGCAGGCTAAGGTAGATCGACATTTGCGGAAGCACACGCATCAATCCGCAACCCCAAAATGGGCCATCGGCACTTCTTCTTACCGCCACTGGCGGTCTGCAGAGGCCACTTGGCGCAGGAATTTAAGTTCATTGAGGCATTTGCCGGTCCCTTCCGCAACTGCGCTCAGCGGATCTTCAGCAACATGGACAGGCAAACCCGTTTCCTCGCTCAAAAGCTTGTCGAAACCGCGCAGCAATGCACCGCCACCTGCCAAAACCAGGCCACGATCCACGAGATCCGCTGAAAGCTCCGGCGGACAGCGCTCCAACGTGATTCGTACGGAATCGACAATTGTCGAGATCGGTTCAAGCAACGCTTCGCGTACTTCCTGTGAGGTGATCATCAGCGTCTTGGGCAAACCGGCTACAAGGTCGCGGCCCTTAACCTCCACGCTGGTTTCCTTTTCACTGGGATACGCGGAGCCAATTTTAATTTTTATCTCTTCCGCTGTGCGTTCGCCGACCATCAGATTGTACGCACGCTTCATGTACTGAACGATGGCCTCGTCGAGCTCGTCACCGGCAACGCGCACGCTCCGGCTAAAGACAATCCCCGACAGAGAAATTAAAGCCACCTCCGTCGTGCCACCCCCAATGTCGATGATCATGTTGCCGGCTGGATCTTGCACAGGAAGTCCCACCCCGATCGCCGCCGCCATTGGTTCTTCGATTAAATAAACTTCGCGCGCGCCAGCGTGTGTCGCAGATTCGCGCACAGCGCGTTTCTCCACTTCCGTGATTCCGGACGGCACTGCGATCACCACGCGCGGTCTGGCTTTCACACGGCGGTTGTGAACCTTGGTGATAAAGTGGCGAAGCATTGCTTCGGTAACTTCAAAGTCCGCAATGACGCCATCCTTAAGCGGGCGCACTGCCACAATATTTGCCGGCGTGCGGCCGAGCATCCGTTTGGCTTCGTCACCGACGGCAAGCACCCTGTTGGTTCCGGCTTGCACGGCCACCACCGATGGCTCGCGCAAAACGATCCCTTGATCCTTTACGTAAACAAGTGTGTTCGCCGTACCCAGGTCGATCCCGATGTCGCTGGATAACCAGCCGAAAAGTCCATTGAACATGAATTATCTATTAGCAGAAACCTTCCAGCCTGAGAAGAAGCGCGTTCATCCGCCTGAGGCGGCCTTTCTTTAAAGAAACTGCCCAAGAGCGCGATTCGGCCGGCTGAACCGCGGTAACATGAAACGGAGCGGCACGGCGTCAAGCGCATTCTGTGGAACTGCCTATTCCGGGTGCTCAAGGCTTATGCAAGGAGCTTGCCATCGCCCTGTTACTCCTTTACTCCATCTTCTGTGGAAAGAGTCATCATCGCCGCATCCATTCTGGCCGCCGATTTCTTACATCTCGGTGACGAAATTCGACGGGTGGAAGCTGCAGGCGCCGATTGGATTCACTGCGACATCATGGATGGCCATTTCGTGGATAACATTTCCTTTGGCCCGGAGGTCGTTGCACACGTGCGGCGCCTGACAACTCTGCCCCTCGATGTGCACCTCATGATTGAACACGCCGACCATTACGTTCCGAGATTTATCAAGGCCGGCGCCAACTCCATCACGGTTCACGTAGAGCCGCAGGCGAAACACGAGGTGTCCAAAACGCTGCGGCAGATTCAAGAGGCCGGTTGTCGTGCCGGTCTCACCCTGAATCCCGAAACCTCCTTTGATTCCGTTGAACCTTTCCTGGATAAAATCGACATGCTTTTGGTGATGACGGTGCATCCCGGTTTCGGCGGCCAGCCCTTTCGAGCTGATCAACTGCAAAAAGTCAGGCGCGCCAGGGAGGCAAGCAGCACGCTCTACATTGAAGTCGACGGGGGTATCAATGGCGAGACTGCAAAGGTGTCGATCGAAAACGGCGCAAACGTGCTTGTCGCTGGCACCGCAATTTTCCACGCAAAGGATTACGCAAAAGCCATCCGCGAGTTGAGAGGCGAATAGTGAAGTCATCCTGAGCCGCACAGAGGACGAGGGAAACGAAGCGTTCAATCAGCTGGCTGTGAGATCTTTTACTTCGTTCAGGGTAACGTGGGCGAGGAGTAGTGCCGATTACACGCAACTACCTACAGCAACGCACCTGTCATCCCGAGCGGAGCGAGGGACCTCGCAATTGCCCATCCTCCACACAAGCAGAGAAGCGTGATCAATCAGCTTGTGGGATCCTTCACTTGGTTCAGGACGACGCTGCGGCACGATGAAGGCCTAATACGTCTACATGATGACGAATCGCAGTTGAGTCGTGCTTTATACCGGTGTCACAACAGCCTCGAGCGCCGTCTCTGGTTTCATGGCAACGCATCTGCGAGAAGCTTTACAAAGAAGCACAACGTCGATCGACTCGTTTATTGCGAAAGATTCGATCGCCCTAGCGATGCAATCTCCCGCGAAAAAGAGATCAAAGGGTGGCGTCGTGAAAAGAAGAATGATCTCGTGCTGAGGCTTAATCCGAAGTGGCAGGACCTGGGCGAAAAATTATTCGCCGGTCACAGGCGAGGTCCCTCACTTCGCTCGGGATGACCGCGGATGAAGCTTTGAGGTTACTAACTGGCTACCACCGGCTCGGCTTCTTCAGTGGTTTCAGCCATTACCTCGTCAGTTTGCGTAACCCGCACCACCTCTTCGATGGTTGTTTTGCCTTGTGCGACTCGCCGCCAGCCATCTTGTCGCAAAGTCTCCATCCCTTCAGCAATGGCGCATTGCTTGAGCTCACCGCCGTCGCGCTTTTGCATGATTAATTTTCTCAGGGGCTCCGTGATCACACAAATCTCGTAAATGGCCGCGCGACCCTGATAACCGGTCTGGCGGCATTGGTCGCACCCGGCGCCACGCTTGAAACGCGTCCCCAATTCTTTAACGGGAAGACCAATCCCAAGGAGGTAATCGCGAGGGTATTCGACCCATTGGGCGCAGTCAGGACAAATCGTTCGTACTAGCCGCTGTGCGATGAATGATTTGACCACCGAAGAAAGGAGAAAGGGCTCGACCTCCATATCGAGCAAACGAGTGATGCCACCCACCGCGTCATTCGTGTGCAGAGTGCTAAAGACCAGGTGGCCTGTCATAGCCGCTCGAATTGCAATATCGGCAGTCTCTACGTCACGAATTTCTCCGACCATCACAACGTTCGGGTCTTGTCGCAAAATGTGGCGCAAGCCTTTTGCAAACGTGAGATCGATCTCCGGTTTCACGTCAATCTGCGAAACACCAGGAATTCGGTATTCAACGGGTTCTTCCACTGTAATGATGCGGCGCTGCACGGAGTTGATGCTGCTGAGGAAGCAATAAAGCGACGTCGATTTTCCGCAGCCTGTTGGTCCTGTAAGAAGAATGATTCCGTTGGGCTGCGCCAACAGATGCCGGACAATTTTCTCCTGCTTTTCGCTAAGATCGAGGCGATCAAATCCGAACTGCTGCTCACTACGGATGAGTAATCGCAAACTGATCGATTCACCATTAACAGTGGGAATAGTCGAAACGCGCACGTCGATGTTTTGATTATTCGACTGCAAATTAATCCGGCCGTCCTGAGGCAGACGGCGCTCTGCAATGTCCATGTGCGACATCACTTTCAAACGCGAGATGATCGCTGATTGCAGCACCCGCAATTGCGGAGGGACGGCCACCTCATGCAGAATTCCATCGATGCGATAGCGGATACGCAGATCGTTCTCCAGCGGTTCGACGTGAATATCCGTAGCCCGTTCATAGATCGCTTCCCTGATGATCTGGTTCACGAATTTCACCACAGACGCTTCCGGGTCGTCGTCGTTCAGTTCAATCGCGGTGTCGGTGTCCTGTAGCACCTCGAAAGACCGGTTGGTCTTTAAAATCTCGTCGAATGTTTCTGCGCCGACGCCGTATAGTGTCTTCATTGCGCGCAGAACCTGGGGGCGCGGTACCAGCACCCATTCCGCCGGCTTTTTCAAAAGCTGGGAGGCGAGCTGGCGGCCGATTGAATTGAACGGATCGTACGTCGCAAGCACCACCGAGTTCTCCTTCACTTCAATGGGCAAAATGTGGTGTTGAAAAACAAAACGACTGGGTAACACGGATAAAGTGGCGCGGTCGACCGTTTTCGCGTCGATCGACATGACTGGCAGACGAAAGAATTTGCCGATGGCAGCGAGAAAACGTTGCTCATCCACTTTACCGGAATCGAGCACCTGATTAATCCACGAGCCGCCATTCTGGTTCACAGCCAGTTCAGCTGCTTCTTCAGGCGAAGAGACACCACTTTCGATAAGTAGATTAATCAGCGATGGATTGGCGGGTGAACTCATTCAGCAGGGACTAGTAAAATCGACAATGCAGAATCAGAAGCGTTCGAATGAACCCTATTTAGGGCCTTTCGCAAGGTCTTTCACGCATAAAGCGTAATCAAGCGACCGCGCTTTCCTCCCCATGTGGTCTCGCACCGCAACGGAGCTCGGTGCTTTAAGGCAGATGCAAGGCCCGCCGAACAGGAACCGTCAGTGTGCCTGTCACGCGCATTGAATAATTTTTTTGGAGTCGCGCGATGGCGTCCGACACTTGGGGCGTAAAGACGCCGTCCACGGGTCCACAGTAATAGCCCAGCCGTCGCAGGGCCGTTTGCATGGACCCCACGTAAGCTGGTTGGGCAATGAGTTGATCACCATTCTTGAAATAATAGGACCATCGCCACGTGTAGCGCGGTGCGAAATCGGTGGCGTTTACCTGCTTTCCCTGATGGATAAGCCCATATTCGTCGCGTTGCGCCAGGGGGTCGACCGATCGCAAAACGTCGTAGTCCACGATGTCGTACTCGTCGGCTTGAGCGATGATGGCGCCCAGGCCGAGAATCAATGCAACGAGCAGTCCTTTCATAACAATAGCCTCAGATTGTCATTCTGATCGAAGCGAAGAATCTCGTCGAGTTTTTTCGGCGCGCCGGAACGTGAGGATCCAGAGATATTGCGCTTCTCTCAACATGACACCCTTACCTCATATCTTTCGGTTCAGGAATATCCGGTGGGGGCAAGCTTAGCTGTTTACCCTCGCCCGATTTGGGACAATCCGGACACTCATTCTGATCCAGGTCGGCACCAAAATGGGTGGTGTTCTCCCATTTTTGGCGCAGTCGAAACTGATCCAGCTTGGTCAACGTCACCTGCGGACACATGAGGATGACCAATTCCTGTCGTTGTTTGCCACTTGATGTGCTGCGAAACGCTGCACCAATCAGGGGAATGCGTGAGAGATAAGGAAATCCTTC
>DASREH010000164.1:0-4229 GCA_035652195.1 Candidatus Udaeobacter sp. | reverse complement strand
ACGCGGGCAGGCCGCGATGAAAGCGAGAGATTACGGCGCTGCGCATGAAGAATTCAGAACTGCAGTCATGTTGCTGCCGGATGCGGTCGTGTCTGGAAAAGCTCACGACGAAGCCGTGCATGGCTTTTGCAAAAGCGGCGTAGTTCTGGCTGAAGCGCGGATTGCCGAAGGAAGATATGCCGACGCCGAAGCGATCCTCAGCGAAGTCTTAAGCGAACGCTACGATCCCAATTGTCGTCCCGCGCAGGAACTGTACGCACATCTGCGGCAACCCGGTTATTTCAACAAAACAATGAGCCCGGCCTTCATTGAGAAGGTGGAGCAAGTGAAGCAGCTGCTCGCCGAGGCCGACGGCTATTACAATTCCGGCCGGTACGATCTGGCGATGAAACGATACGATCAGGTACTCGTTCTGGATCCTTACAACACCGCCGCGCGCAAAGGTCAGGAAAAGGTCAACAACACCAAATACAAATACGGCGAGGAAGCGTACAACGAGACACGCTCACGACAACTATGGCAGGTGGAGAAAGCTTGGGAACAACCAGTCCGCAGATACGGACAAACTGGTGAGCCAGTGGTGATCGGCGCTCAAAAAAGCCTGGGCGGTACCGCGCAGGTAACCAACAAGCTAAACACAATCATCATTCCGCGGCTTGAATTTCGAGACGCAAGTCTCCGCGAGGCGGTTGATTTTCTGCGAGAACAGGCAGTCGAAAACGATCCCGCTACCGAGGGAAAAAGAGGCGTTAATATTGTCATCCCTCCTTCGCTCGCGGTTCAGCGCGTCGTGGCGACGCCCGCTGCGGCATCTCCGGCCCCCGCCGGAGTTGGAAACGCAGCTGGTGTACCGCCAGCTGGCACACCGATCGTTGGCGCGCCTCCAGTTGGCGCGCCTCCAGCTGCCGCCACGCGTCCAGTTACTGCGCCGGTAGCACCTCCGGCAGAGCGGGGGAACATCACAATTGAGTTGAATCAGATTCCGCTCGGAGAAGCGCTACGCTACATCGCAAATCAGGCGGGCTTGAAAGTGAAAATAGAACCTTACGCTGTTTCACTCGTCCCGAAGACTGAGATGAGCAACGACCTGCTGGTGAAGCGGTATCACGTGCCGCCTGAGTTCTTCGGAGGTCCGATGGATGTAGGTTACTATCTTGAAGGTAGTTTGGGAGGAACGCAGAACGGTGGATCGACGCAGCCGGCACCGGTTGCTGAGAACATTGTTGAAAAAGAGGCCATCAGTTATCAAACCGCTTCGGGAGTTGGCACAGGCGCGGGAGGTGCGAGCCAGTCGAACCTGACTCAAGGAACAAGTACCACCAGACAACATTTACTCAACGATCGTCAACTCGTTGGCCGTGCAGACGCAAAAACAATGTTGCAAAGCATGGGCGTCCAGTTTCCCACTGTCACGCTGCCAGACGGTCGAAACGATACGGCCAGCGCGACGTTCTGGCCGCATACTGGAGTCCTGATTGTCCGTAACACGCAAGACAATCTCGACATGGTGGATGCCTTGGTTGATCAGGCGAACGCTTCACAGCCTAAGCAAGTCGAGATCGAGTCGAAGTTTATTGAGATCACCCAGAATAATTTGAAGGAACTCGGTTTTGACTGGCTACTCGGTCCATTCAACATAGGTAATCATAAGCTTTTCGGGGCAGGCGGTACTTCGGTGAATTCGCCCGCAGCGAACCCTGCAAATTTCCCGTTCGTTAACACGACAGGGCAGCCGATCGGAGACACGTTACCGGGACAACCGATCGGTCAGTTTCCGGTTACCGGTGGAAATCGCAGTGGCAGCCTTGCCATTAGCGCAAACGCGCTGGATGCACTTCTGTTTCCGGGTATCGGCGGTGTGGCGCCGGGACTCTTCGGATTAGCTGGTGTCTTTACAGACCCCCAGTTTCAGGTCGTTATCCGCGCGCTTAATCAAAAGAAAGGAGTCGATCTTCTATCCGCTCCAAAGGTGACTACTAAGAGTGGCCAGCGTGCAATCATTGAAGTCGTAAGGGAATTTCGTTATCCGAGTACATTTACTCCTCCTCAAGTTCCGTCCATCAGCAGCAGCACGGGGAATACCGTCGTTGGAGGTGCAACTACCGTTCCCGTCGTAGTGACTCCAACGACACCGCAAACGTGGGAGACCCGAAACACTGGCGTAACCTTGGAAGTGGAACCGGTGGTAGCAGGCGATGCTACGACCATAGATCTTAACTTGGTTCCGCAGGTAGTCGAGTTTGAGGGATTCATTAATTATGGCAGTCCGATCAACGCAGTGGGGGTTAATACGATCGCCGGCGCGATATCGACATCTGTGCCGGTCTTACTTACCGAAAACGTGATCAATCAGCCGGTATTCAGCACACGCAAGGTCACTACCAGCGTCAGCGTTTATGACGGCCAGACAGTCGTGCTCGGCGGATTGATGCGAGAAGACGTGCAAAAGACAGAGGATAAAACGCCTATCATCGGTGATATTCCGCTCGTTGGTCGACTGTTCCGGACCAATGTCGATCAGCACATCAAACGTAACCTGGTCATTTTCGTTACCGCACGCGTGATCACCCCGTCTGGCCTTGCCTTCAACAACGAGGAAGAAGAGGAGGAGGGTCTCCTTCCACCAGCTTTGCCCGAAACACCGGCGTACAAGAAGTAGGAGGAGACCTTCCCGCTGTATCCTAGGGGCTGTAGAGACCGCCGTGTCCGCTGCAAGTTTTGCCATTTCTGCCCTTCTTTAATGCCAAAAAAAGCCAAAAAAATGTTATTGACTTAATTTCTGAACAATGAGATAACCCGCGCCACTCTGAACAAACCTCTATGAAAATAAATAAAACCTCCTCAGCATTTACTCTTATCGAACTGCTCGTTGTAATCGCGATCATCGCAATTCTGGCTGCCTTCGCTGTCCCGGCCCTCACCAAAGCCCTTGCCAAGGGTCAGATGACTGGCACGACGAATAATGCACGGCAGCTTTACCTGGCCCAATTCCAGATGGCCAACGATGGTGCAGCCACAGGCGACTCCAGCATGGCTTGGGTTGGCAATCTTACTCCCGCTCCGGGAGGTTTAGACGTGTACATTAATCGCTTGTTAGCCGCAGGCTACCTTAAGGGTGGCGATGCTTTGAAACTCCTCGCTGCTCCGGGTGTCAATCTGGATGCGGCAGTCGTAGCTGGCCCTCCTCCAAGTATTACGTTCGGTGGGGCCGGCGACGCTGCTTTGAAAGTCTATCGGGTTACGGACGGGGATCCGGCGAATGCCATCTTCGCTGCGAGTCACAACTACGTTTATAACACGGCTCTGGCCGCGACATCTGCTCCCTACGGCACAAAGGGGTTCATAGTGATGCATAAAGGGGGCGATGGAGCTGTCTTTACAGAGTCCCAGGCAACGCTCGCTGGTTGGGGTGGTGTTGGAAATGAAGTAAAATTTCAAACACAGATAGGCTCAATGCCTGGTGACGTCGAAGGCACGATCGGCGCGGAGGGCGCAGGGAACGTATTGAAATACGGAGCCACGCCGTAAGGTCGATCAAATTTTAGTCAAAGACTTGAGACGCCCTGCCGAAATATATCGGCAGGGCGTTTTGCTTAGTAGCGTCTGAATTGTTTGACGTAAAATGCGAATAGTAGACGCGAGCAGTCGCAGGCCTATCTAAAGTCGCTCTACCCTCAGATTTTCGTGGCGTGACGGCACGATGATCCGTTTCTGGTGTGGAGCATTCGACGCAGGTTCGACTAACCACGTCCAACTGAGATGGCCCTGGTTGTCAAATAGCCAGGCTGCACCGCCGCGTTTCCAAATTTCCATTTGCCAGTGAAAAGTGTTGGCCGGGATTGTGAATGCGAACGTTACGGCTCCCATCATGATCACGCCGAATAGCATTCCAATTAAAAATATGCGTCTCAATGTTTGCCCTTCCTGTTAGTTAAAGTTGTCTCTCCTCATTTATTACTCCGTTAACAGGTCCGCCAAGTTCTCCCGAATGCGTCGGAAAGAGCGGGTCGCTAATTCGGCGTCGTACTCGGTAATCCGTGAATCGAGGATTCGAGATTCGGCATTCGATTTAACGATTTAACGCTTCAACGGATCACGTCCGTTCTACGCGGCGAGCACACGCGTGCATAGCAGGCCTTGCGAATCATACATGAATAAATCTCGAGGGTTTAAAGTCGAAATCCTCATAACGATTTCCGATTCTTATGAAAAAATATTTGGTCGTATTA
>DASREH010000163.1:0-2881 GCA_035652195.1 Candidatus Udaeobacter sp. | reverse complement strand
CCGGCGTCGGGCGAGCCGGTGAAAATTGTGCAGTCGATCGAGCAATTCAAACTCGATGCGCTGCCCGGCAAAAAACTGATCTTTCGCGGATGGAAGGAATTGCAAGACCGATTGAAAGAAGCGCTAGGTCCTGAAAAAGGATCGAAGAAACGGATCGCGATGCAGTATTCGCCCATGAACGACATCCCGTACGTCTCACGCGTGGACGCTGGAACAATCGAACTGGTGCGCTCGTTTGGAGTTGAACCGGTCACGAGCGCGGAACTTGTGCAAAAATTCGAAGCCGTCTTTTCACCGGCCCAATACCAGATGCATGTAGAAGCTTCGGATAAAATGCACCGGATTATTCAGGAAGCGTTCGCGGAGATCGCGCGCCGGATTCGCGCCAACGAAGCGACCACCGAGTGGGACATTGCCCAGTTCATGCTGCGTCGCTACAGCGAAGAAGGTATGGAGCAGGAACCGATGATTGTGGCCGTGAACGCGAATACTGCTAACCCGCACTACATGCCGACGAAGGATAAGAATTCACCGATCAAGCGCGGCGATTTCGTGTTGATCGATGCGGCTACAAAGTTGAACAAACCGGACGCCGTTGCGACCGACCAGACCTGGACCGGTTACGTTGGGGAAAGCGTTCCGGAAGAGTACGTGCGCATTTTCAACATTGTTCGTGAGGCACGTGATTCAGCGGTTGATTTCATTCGCAAGAATGTCCGCGCCGGAAAACCAATCCGCGGCGCCGAGGTGGATGATGTCTCGCGCGGCGTCATTACGCGTGCAGGATTTGGTGAGCAATTCACGCATCGGACCGGTCATTCGATCGGCGAAGAAACCCACGGCAATGGTGTGAATATCGACGATTTCGAGACGCGCGATTCACGCCGCATCATTCCCGGCATTTGTTTTTCAATTGAGCCCGGAATTTACATGGAAGGAAAATTCGGGGTTCGATCGGAGATCAACGTGTATGTTTCGGAAAAAGACATCGAAGTGACCGGCCAGCCAATCCAAATGGAGATCATCCCGATCTTGAAGAAGTGAGGCAACGGTCAAGATTTTTGCCAACGTGTTGAGCACAACGCGTTCCACTTGCGCGGCGACGCAGCGCCGCGGCTACAGTCGCGATTCTTTGTAACCCAAATAAGCCTGCCCTGAGATTGTTCGACCGACGATTCGCTTTAGCGTGATGCGACGGTGTAGTGACAGGCGTGGCGCCTGTGTGTTTTTGGGAATTGCAGCCGACACGGCTGCCGCTACAGAGAAGATCGACAAGGTTACCCGACGCGTCAGGAACAACGCATTCCACCTTTTCAAGTCGTCTTGATGGTTCCGTTCATACCATTCGGAAATAATCCGCCGCTAGAAACACCCGCGTTGTCCGCGAGATAAACGATTCGCAATACCTGCTGCGGCGTCCGGCTGAACGCGATGCCATCCGCGCTCGAAGGAACAATATTCGCTTTGCCGTCCAGTACGATCCCTTGATCCAGATCCTCTGAACCGTCAAGCTTGTCACGAGCATCCGACAAAGCATTGGCCGCTTCGCGCGCTTCCGGCCCCATTCGATACAGAACCGAGCGCGCCATTCCCATGTGATAAGCTTCGACGGCCAGTATACCGGCAGCGGCATCAAGGAATTTCTTATTGCTAATGAGCGGCGCCGCGCCGTGATATGCCGTCACCCCAACATCCTCCATCAACATTCCGCCTAGGAAAAAATTCATCTCGCTGGCGAATGGATCGAAATTGTCGCCCAAGCCAGCCGCTTTCGCTGCCGCCGTGAAGCCGGTGAGATCAATCGCGGGGCGACTCACAGCTTGTTTGCCCAATGTTTTCCGATAAAACCGTACGTGCGCGAGTTCGTTGGCCGCCACCTCCTCCATAAATTGACGAAGATCGTCGTCTTGCCACGGCACCATCTTTCCGCCGGTGACGGCGCCCGGGTTTGAGCCAGCATCGGCGTCATCCATTCCTTTTCCAGTAGTGCCACGCAGATAGTATTCGGTCTCTAACGATTCGAGGTTGAGCGCGAAGTTGAAAATATCTTCGTCCGTGATTTTCGCGGCTGCCTTTTTCTCCTGTGCTGAAGCGATAGAGGGTTGAAACGCCGCGATTGTGCTTAGCAGCGCAATTCTTTTCAGCGCAGAGCGACGGCTGCAATCAATCCGGCTGTAGGTGCAATTATTTCGCATGGCTTCCTCCTGAGTTTGGGTCGTTCTAAGAAGGTTCGCAGCTGAGCCGAAACCTAGTCGCAATTAATTCAAGAAATATTTTGACTTATTCGGTTGATGGGTTCGATCTTGGCCCTGGCTGGATCGGCTTCTCCGGTCGAGGAGTTGCGCTGTGGCGAAAACGGTTGTGTAAGATAGGTGTGACGCCTGCGTTCTCCCATTGCAGCTGACACAACTGTCTCTAGACAAGTCGGGGTCAGCGCAGCCGACACGGCTGCCTCTACAGGGAACAGATAAAATTACCAACGCGTTAGCGACAACGTGTTCCGCCTTGCACGGCGACGCAGTGCCGTGGCTACAACTCGTAATTCTTTGTAGCCGCCTGGTCCGCCGAAGGCAATCACGCGTTTTTTCGCCAACGCGTTGAAGATAGGCGTTTCAGCCTGAGCCTGGCTCCATTTCCCGTCGGGTCGCGGTCAGCGCCCGCGGCTACAGCCGCCTATGCTCGTTAGGCGACGGCGAGTTGCGGGGCAGTCACCTCCAGATCGGCGATGGCGTTGGCCAGTTCGACTGCCGAAACTCGCTTGCTCAGGCAAGAGCGCGCGCCATTCGCACAGGCGAGGGCTCTGGCCTGTTCCGAATCTTTGTCAATCACAACAAGCGCAGGCAGGTGCTCACAACAGTCGCGAATTGCCCTCAACAATGTA
>DASREH010000162.1:0-2891 GCA_035652195.1 Candidatus Udaeobacter sp. | reverse complement strand
TCCACTTATTGCGGCAGGCCCAATCATGGCAGCCCTCAGCGGCGCGGCTGTAGGAGCCGCCGCGGGCGGTGTGGTAGGCGGCTTGGTCGGTCTCGGTATCCCCGAAATCGAGGCGAAGCGCTACGATGAAAAATTGAAACGCGGCAACTACCTGATCGCCGTCCATACAGACGAGAGCGAGGACGTGGATCGAGCCAAGGATATCTTCAAAACGGCTGGAGCTGAAGATATCAGCACCGTTAGCGAAGCATCTGTGGCGAAAGCGTAAAGACCAACGAAAGGCGGTTCTATGGCTGATGATCTAACCAAAGAAGTTCCTGCGGGAATGTCGCACGTAGAAGAACAATCACTCCCTGCGGCTGCGGATTTACCGCAAGCATCGGTGGATCCCCGCCCAGTGGCAGCTCCGGTTCAGGAACGCCGTCATGGCGACCCCGAGCAAGTTTCCGGCGATACTGACAGTCGCTCGCGCACCTTGCGGGAAAATGCAGATCGGTACGTGCGAGAAAATCCAGCCAGGGCAGTTTTCACTGCGCTTGGGATAGGCTTTTTGTGCGGTCTGATCTTTCGGCGTTAAACGCGATTCATTGGTATTATCCAAAACCGATGGAGTGCCGGCCGCCGGGTCGGCACCCCTCGGCTTTAAGGAAGGAGTTTTCAACGAGGGAAGTGCGATGCGCGTTGATCCATTGCCAATCCGGGCGTCACGCTTTTTCCACAGGCTTACCCGGAACCCGCCAGGTCGATCACGACATTCTACATACCTCTCACTTCTCCACGGCTAGGCGATGCTTCTGATGCGAATCAGTTTGCAGCCGAGATAAACGTCTAAGGAGGCCATTACTTATGCCTAACAATTCAAACGCAAAAAAAGAACGCGAATCGCAATCATCCCAAAACATCCAAATCCCGCCTGTTCGTAAGCAAACTGTTGGTGCAGTTGCAGGAGCTGCAGCAGGAAGCGTAGCAGGACCCATCGGCGCAGTTGTGGGTGGAGTTGTCGGTGCGGTTGCTGGAAGGGCAGCCGAGAAGGGCGAGTTGACCGGTCAGCGAGCGAAGCGGGCTATGCGGCAGGTCGTCAAAACATCCAGACGAATTCCGAAGTTAACGCGCAAGCGTACTTCCGCGAAAAAATCGTCGGGCAAATCGCGAGCAGGAAAGGCGCGAACAAAATCTTCCGGCAAATCGCGCAAAGGAAGAAGCACAAAGGGGAAATCCTCTAGAGCAACGAAAGCCCGGACGAAGTCAAAATCGTCGCGAGCTTCTAAAAAACGCCGCAGGTAGTCGCCGGCAGAGCGATTTTTCCCGCGCGGAAACTTCAGTGCACGGGCGCCGGCGGTTTGAAACTGTAGAAGTATCTCTCGACGTCAGGCGCACGGAGACGATTGCCTGATTGCCACGACATTGGAGGAGTGGCGAAACCCCAGGGTTCCAGGGGACTTTTGTTATCTGGGTGGCTGCCCATGCTATAATGCGGCTGGTAACGAAAAGGTGAGCTCATCATTCCTTAATCAAGCACGGCAACGGCTTCGCCTAACCACAGCCGAAAAGCGTGTTGTGGTGTTTGTTGTAGCGGCGTTGGTTCTAGGTTGTATGACAAAATGCTATCGCCATGCCCACGCTTCCCCTGCCCCGGTGCACGCTCATGGCCGATGAGGACGTTTTCGAATGAGTTGCGTAATGTAACGTTCCCAGAGATGATTTCGCCGTGACCGATCACGTTGACGCGTTCACAAAGCAAATTTGCGAAGTTATCGTCGGCAAGAACGAGGCCGTAAAACTTGCTGTGGCCTGTTTGCTGGCGCGCGGTCACCTTTTGATCGAAGACATCCCTGGCGTTGGCAAGACAACGCTTTCGCAGGCATTGGCGCGCTCGCTGGCGCTCGCATTTCAGCGCATTCAATTCACCAGCGACCTGCTGCCGGCCGACATTCTGGGCAACTCGATCTTCGATCATGGCAAGCAACGCTTTGTATTTCATCGTGGTCCCCTGTTTTCGCAGTTGGTACTCATCGACGAGGTGAATCGGGCCACTGCCAAAACCCAAAGCGCGCTGTTGGAAGCGATGGAAGAACATCGCATCTCGATCGATGGCGTAACCTACGAGTTACCCGAGCCATTCTTCGTGATTGCAACACAGAACCCGCAACACGCGGTGGGTACTTTTCCGCTGCCCGAATCGCAACTCGACCGGTTCTTAATGCGAATCGAACTCGGCGTGCCGGACCGAGCCAGCGAACGGGCAATGCTTCTGGGCATGGATCGACGCGACATGCTTAAAGAATTAAAGCCGGTAATAAACCCGCGAACCTTGATCGAGATTCAGGACAACGTTCGAAAAGTGCACACATCCCCTGCCCTCCTCGATTACCTTCAGGATCTTCTGGATGCATCGCGCCAACGTCACTGCACAGGTTTGTCACCGCGTGCAGGGTTGGCACTCCTCCATTCTTCGCAGGCATGGGCGCTGATGCACGGACGGGACATGGTTCTTCCCGAAGACATTCAGGCGGTGGGTATCGCGGTCATGGGACATCGATTGGGACACGACATCGAACAGCCGGGCCAAAGCGGACGCACGCTTGCTGATAATCTCCTTCACAGCGTGCCGGTTCCGTGAGAACGAGAAAACTTCGGCTAATCTCTCCAACTGCCGGCTTTGCCGGGCTGCTGTTTGTGCTGGGCGCGATGTGGTATGCCGCCTCCAGCCAGAATAACACCGCAGTTTACATGCTTTTCTTCGTGTTAGCGGCGGTGTTTCTGGTTTCCATTCCGCACACTTTGCTCAACCTGACAGGTGTAAAGGTCAGCCTCGAATCCGTGCAGCCGACGTTTGTGGGCGAGGAGATTTCTCTGCCGCTCGAGATTGTAAACGACTCTCGCGCAACGCG
>DASREH010000161.1:0-7204 GCA_035652195.1 Candidatus Udaeobacter sp. | reverse complement strand
AAGCGGGGCCGCCAGCGGGTGCACTCGAACTGTCCCCGTTCGTCATGCGGGATCTGCATTTGTGGGAAGAGAAAGCTTGTGCTGCCAAATTTCTTTTCCTTCGCTCTCAAAGTTGGACCGCCTCCGTCCAGCCGCCAATACCACAGCGCGAAAACGATCACATTCGTGAGCCAGAGAAGTCCCGCGGAACGCAGTAGATGGACCGGGGACTCTCGATGTGCAGGCAGAGTGCGCACAAGCAGAATTACTGACCCGATCAGAGCCAGCGTCGTGATTCCGTTGATGATAAATCCGAGAGTGCGATTCAGTGACTGTTTACCGACGCGGTGGCTCATCATTGTCGGCACGAGCAACAGAACAATCAAAGTTGGCAGCAACCAGATGGGTCCCACCACCAGACTGCGCGGCAACGCAAGGTAGATCGCGCAGATCGCCAGGAATGCCAGCACCGCCTGGCCTCGCGGTTCAGGCTTGTCAATGTGTTCTGGCGAGGACGGCATTATCCGCGTTATAGCCAGAATTCAGAATCGCGCGAGCCACAGCTTTGAATTAAATGCACCCTCCGCAATGCGAATCTGCCGCTATTGGTTGCATGTGGTAAGAGATTGCCGCCGACGGAGGCTCCCAATTACACTTCTTAAATGCCAAGACGTGTGTTATATTCATATCGGTCCGCATAAAAAAGGCACGACATCGATCCAGGCGTTTCTAAAGGAAAACCGCTCCCGGCTGCTAAAGGATGGCTATTTCGTGCCGGAAACCAGAAACGTTTACGGCGGACACCATGTTGCTTGCCAGGCAGCTCTGCGGGCTGCCCGTGCCAGAAGCTCATCAGCAGACGGCATCGTCGTTTGCGGACGCAATCAAGAGTGTTACATGCGACGCGATTGTTATTTCGTCGGAAACTTTGGATAGCCTTTTATTAGATCGAAACTGCGGTCGGAGGTTTTTTACCCGGATGGAAGAGCTCCATCTCGAACCGAGGATTGTTTTGTTTCCCCGCAATCAATCGCAGCTCCTAAACTCTCGCTATACACAAGTGATCAAGGGATTCGAGCGAAGCGATTCATTCGAGACATTCGTTCGTGCGGATATTCGGCATCGGAGTTACCGATATTCTGGCTTTATCGCGCTGGCAGACGCTTACCGCGTGAAGCTGATCGCGGCGGCCTTTACTGAAAACACACTTGTTCGCGGTGTCGTGATCGAATTTTTAAAAGCCATCGGTACAGACTCCTCGCAATTTCAGGGTACTGAAGTCCGACGCAATCCGGGCGCGGGGCCATTTACTGTCGGCGTCGCTCGCGGCGTGCTGCGCTCGTTAGGTAACGAAGTCCGGGGGACTGACATGGTTGCAGGCTTCACAGTGTCGAAGGATACTTGCTGCCTACCTGGAAGAAAAGCAACTGGCGGACAGCGGGTACTCTGGACTGACAACTGCTTTGGCCCGGCAAGTCGAAGGAGAATGGCAAGCCGACAACGATAGGTTCGCACTGGCTGCCTGGGGGAAGCCCCTGGTCGGAACTGTTTGCCTCGGACGTTGGTCGATCGTTTGAGCCTAACGACTTTGACCTGTGCCCTCCACCCTCGCCGGTCAAACAACGCCTTGAAAGTGCCGTTGGAGAGATGCAGCCCATCATTCGGGAAATTCTTCGCGATCCGGCGCTCTCCACCCGGGCGTCTTGGAACGATTTGCGAAGACGAGCCAGTGGACTTACTGAGGACTCGGAAGGTGAAGCTACGGGCAAAATCCCGATGGCCCCATCGATACCTTAACGTTGAATCCATTTGATGCGCACCGCGCATCACACAGTTGCCTGCTTTCCCGATAAAAATGTTTAAACGAATTCTCAAATGGCTGGGCGTAATCTTCGCGGTCGCGCTAATCGCGATTGCGATCTTTCTCGTTAATTTGATCTGGTTCCGTCCGTGGAGCCTGAATCTGTTTTATGAAAAGGCCTTTGCCGAAATCGTCTTCGATCGCCCGGAGATACTCTCCATGCTTGGCCTGGTGGAGCAATTCGGAATCACAGGTCACAACGGAAAACTCGATGATGAATCGCCTGCGCATCAACAACGCGAATTCGACAGATGGAAGCGCGACCTTGCGCAGCTGCGGCAATATCCGCTGGATCGCCAATCGCCGTCACAGAAGCTTTCGACGCGCGTGCTGGAGTGGTTTCTACGAATACAAGCGGAGGGCGAGAAATGGCAATGGCACGATTACCCGGTTAATCAGCTTTTCGGAGTGCAAAACCAGTTTCCCTCCTTCATGGCCAACACTCACCGGCTCCTTAGCAGGAAAGATTGTGACTACTACGTGATGCGGCTCGATGCGCTGCCGAAGAAGTTCGATCAGGTGCTCGAGGGTCTGAAAATTCGCGAACAAAAACAGATTTTGCCGCCGCGCTTTGTGGTTGAAGAAGTGCTTAAGGAAATGACCGAATTCGTTGGTCAACCTGCCTCGGAGAACATTCTGGCCACTTCCTTTAAGACGCGCGCCGCCAGGATCGATAAATTAACCGAAGCTGACCGCGCGAATTTTCAGGCGCGTGTCGAATCGGCAATCACCGAAAAGGTTTATCCGGCTTATCAAAAACTGATCGACTATTTCCAGCAACTTCTGCCAAAAACGACAACCGATGACGGAGTCTGGAAGCTGCCCGACGGTGACGCATTCTACGCCTACAAGTTGCATGAAAATACAACCACGACGCTCAACCCCAATGAAGTGCACGAGCTTGGCCTGCGCGAAGTGGCTCGCATCGAAGGCGAGATGCGGACAATCCTGGATGCGAATGGCTTTGCCGGTCAACCCATCGGAGAAGCGATGGACAGCCTTGCGAAAGACCCGCGTTTTCTCTATTCCAACGACGACAAGGGTCGTTCTGAGGCGTTGGCCAGGTACACTGAATTGATCAAGCAGGCCACGGAGCGTTCTTCGAAGGAACTCTTTCTCACTACTCCACGCGCGAAAATTGAAGTGCATCGCGTTCCCGAGTTTAAGGAAACAACTGCGCCAGGCGCGTATTACGAGATCCCAGCCATGGACGGCAGCCGGCCCGGAGTTTTCTTCGCCAACCTGCGCGATATGAATGAAGTGCCCAAGTGGAGCATGCCGACATTGGCATATCATGAAGGTGTTCCGGGACATCATTGGCAACTTTCCACGGCCGAGGAGCTCAAAGGCGTTCCGCAGTTTCGCAAAGTCCTTCCGTTCACTGCGTACTCAGAAGGCTGGGCGCTCTACTGCGAATGGTTGGCCAAACAAGCCGGTTGGTACGACAACGATCCGTTTGGAGACCTGGGGCGCCTTCGGGATGAACTTTTCCGCGCGGTTCGTTTGGTCGTCGACACAGGCATTCACGCAAAGCATTGGACACGCGAACAGGCCATTGCCTATATGCGCGAGAAAACCGGGATGGGCGAGAAAGAGGTTAAATCCGAGATCGAGCGATACATCGTCGCACCCGGCCAGGCCTGCGCCTACAAAATCGGAATGCTAAAAATCCAGGAACTGCGTGAACGCGCGCAGAAAGAACTCGGGCAAAAATTTGATCAACGAGAATTTCATGATGCGGTGCTCAAAAACGGCGCGTTACCCCTGGAAATTCTTGAAGAACAAGTAAACGAGTACATTCAACGCAAGAAGGGATAACTGTACCCACGGCTGTGTGGGGTTTATTGGAGATCGTCTTGGTCGCCACGGCGCAATGGCTACAATAAGGCCAAATGCGCAAGATCCTGATCACCCTGGCGATTGCTGTCGCTCTCGGCGTTGCTTGCCTGGCTACCTGGATTTTCGGTGGACGCCAGATTTCGCTTTTTGTCGATCGGTTCGGCACAATTGAAAAAACCTCCGAACGAATTCATTCGTTGGTGTACGAAGGCGACGGCACTGGCGGTGTACTTCGCGTCAACGAACTGGAGCTAAGCCTGAACGACACGAACGGCCTGACTTTGAACGTCGGCACTACGAAGGATGATCAGCTTGGATTGGCAAGCGGTGGCAAGGTTTTTCCATTCGGTCCGACACAATCAGACACGCAGAATCTTGCCGTCGTCCCACCGGCAGGCGATGATGCGGTCGTTGAAATCCGGCGAAGCATTTTGAGCTGGCCCACTCCATTTGAAATCAATTTCATGACCGGGAACTCTCCGTCGTGGAAACGCCATTTGTATTATCGAATACGATGGAAAAAAAGGGATGGCGCGACCCTGGAAATGCTGTGGCGCTATGAACAGTTCTTCTATCCGCCCAGCGGTTGGGCAAATGGATTCATGACACACGCAGGCTCAACAGGATTGGTTCAAGTGACTATCAAGAACTGACACCGAGCTTAAGCGATTGCCAATTGCCGTGACTGAAAGCAGCGCGTTCTTGTAATCTTGTTTGTCACACAGTTCGTTGCATCGTTATCGGGTGCGACTTTCGCAGAAACTTCAAAAACTGTTTTCGGTCGACGCACGGCAAAGCCTGTGGGAACACCTTTGCCGTTCCACTCACCCGGTGAGCGCTCGGCGCATTCTCGAAACAATCGATCGCACGGAGTTACAGAAATTACGCGAGCAGTATCCCTACCGGCCTAACGCGAGAAGGATCAATGCGTACGACGATGCAGACTATTGGATTGGAGTAAACGTCAAACGCGCGCAGGATCTCTGGCTCGATCGTTCCTCACCATTGCAAATTCTCGATCTTGGTTGCGGCCCTGGTTACTTTCTCTATCTCTGCCGATTATTTGGCCACGATGCAGTCGGGTTTGATCCAGCTGACGACCCGTTCTTCAGCGGAACAATTGAATTCTTCAAGGTGCGCCGCGTAATCGGACGTATCGAACCTCAAACGCCTTTGCCCGATTTTGGAAAGAAATTCGATTTGGTGACAGGACACCGCGTCTGTTTTCACCGTGTAGCCCGGTCCGAAAACGGCGACTGGATTGAATGGACGATTCGGGACTGGCAGTTTTTTATCAACGACATCCGGACGCGGTTTCTGAAACCAAATGGGCGTCTGCTGCTCGAGTTTAACCGGCGCCAGGATGGATCTTCATTCTTCACGGATGAATTGCGCGCTTTCTTTGAGTCCCAGGGTGCGCGCATTTTTCGTTGGAAAGCATTGCTCGCTGCAAATCCAAACGAACGGCCACGGTTTAAACAACGAAGTGGGTGGCGAGTGACGAGTGACAAGTGATGGCTGACGAGCTTACTTACGTATCGCCAGTTTGCGCCGCAGCACATTGAGCATCCGGCGTAGGTCGTTTAACAAATCAAACGCTGCAGCAGCATCGGAACTGTTGCAAAAACCAAGCTCGCTGCTCAATATCAATTGGGTATCTAGCTCTGCGACAGACCCCTCGGCGTGCGAAAGGAACTGTATGAATTCGCCAGTCGTGTGGCGAGCCTGACCCTCGGCAATGTTCGACGGTATCGATACCGCAGAACGCCGCATTTGAGCGACCAAGCCAAACTTTTCTTCAGACGGAAATCTTTGTGTTAACTGATACGTGATTCTTGCGAGAACAATTGCTTTTTGCCAAACGATAAGATCCTTGTAACTCTGAGGTTTCATTTGTTCGGTTATACCCGAAATCTCGTCACTGGTCACTCGCCACTGCTCACTAATTATTTTAGTTTCCAGTCTGAGCAATCCCACTCTAACAGGCTCTCGAGTTTCGCTATGTCTTCTGCAAACAGGTTGTACAAAAAAACCTTTTCCTCCCAATTCATCGCACGCTCATAAGGCACAACGTTTCGGTCCTTGCTCCGAACCGAACGAACTGGCTCCAGACCAAGGAACGTAAAAATCGACCTTAATGTGTCGCGCCGCTTTTCCTTAAAATCTTCAAACTTCGCGGCTTTAACCTGCTCCCTCGGAAAGAACCTAAACAAACGCTCCATCTGTTTGCCGTAAAATCCCCGATCGATGTAAGCAAATCGACGCGCCTCAACCGATGGCGCACCGGCGATGCGTGTCTTCTCTTCTCGCACCGCGTTGAAGAAATCCAACGGTTCGCGACCTTTGAATCTTTGCATATTCCAGTGCGCAAAAGCCCGGTCCACCGGATTTCGCAGAAGAACCAGCAATTTGATTTGGGGGTTGTATGTCGCAATCCTTTCCGCTGCAGGCTCGTGGTAAATGTAACTCGGCGTGCAATCGCCGGCGACGGTTGGCGCAGCGACCGGCGGATAATGTTTGTGTAGTTCGCCGTAATCGACCTCGCGGACGAATAGGGCATCGTTATCAAAAAAATGTATTTCCTGCTGGTCGCCCATGGTGATCTGCGGGTGTCTACTCAGAACATAATGCAGGGCCGTGGTGCCGGATTTTTGAGCGCCGGCCAGAATGAAATCCAGGCGGTCAATTTTTTTCGGCTTGCCTCTCCACATCCTCATGAATCAAGAACCGCTAGAGGGATTACGCAATCGATCTTCCGGAAAACTGGCTGCCTGATGCGTGGCCCACATAGCGTTCAGCCAGACCTGCCACCGTGGCCGGCGCCGCGGACGCCGCAGCGCGGCGTCCCTACCCTGACATTCCATCCCTGTCGCCAATAAAGACGTATGGCCAATCTTCTATTCTGCGGACCAAGCAAGCCCGCACTGGATTAGCCCGGATATAATCAGCCTTTTCGAGATAACTCTGATTGTGCCACTGAATCCCGAGATCTTTCGTCGTCCACTCCTTCCATTTGCTCACAATTGTCTGAATGCGCTTACCGGAGTGAGGAAACGATACTAGCACATGGACATGATCCGGCATCAACAAGCCAAAATGAACAAACCACACACCGGCTTTGTTGCGATGAATGAAACTCTCAAAAACTTGGTCCGCGATATCGCAATGTGCTAGTTGGTTTTCGCCACGAGGTTTTCCGCAAATAGTGAGAAAGTAGATTTCTTTTCCCGGATCGATCCACAAAGGTATCTCGTGCGGAAGATGCTTTCGGCTGCGAGCCTGCACTTTCAAGATCGTACCGAGTCGTCAAATAAATGTCGATCCCGATGCCAGCATGTCCGTGGGTTGTGGTGCTGCGCCCACTGGCTTTAGGTAGCTAATTCATCAGGGAATTCGAGTGGTAGGGTCGGCGCGCTGCGCCGACCGAGGGACGGTCCGAGCCGGATTGGCATTCCAGCGCGGCGTCCGGACATTTCAGTGTATTCGCTGTGAAAAAAAATGGCCAATCTTCGACTTCGTTAGCGA
>DASREH010000160.1:0-28662 GCA_035652195.1 Candidatus Udaeobacter sp. | reverse complement strand
TGGACTGAAAATCCACGTGTCGCCGGTTCGATTCCGGCCCCAGCCAGACCCCCGTTTTCATAGGTAAAATAAGAGAGAAAACGGGCTTTTTTTGGGCATCATCCGAACGGCCCGAAAATGAAAGAAAATGAAGGTTTCTACTGCTAAAAGCGTCATGAAGCGTCATGAACCTTTACGTGTCTCGCCGCCCCGCTTCCCAGGATCGCCTAGGATTGCTTATGAATGCTGGATGAGAGACAATCCGCGCGAGCGTTATGCGCGAACCCGGTGATTGGATTCCTTGCGAATGGCTCGGCGCTGAAACGTCAGCCGAGATCGAAACGGAAGAATTACAAGGCTTCAACGAGCAGTATCTTGCCGAGTGGCGTTCGTTCATTTCTCAGATGCAGCCCGGCGACCACCTGCGACACTTTTCCAGTCCGTCCGAAACGTGGCTCGCTTTAGCAGGACGCGCTGGCTATGCAATCGTGCGTGAAGGCAAAGTAGTGGACTCGTTCATTACAATTTTGAGTTGAGTCTCACGGGGCAGAAGTTATGAGCATTAGCCGCGAGCAAGCGTTGACCGTATTTTACCAGCGCCACCCATCGCAAATTATACGGTCGTTTGAAATCACGGATACTCTGCCTCAGGGCTGTTCGATTTACAATTGCCCGAAAGATTGCTGGTTCGTGCGTTTCTTAACGACCTATGACGATCCCTGGATCCAGTCATAGTGGGTCCGGGGGGGATAATCAGCCTGTTCACCTTAGAGGAGCTGGACCTTCCGGACGATATCGCTGCGACGGCGTTCGCAATGAATGTTATGAGTTCAGAGGGCGTCTTGGTATTAAATCCTGGACACGTTGATCCCGGTTTCCGAGGTCCGTTGACAGTCAGGATAATAAATATCCGAGCGACGCCCAAAGCTCTCGTGTTCGGGACACCGATTTTTACAGTAATCTTCGAGCGCCTACCCAAGCCCACACGTCGTGGCTACCGGGCGAATAAGCCAAGGACAGAACGCGAAATCGCATTTGAAGCGACTGATGTAGAACAGAATCCCAAAACCCTGCTTGGTCTGCTTAATGCTGGGGATGAAAGACCTTTGATGACGCCCCAAGAGGTCGATAGGCGCATCATGAAGCACTGGGTCACTTTGACTGTCTTGATCTTCAGTGCTTTTGCGACCGTTTTGGCGTTTGCCGCAGCGATTTTTGCAGCGATAGCGCTTTTGCCCAAGCAGAAAACGGAACCGCCGGTTCTCAACCGGTCCATGCCAAGGTTCAGTGCCAAGCCGAGTGCTCCCGTTTTTGTTGCACCGACGCCCTCTGCCTCACCCACTAAACCTTAGTCGAGTGCGTCCCTTTCTCTCTCCATGCAACGCGGCGAACTAATACTTTTCGACTTGGACGATACGCTAGTGGACACAAGCGATTTGTATTGGCGCACACGCAGTAAATTTGTCGAACTGATTGGCCCGCTGGTCCAATCCGATCCGCACCAGATCATCGATACGTTTGAAGCCATTGATTCAGTTCATATCAAAGAAGATGGGTTTAGTCCCTCTCGATATCTCAGAACAATGCTGAAGACCTATGAGAATTTAAGACCGCGCGATTCAGAAGGGGATCAGAGCATACTAGAGGCAATTGAAGATTGTGCGCGGCAAATCACAACGGAATTTCCAAAACCAATCGACGGAGCCAAGGAATTATTGGACTGGGTTTTTCCTCGCTTCAATCTGGCTTTGATTACTAGAGGGGAGAAACCCCTTCAGCTCAAAAAGCTCGAGTATGTAGGCTTCAAAAAATACTTCGGTTTGATCGAAATCGTGGAAAGAAAGACAGTAGACATCTTAAAAAAGGCAATTGTCGATGCTGGCGCCAATCCAAGCAGGACTTGGCTTGTTGGGGACTCAATCCAGACTGACATCAATCCTGGCATCGAAGCTGGCGTGCGTTGCATTTGGTATGCGTATCATCACAAGGCTTATTATTGGCGCCAGGAACATGGGCACGCTCCTATAGGTGAGTTCTTTAAGATTTTAGACCTACGAGATGCTATCGGTATACTTGAAAAATCACTTCAGGCACGGCGAAACTTTGCACCGCGAGATCATTTTTGATAATTACGCGGACGGAAATCGCCGCTTCCTTCATGTGTTGTGCTAGGACGCGGTACATAGCGCCAGCCTTCCGCCCTACGGGAAAGTTTTTCGCTGGTGATTAGTTGTTCACCGCCTCGCAACCGCTCCCATGAGGCGCTCCCATTCGGCGAGGCTGCCGCGAAAGCCAAGCTCGCAAGCAGTATCGAAACTCAGCCGTGCGGTCATCTCGCGGCGCTTTCCGCTTTTCGTATCGTTGACATTCCGATATCGACGGCGCGAAACAAAAATGTGCGAAGCGAGGGGGTCGTGTTCGGCTTTCATCGCCGCAAGTTCCAATTCAACATCACGTATCGCCGCAGTTAGTCGCTCCAGCGCGTCTTGAAGGCGTGTTGCGCGCATAGCTGTTCAGGGGAACATATCGCGCACCGAACGTCAAGTCGGGGCCCAACCGGCGGCTGCAAGCTATTTACGCGCCCGTCTTTTCGGGAATTGCCTGCTCCCAGTGGGAACTCCCCATGCCGTAAAAACTTGAAACAAATCGGATGTCGTAGGTCCCCCGCATCATTGCCAACACATCAAAGCCAAATTGCGCAAAGTTCGATTCCTGCCACATCAGCATCGCTCCGAGATAGAGGGTATCTGTGATTTTTATGCATCCTGTCATTCCAAAAAGGAGCAGCGACGATTTCGTGTTTTCGAGCGGTGCGTCGATGGGCTTATCAAAGCGAAGTAGCGACACTTTACCTGTCGACTGTTCCTGAATTCCTTCACCCCGTAGAACAATCCCGCCGAAAAATCCACGTAGCCCAACGCCATCGACGAATTTGGTCAGCGCGGCATAGTTGAATTCGTTCTTCCTTTTTAAATCGAAGAACACGAGCCCACAAAAAAACGTGGTGGGCAGATGAAGCTTGTATCTTTCCCCCGGCTCATCAGGACCGCCCATTAACGGAATTAGATCCCCAAGGTGCTCAATCCCATCAGCACAGGTCTTTGATGATAGCTGTGATTTCACCTCCAGAATACATTGGACGTACTCGACTGGGATGGCGCGAGACTTTCCTTGTTCGGATGCGTCTGGCGAGTCCTCAACCCAAAGGATTGGCGCCTCCAACTGATCGTAGATAATCACATCAAAGTGAGGAGTCTTTTGATTACTCTTCAGGCCCGGTGACACAACGTAGCCTGAGGTGACACCGTATCGCTTGGGAAGAAAGCGTGATAACCACTTTCTGAGTTCGGCCTCGGCAACTTTTCCCTGGTACACTTCCACCTCGTGAGACTTAGCCTTCTCACAGGCTCTGTCATAGGCGTCCAACATTTCTTTTCGTGAGGTGAGAAACTGCTTCCATCCTTGGGAAGGAAACTGAATTTCCAGTTTGTCTGTCATATAGGAAAAAGGTCGACGCTCGCCGTCGCGTTTTAGCGAACGTCTGATTCGTCGGCAAGGCTATTCATACTCTTGCAACGCGTGGATTGCACGCTGCACAGATTTGAAGTGCGCGTCCCCGGAACAGCCCGCAGTCCGGACTGTCAGTCGCGCTCGCTCACTGGCAGTCCTCGTGTGAGCGAGGCAAGATCGCATTCGAGCGTTTGTGCGATCGCGCAGAGCTTTTTGAACGAAAGGTTTCGTTCGCCGCGCTCCACACCGCCCATGTAACTGCGGTCAATATTTGCACGATAGGCGAAGTCCTCTTGCGACCAGCCGCGCTTCTTGCGCGCTCGTTGAATCCTCTCGCCTAAAATCTCCGCCGATCGATTTTTTTTCACCCGCTTGTTGCGAGTGTTTTCGACTGGCGACTAAACGTCCACGGACTATAATCCGCATTTTATTCGGCCGTCATAGCACGCTCAAATGCCAGAATAAATGAGAACCATTGTCGTTAAATGCCGTAGTTGATTAGAAAATACTGCACATTGCCTAACAAACCGGGCGAGGCACCAAAACCACGGAAGAGAAGAATGAAAATGATGAAAGCAATAGTGGCGCTCCTGACACTGACAGGTTGCGCAGTTGGTCCCGTTAACACGCCTAGCGGCAATCCAGAAGTAACAATCAAGAGCACCAATACAAGCCGTATTAAAAACGCGATCGTAAGGATGTACTCCGAAAGCGGGTACCAGCTAGTACGGGACACGCAATTTAATTTAGAATTTGCCAAACAAATGGACGTTGGCCAAGCCACGCTCTACACAGTCGCAATGGGCAGCGCGTACTCGTCGATGCCAAATATGCGGATTGCTGTCACAATCGTGCCCGGCGAGGGCGAGACACGCGTGTTCGCTCACATTGGAGTTGAGATGCAAGGCGCGCTCGGACAGAACCAAGGCACAAATCTCGACCACGGTAAAGCGGGAAAGGAGATTCAAGCATCACTCGAACAATTGAAGGCAGCTATCGAGAGTCGAGGCTAACTTTACGGTGATTTTACCGTGAAAGTCACCTGTCGGAAGGCCGATGCATTCAACGAGTTCAACTGACGAGACGCAACGCAAAGAGGTGTGGAAATCGCAAGAAGAATATTAGAATTGGCGAGAGTCGCGATCGCGGCCGCCTTGGTCGCCACAGCACATGCGGTTCCGCTGTCCGTGCTCATCGAGCAAGAGAGCGCAAAACTGCGCTCACGGGTGGAAGCGTTCGATAAAGAATGCGGCGGCGGCAAAGCGTTCGCCGATGAAAAGTGCGTCAACAAAGCGAGCAAACTGAGCGCCGACCTCGCCAAGCACGTCGCGCTGGTCAATCAAGAACTGGGCTTCCTGCTGGCTCCGAGTGCCGATGCCGACGAAGAGTTCATGCAGGGCGTCACAGCGCGCATCGCGATGATGCAGTTCGAAAACCGCTGGACGCTGCACAGCATCAAATGTCTCGGACGCACGGATGCCGAATGCACCGACGAAGCGAAAGCCATCGACACCGATCCGCTCGCTAAACAAGCTGCCGCGTTGCGTGCCGATGCTGATGAAGAAGCGTCGCACTGGCATTCGGAGGAAATCAAGCCCGGACAGCGTATCGGTGTGATAAACGCGCAAGGGCAGAAACTGCTTAACGAATGGGCGAAACGCGTCACGGAAGCAGACAAGCAAGGCAAGCCAAGACCGCCGCAGCCGAACATGGATGCATACACCGAATTTCACGAACTGAGGCCGAACGAAATATCGGAGTTGAGAGACGCGGACCCCCAGCCGACACAGACCGCGTCGCCAATCGCTAGCGCGAGTCGCGTTGGCCCCGAGATGCCTGAGAAAACCGCACCCGAATCACCAAACCAAGAAATACAAACCTTCATTCAAGGATTTGTGCGGGACATGGCAAGTAATGATGCCACTTTACAGGCGCGCTATTACAACAATCCGTGTCGGTATTACGATCAGGCTAGCACTTCGTTGGCGGCCATTCGAAAAGACATCGAGCGAGACATACAGGCATGGAAAAAGCGCGCTTATTCCTTTCATACGCAACCAGTGATCAGGCAGACAGAAGAGTCTGAATACACAGCCACTTTTGAGATGGCTTACACAGCGGAAGACCCGAAGCCTAGAAGCAGTGGAATTCTAGCTATGTCCCTCAGGCTAAAGCAGGACAAGGGAACTTTTCTAATTACGGACATACAAAAGGCAGTAATGTCAGCCCGCAAGCGCTGAATTGGCTTTGTGGTTCAACTTCTCCAAGCGGCAAATTTTCTCATGGATAACGCACTCGAAGAACCGTTACGATAAGTTCCGCGACGCGTTCCGCTTTTTGTTCTATCCGCAGGGTTGAGTCCTGCGCGCTATTAAGCATTTCGATAACTACTGGGTCGTACTCATGCAGTGATCGGAGCCGACTTAAACATTTCAACGCCTCATGCAGCCGTTGCGCCAGCGGTTCATCAGTAACGAGCGCAGCCATTGCATCTCGCGCCCAGTTAATTGGCATTTCATCTATCGTGCCCATACGTGGAATTTATGCTGCCTCAGACCCCGTACACTCTCAAATCTGCGAAGTAAGTTTTACGCCTCGTTAGGCCGTAGCGCAAAGCGTCAACGCAATGCTGCTCACATGAACTATCCACGTCCTCCGCATGGGTGCGCGAGTAGGTCAGCGCGGGTAGTGTCCTAATCAAATTGCGGCAATTGCGCGCGATGATTAGACCAGCGCTACCATCTTTGCGGATCGCAAGCCGCTGATGGATCGCTGAGAGCCCATGCACGCGCGAGCCGCTCCCTTTTTCGCTCGGCTGCCAGCCGCAACCTAACGAGTTCATGATGTGACCGCGTGAACCTCTGCCTCCCGAATCCCCAAGACCAATCTCCGCGAATGCCGCACTATCAATCACGCCTGATAATTCGCGCTCGTACTTTTTGTCTATCGCCAGCACTTGAAACGCCATTTCCTCAGGCGTCATGCCACGTTGATACAATTCGTCGCAAACAAAAATCCGATCATGAGTCTCGTCGTAGGCAAACCACAACACGCAAGCTGGCGCCGCATACCCGTCGTCGGCGCCGCGCCACATCTCCCAGGACTCGGGAATCTCATCCGGATTGATTGGCTGGCATGTGTGTCGCTCATGATCGAACTCACTAAATACAGCGCCCTCAAACACGTCCCAGCGGCCTAAAAGCAACGCCTTGCGCGTTGCTTCCGGTAACGCTTCGAGTTGGCGCGCATACTCAGTGTTCGCCAAGTGCGGGTTATCGCCGATGCGAGCAGGAATGAACACACGCCGAAAGCCAGTCTGCTTGTCGATCACTTCGGAAGCACTGCCGTCGTTTGGAATGTTCCAACGCGACTTTACCCACGAATGCCCGATGCCTCCCGGCGTGCACGTCGCACGGACTTCCAAGCGCAACCCGCTCCCCTCAACGGCTCGCAGTCGTGAGAGCATGTAAACGTATGCCGATGATACCGGCTGCCGTTGCGGGTCTGTGCCGTCACCCGGCCAGCTCGTTAATTCATCCCAACCGATGAATGAAAAGGCGCGTCCCATGTAACGAAACTTGTCCTCGTCGGCATCAAGGAAACCGAACTCAAAGAGTGCGCCGCTCGGAAACGTCCACTGCGAATTTTGTTTGTTATAGACAGCGCCCAACGGCAGAAACAATTCGTGCGATCTACCGATAAGGTCACGCAACATCGGGAATGTCCTTCTCAGGAGAAGTGCCCGATGTTTGGGATTCTTCGCTTGGCTCAATCCAGCCATGAGGATGGCGTCTGTCTTACCTGAGCCAACGCTGCCAGCAAAGAGCACTTCACGGGCAGGGCACGCTAGAAACTCGCTCTGCTTTTCGGTCGGTTCCCATAGGATTCGACGCTCTTTTACGGGCATTTGGTCAACTTTGCGTTTTTGCTTTCAAAAAAGGGTCGAATGTTCTTTTGAACATAAATTGTGAAACGGTCCACTTTGCGGGCACTAGGATGGTCAGCCCCGTGCTCCAGCGCCTCACCACTGAGTTTTCGGGGCACAAATGGCCATTTGGCCAGAAAAACGCCCCAAAATGCGAATACGGCCTTTTGAACATAACGTCAGACAATGGGACTAGGATAAAGTCCAAACCGATCATTCCTTGCCCTTCTCTTTCGCCGGAAGCAAAACGATCCCGCCAAGCAGCGCGTGTTCGATCCGCTGGCGATCAGAGTAGATACCTGGCCGGTGGGATTTGAGTAAGAATTCCGCCATCCTCGCCCGCGCGCTGGCAGTGCCAGGTTCGCCGCCCTCTAACGAGACCGCGAATCTGTACGCCTCGTGCTCCAACGCATCGAGACTTTGGTTGAGCGCGTCGTCCCACTGCGCGGCAAATGCTTCGTCTCTTTCTTTCCAGGCGTATGCTGTCTGCCTTCGTATCCCTGCGGCCTTACACGCAAAGGTAACAGATGGCGACCGAGCCAACGCACGCAAGAATCGCTCACGCCAGCGGCCAGTGCGTGCTCTCGCGCGTGTGGGAGCGTCATTTGTGTTGCACAGTCTAAGTTTACTCATGGAATCACGCGTTCGCTCCGATCATGCCAAAGCCGCGTTGCATCTTCTCTAACTTTGCCCTGGCCTCTTCAATTTCTCGCTGCGCATCGCGCTTGGCTTGTTCGACGTAATCGGTTTCCAGTTGTTGCATTTCGGCAAATAGTGGTCCGATGATTGGATTGCGCGCGATCTTGCCAGCAATTGTCAGATTGAAGTTTTTCGTATTCCTAAAGGGAAAAGCGATTGGCTGGGCTTCCGCCTTGCAGCGTTCAGTCATCCAGTCGGGGTGCTCCTTCTCGAATTTCGCCAATTGAGTTTTACTGGCTTTCGGATCTGCGTACGGATTTACGGCGTGAATCTCTGAATTATATGTGAACCGGCGGATTTGCTCGATTCGCGCCTTTTCATCTTCCCATGCTTTCCAAGCTTGCCACGGTGATTCGGCGAGATTTTTGTAAAAGCTCGCCAGCGTCGGACTGTGCTGCATCAAGATCGTTTGGCCTTGCAGATCGCCGGTTACGTGAGGATTCGGCAAAGGATTGCCGAAAACGTCTTTGATTGGTTCTGGCGCTTTGGGTAACTCAGGCAGTGGCGGTTGCAAGCAGTTGACGCCACAGTCGAAAAATTGATCGAGCGCCTTGGCGAACAAATCGCCGCCGCCATCGGTCGCCGCCTTCCTGCATGATTTCAAAAGCGATGTGAGATGGCGTTGAGCATCATCATCGTTGACGGCTACATACTTTCGATTGCGGTCATGTTTCTCGTATTGGGGTCGCGTGTTGCGGTCCCATCCGATCTTAATTTCAGGTGTTGTCATACGGTTTTTGTTTTCCTTTCAGTTTTGGGGTTTTTGGGTTTCTAGGGGGCGCGGTACTTCATGACATGCCCGCAAAAGCGGTGGTGACACATTTGGCGGGCGCACCACACCCGCACACCCTGAAAGAGAGAAGCGCCGCCCCGGTCCCCGAAAGCAGACCGCTGTGCGCGGGTACGGCAGCGGCAGGCAATGTGTATCGGAACGGCGCAAATTGTTCATGTTGAAAATCGGTTGCTCAGACAGCGCGTATATCTTTGAAAACGGCGGACGCCTTCGGGCGTAGTCGCGCTACCCAATAGCTTGATCCAGTGCCGCAGTTGCCGCTCGGTTGGTAACTTGCGGGCTGACGAATTGAACGAATTGAACGAATTGACTTCGCCAAAGCGTGGACTCTTTTCGTTCTTTTCGTAGGGGTAACTGGTCATCGTGCGATCCATCTTTTTCGAGGCCCTCCGCCAGTTGATTCTTTGATGCACTTGGCCTTTCCAGACCGTTGCAGGATGCGTAGCGCATCGGACAAGCCACGACTCGAAACGTTTCGGTTGAAGATGCGTTCGCTGATTTCTGTTTGCGTCATTCCACTTTTTCCCGCGATGCGTAATCCCATCAGAATGCGGTCGGCACGTGAGTTGCCTGTGGCAGTTGAGAAAATCCATTTCGCAGATCGCTCGCAGTAATTCCAGACCGCCAGTGCTGCGCGGTGATGATCGAGTGTGATTGTGGTTGAGTGATCCAACAATGCATAGATGCAGGATAATCTGAGCACTTGTGCCTCTGCCCTCGCAGTAATCGCTCCGAGAAGTCCGGGCTTACCCTCTGACAATTCCGGGTATACGATGCGCCACAGTTCGCGCGCTTGATTGTCTCGCGTCACTTCCCCGGCATTCCGCGCAAACTCGATTGCCTGGTGCAGTCGTATCACCAGACCATTGAAATCTTCGGCGTCGAGATTGCCACCTTCGGGCAAACACTTTGACCTACGCACCGCCAAAAATAGGAACCGGTTAGCGAAGCCGTTCGCCGCTTCAGTCTCGGTCAGTAGTCGGCGCAACTCATCGCGAGTGATGTGACCGATGATCGAAATATGTGCATCAGTCGCTCGCGCTTCGCTGTTCTTTGTCATCGAGCGAAGATTGCCACTGTCCCACGCTGAACGAATCACCGGGGACAAGGTGTTGCCTTCGCGTGACATTACCTTGAGCACGTTCGCAAATTCGCCCTCCTGAACGCAGAGGCGTTTATCGCTCACACCGGCATCGACAATCTCTTCAGAGTAGTTGCCGGTCTTTTTGTTTTTGACCGTTTTAGTGATTGGATCACGAACGGCCCAGATCACGCCTTCGCCCGATGATAAGCCGTGACCGATGCAATTCTGGCTCCATTGTTCATCGGCGCGCTCGAAGATGCGCAATACGTGATTGAGGCTCGTGCCTTTGCGCGACTTACTAGTTTCGCCCACGAGCACCGCGAACACATTCATCGAATGTCGTGCACCGTCCGCTATTGCGTGCGCGTTGCGACCAATCACGCTCCCGAATGCAGCCAGGGTTTGGATCAGTAACGCCGCGCGATCCGCTTCCGTGTGCGGCTCAATCCGGCGAACGATCTCACCAGCAAGACCGTAGAATGCGACTTCCGAAATCGGCTCCGGAAAATCCTCAACTGATTGATTTTCACCGTTACGATGTGACGAATTGAACGAATTAAGCTCCGCCGCCGCATCTTCTGGCGTGATGCTTCCATTGCGCAACGCGTCACCAATTTTAGCAGCGCGTCGTTGGTGTGAGTGTTCCCGAACACAGTCAAGCGCGTATTCGAAAGAGTCTGGATCATGTGGCAGCATGGAAATCCCAGTGATGCGCCCAACGCCGCCAACAGCTTCGAGTTGACCGTTTGCGCGCAACATATCGGTCAGAGCGAGGAGGCTTCGATTCTCCAAATTGGTGAGGCACTCGAAAAGTTTCCGATTTGGCGGTGACGAAAAATCTTCCGGTGCAATTGGCAATTCACGCGCCCCATTCATCAAAGCCGAGAGCAACACCTGCTCATGACCGTCGATCATTGCGGCCTCTGCCGAAGTTATCCCGCGCGTCGAGTTCATTTTGCCAATGCCTTTTCGACATCGGAAATCCGGTACCGGAAATTTCGCGGGTTGATTTTCCAAAACGGGATCAACCGCTTTGCGCGATACGTCGCCAGCGTTCGCGTTGTGATCTGAAGGTGTGCGGCCAGTTGGCGCGTCGTCACTGGCTGCTCTGCGCCGTTTGTCGGTGATTCGTTAGGCATAGTGTCGATTCGGTTCTAATTCCCAAGCCGACCCATCCCGCCATGCCAAAAAAAAAGCATGACGTTATGAGTCATGCTTCATATGGGCCCGCCCAACATGCGGCAGGCTTACGGCGTTTATCTTCTAGCGAACAACGCGAGAACGCAAACTATTTTTCCGAACATTTCCGGACAGTCGGCCAAGGCCGCTTTCCCCACGCTTCGTTAGCGGTCGTCGACACCGAGTACCCCTATACGCCACGGAAACCTTTCGAGCTGGTCGCTGATATCCGGTCTGGGCATCGAATTTGTCTTTTAAGCAAGGCGTACAATCTTCCGGTCGCGGCGCGTCGGTTTGATTGACCAGTACTCCCGCGCCGCCTGTTCATCCACGATCTCGAAATAATGATCTTTGACCACCTTCGGGCTGTTTCCCATTTCGAGGGCCACTTGTCCCTCATTCTTCGTTTGCTCCATGCGATACGAACCGAATGAATGACGCAATGCGTTGCGCTTCCACTTCACGCCGGATGCTTTTACCACCTTCGCAATTCGCTTGCGCGGGTCTTTTGCGAAGATCGGACCGGACTTCATGCGATATGGAGCAAGCCACTGCGAAAGGTTTTCGGCCATCACGATTTTTCGTTTCCGTCCCGTTTTCGCGATTGCGGCCGGGACAGTGATTGTTCCCCGCTCAAAATTGATCGCGTCCCATGAAAGACCCTTGTGCAATTCTTCACGGCGCACACCGCCGAAACAAATCAACGCGATGTATGGCAGAAAATCCGACTCAGCCGCGTTGAGCAATCGTGAGATTTCCGCTGGCGTATAAATCTCAACCTCGCGCTGCTTAATCTTATATGTTCCGAGCGCATCCGCAGCCGTTTCCTCATTTTTGCGCAACCAACCTTGCGACTTCGCCCAATTGAAAAGCACAACGAGCATTCGGCGTCGGTTGTCCAGTGAAACGAGGCCGACGCTTTTCCCGTTAAGATACTCGCGTAAATCTTCCGGCTGAATGCTGGCGAGCGGGCAGTGGAAGTCATCGGCAAAGCCGCTGCCTTTGCGCTCGTGTTTCCGGCGAACTTCGCGTTGAGCAAAATTCCGGCGAAGCTCTTTGTTGCCAAGCAGCGTCAAAATATCTTTCAAGTACGCGGGGCTGAGTCCCTCTGCTTTTTTTGCCTCATAAAATTTTTGCACTGCCTCTGCCACTGTGATTGACGGAAGATCGGGCGTTACATGCTTTCGGAAGTAGCGGCACGCTTCTACAATATTGTCATCGCCAAGTATTGCCCGCGCTCTGGCGTATTCGTGCGCCACGGCATGGAGCGGCAGGCCGGAGCCGCTCGCCGCAATCGCTTCGTTCGCCTCCAGGTATCGCCGGGCATCGTCGCCTGTGAGTCTCAGGCTGTCTGCGTCGAACCCGGCGAGCTTGTCCGCGATCTTCCCCGCTTCGCGTTTCGCTTTGTCCAAATCGAAGAAATTCTTTCGCTCGCGTCCGTTTGAGCCGATGTAGCTGACCGTGAAAACGTCGTAGCTGTAATCGCTGCCATTGCGTTTGAAACGGTTGGTTCCTTTGTAAATCTTCACTTCCACACCGCGTTTTTTGGTCGTGAGCGGAAACTCGCATCGTGTATCTTTTTTCATGTTGTTGTAGTGTTGTTTCCGTAACTTTAGGCGTCATGAATCCGTCATGTAAAGTAAATTGTGCGGATTTTTCCATCGTGAGAATCATGGACTGAAAATCCACGTGTCGCCGGTTCGATTCCGGCCCCAGCCACGCTTTAGCCAAAACAGCTATGCGGACCCAGTCAACCAAGTACGATTGGAAAGATGCAGGCGAGGAATGGTCTGAACCCTGGGGTACTTCTGCCGCGCAATGGTCCGGCACCATTCTTCCACGCATTCAGCATTGCCTGCCAACCGGTACAATCTTGGAGATTGCGCCGGGATTTGGGCGGTGGACGCATTACCTGAAGGATTATTGCCAGCAACTTTGGGCTGTTGACGCGTCCGATGAGTGTATCCAGGCATGTCGCCAGCGTTTCGCAGCGGACTCGCGTGTGCGCTGTGAGCTCAACGATGGCCGATCATTGCCAATGATCCCTGATGCTTCGGTGGATTTTGTTTTCAGTTTCGACTCCTTTGTGCATTTGCGCCGAGAACTTGTCGAAGCGTACCTGCACGAACTGCAAAGAATATTAAAGGTCGGCGGCAAAGGTTTCATTCATCATTCCAACCTCAAGGCCTATGCCGGGTCGTTTTCGGAACGGCTTCCGCAGTTCATGCGTAAACTGCTTCGCAAGCTGAAAATTCTCGACTGGGAACATCACCGCAATCCAACGATGAGCGCTGAGGTTTTTCGGTCCTTGTGCACGCAGGCTGGGTTACACTGCGTCAGCCAGGAATTAATCAACTGGCGCGGCAGGCGGCTGATTGATTGTTTATCATTTTTTGTTCGGAGCGATTCAAATCCGCAGAATGCGACGAAATTAGTGCGAAATCCCCATTTCATGCGTGAAGCGGCGCAAATTCGACGACGTTCTCGAGTCCGTTAGAGGAACAACTGGCCCTATCTGGAATCAGTAAGCGATCCCCCACGGAATAAGGACGTTGACGTGATTGCCTTTCTCTGATTCAACATCGCGGCATGCCTGAAGGCCAAATAGCTCCGCCGCCCCTGCCGAAAACGCAGCCATCATTCGGCAAGCGGTATAGCACCATGATCAAGCTGCTGGGGGTAGGGGCGCTCGTTCTCGTGCTCCTGATCCCGCTCGCCATGATTACCGGCGTGTTGAGGGAACGATTGCAGCGGCGAAATGAAGCCGTGGCCGATATTACGTCGTCCTGGGGTGGGGAACAAAGTGTGATTGGCCCGGTGCTTGGGATCCCTTACCAGTACAAATTCAAGACCATCAAGGATGTCGCTGCACCTGATGGAAAAATGGAGCGCCGGGAAGTAGAAGAGAACGGCACCGCGGTTGCATATTTTCTTCCCGAAACACTTCACATCACTGGCGACGTCGGAACGCAGATGTTGCATCGTGGCATTTACGATGCGGCAGTTTTTCGCGCCCAGGTGAAGTTGGATGGCGCGTTTGCGCCGCCCGACTTTGGGCCCTTAAAAATCGATCTGCGAGACGTGCAGTGGAAAGATGCGTTTGTCACCATTGCGGTGAACGACCTCCGGGGGACACGAGAAGCACTGATGCTTGATTGGGCTGGCAGCAAACACGCTTTGCTGCCGGGCTCACAAGTTCCCGGATACACCACCGGCGCCACGGCGTTCCTGGGCAGCGACCAGCCTATTGCGACCCAAATTCAATTTTCCATTCCACTGGATTTTAATGGAAGCGAAGGAATCTACTTCGCGCCGTTTGGAGTTCAGAACGAGGCCACTTTAAAATCCAACTGGCCCGATCCCGCTTTTCGCGGTGCGTTTTTGCCGGCGGACCGATCGGTGCGTGCTGATGGGTTCGATGCGAAATGGAGAGTCTCATATTATGGCCGCGATTATCCGCAATCGTGGACGAGTCGGGCCGGCAACGAACGTTTTACTGTTCCTTCGGTGACGAATTCGCGATTCGGTGTTCAGCTCCTGTCGATTTTGGACGCGTATCGCTACGTCGAGCGCTCGATTAAATATGGTGTGCTCTTTCTTGTGCTCGTTTTTACGACCTTCTTTCTATTCGAAGTCACCGCGCGGCAGAAAATCCATCCATTTCAATATCTGATGGTCGGCGCGGCCCTGTGCCTGTTTTATCTCCTGCTCCTCTCGATTTCGGAATTCATTGGTTTTAGCTGGGCTTATTTGATCGCGGCGATCGCATCCACTGCCTTGATTACCTGGTATTGCCGATTTTTCCTGGGCGGGGGTGCGCGCACGCTGATGATTGGCGCAGGTCTGGCAGGCGTTTACACCTTTCTTTACATCACTTTGCGTCAGCAAGATTACGCCTTGCTTATGGGTGCAATCGCACTGTTCATCGTATTGGCGATCGTGATGTATGTGACACGCAAGGTCGATTGGTACGCGCGCGATGCAGGTTGAGTTCGGTCAGAGGGTAGAGCCGATGCTAGCGCTGACGGTGCAGAAAGATAACAGCGCGGAGCACCGTCACAGATTTTTTAACCGGCCGCGGAACGTTCGCTAAAAGCGCGGCTCGGTGCTCCCATGAATCGTGCGTTCAGCACCGGCAATTGGCAGCTATTGTTTGGCTGAGGCGCTGCCCAAAGGCTGCGAATGAGAAGCCGCGCCTTCGCGCTACACGAAGAACAAAGCGCCGCTGCCGCTCACTTGCCTTGAGCCTGCCGTAGCTGAGCTTTCGCCGCGTCCACCTCGCGCGACGCTTGTTGACAGAGCAGGAGCGCGCGGAGCTTGTCTCCCTGGTAATACCGCGCGGTAAATTTTTTCTTCGCGTAATTGCCGTCAAGATCGACGCGCGTCGGCAGTGCACTGAAATCGCCGACAAAATCCATGCGCAAATCGAACATCTCTGTCCAAAAATAAGGGACTTGTTCGTACCGAATGCGTTTCTTGCCCGTCATATTCGCGCCTGCGACCAGTCCCTGACTCTTGGCATTCTCCCAATGTGTCTGGCGCCGCACGCCTCCCATTATTCGATCGGGGTAGAATGCCAGGTCGCCTACAGCGTAAATCCCTTTTTCTTCTGTCTCCAGATATTCGGTAACAGGCGACCCATGCGGTCCGGACAGCGGAGTGTTTCGAACAAGATCGAGATTCGGTTCCGCGCCGCACGCAACCACCGCGAGACCTACCGGGAATCGATTGCCGCTTTTCGTCTGGATATTCCGCAAAACTGTTTTGCCCTCGAAGCCATTCAGGCTTTCACCCATCGACAGGGTCACTCCATGTTTGTCGAAATACTCCGTGAGCCACGCGCCGGTTTCCGGATCGATATAGCGGTTTAACAAAAAGGAATCCCGATGCATGAGACCGACCTTGAGTTTCATCATCCGCAGGCTGGCTGCAGCTTCACAGGCCAGTAATCCACCGCCGACGACCATGATGCCTTTCTCAAGGTTTGCCATTTCCTTGAGAGCGAAAGTGTCGCGAATCGTTCGCAGATAAATCACGTTACCGAGACTTGTTCCTGCGACCATTGGGCGGACCGGACGACTGCCCATGGCGAGACATGCTTTGTTGAACTCAATGCTTTCGCCGTTCGCAAGTACCGCCAGGCGACGATCGATGTTGAACTGAGTCACCATCGTGCCGAAGCGCGTCTCAATCCTGTGCTTTTCGTACCAAGACTCATGAGGTTCGAATAACTTCCTGGGCTGCGGATCTTTTTCCCGCAAAAATTCCTTGGAAAGCATCCAGCGTTTGTAAGGAGGAAATACTTCGCTGCCGACCAGCGTTACGCTCCCGCGCTTGTCGTGACGGCGGACTCCTTCGCAGGCGCTGGCGCCACCGATACCGCCGCCGATGATGAGATAATCTCGCTGAATCATACAGAAAACAGAGAAGATAGTTTCGGCGACGGTGCGCCGACAAGTTAAATCGTTAGGGCGGCGCGTTTTTGCGCGGACTTATATTGTTATTGCGCTTTCGAACCTTCTTTCGCCAGACTGTTCGTGCCATGAATGAATCTCTGACTCAAATCAAGGACACGACCGGAAATCCCGCCCCGCTAGGTTTGCTTGGTTTTGGTATGACGACTGTGCTGTTGAATCTGCATAACGCCGGTTTCTACGAGCTAAACAGCATGATTCTGGCAATGGGAATCTGCTACGGGGGCGCTGCCCAGATTGTTGCAGGTGTCATGGAGTGGAAAAAAGGCAACACATTCGCTACCACTGCCTTTCTTTCCTACGGCCTGTTTTGGTTTTCACTCGTAGTGTTGATCATTCTGGCAAAACTGGGTTGGGCGGCGCCGTCAAACGATACAGCCATGGCTGCTTACCTGGCGATGTGGGGTTTATTTACCGCTGTCATGTTTATCGGCACATTGCGATTACATGTTGCAGGACAAGTTGTCTTTGGTTCTCTGACAATTCTCTTTTTTCTTCTCGCAATTGGTTACTTCACCAATGCCAGCCCGGCGTTTAAACATTTCACGGGATATGAGGGGATCTTTTGCGGTTTCTCTGCCATCTACGCCGCACTAGCGCAGGTGCTGAATGAAATTTTCGGAAGGACCGTCCTGCCGCTTGGCACAGTGATGAAATGAACCGGGTTCCACTTTGTGGACTGGCCGGACATGTGGCTGGCAAGGCTGCCTCTGCATCATAATCATTTCTCCTGCAATAAACTCGCAGCGAGCTTGAGTGCTGATTCACTCTTTCCACCGAGCATCCGGGCGAGTTCTTCCTGACGCTTTTTCGCAGTCACTTCGCGCAAACTGGAAAACGTGCGCCCTCGCGAAACGTCCTTTGTTACCACGAAGTGCGAAGATGCAGTTGCAGCCACCTGTGGCAGGTGCGTGATACAAATGAGCTGATGATCGCGGCCCAATCCCTGCATTTTGGCTCCAACGGCCCGCGCGATTTCTCCTCCGACATTGGTGTCAATTTCATCGAACACCAGCAGGGGTATCTCATCGTGCGCTGCCAACGCTGATTTAATCGCCAGCATCAAACGAGAGATTTCGCCGCTTGAAGCGATTGCTCGAAGCGGTTTCAACGGTTCGCCTGGATTGGGCGAAAAAACCAGTTCCACCGTGTCGAACCCGGCCGGATGCGCCTCATTAAGCGCGCCGATTCTTATCTCGAACTCGGACTGTCGAAATCCCAAATCGCGAAGATTATGTCGAATATTTTGAGAAAGTTTCGGTGCGGCTTTTTGTCGGAGTTTCCGCAGCGCTTCGCCGGCGCGGTTCATTCGCGCGCGAACATCCTCAATCTCTTTTGCGAGTCGCTCCAGCTCGGCGTCGCGCCCCGCTATTTTTTGCAGTCTTTCCGCTGCGCGTCGACCAAACGCGATCACGTCGGCGATCGAGCCGCCATATTTCCGCTTCAAAGTCTCAAAAAGCGAAACTCGCTGCTCCAGCGAAGCCAGTTGTTGCGGATCCAGGTCTAGTTTCTCGGCATAGGTCGAAAGCGCTCGCGCAATTTCCGAAAGCTCGACAACGCTCGCAGCATGCGCGGATGAAAATTGCGCAATCGAGCTGTCGATCTTCTCCAAGTCTCGCAGCAGGCGCTGCGTCTCCGCGAGTTGAGAAAGGATGGAACCATCTGCTTCCGAGAGCTTGTGAGCGATGGTGCTGGCCAGCTCAATTAACCGCTTGCTGCTGCTTGCCAGCTTGTAATGATTTTCGATTTCTTCTTCTTCGCCGGGGACAAGATTAGCCGCTGCAATCTCCGCAGTTTGGTGACGAAGAAGTTCCAGTTCCTGTTCTCGCGCTGTTTCCGCTGTATTGAGTGCGGCATGCTCACTGAGCAATGTCTGCAATTGCCGGTAGTAATTTCGATATTCAGTCAGTCGTGTTTCGCTGCGCGCGAAAGAATCAAGCAAACTCAATTGCGTCTCAGGCGAGAGTAACGACTGGTGATCGTGCGGGCCATGAAGGTCCACAAGCTGATCGCCGAGATTTTTCAAGACGGAGAGTGTGGTCGGCGAACCATTAATGAACTGGCGTGTACCGCCGGTGGCCGAGAAGCTCCTCTTAATGATCAGCTCCTCGTCATTCTGTTCGATTCCGGCTTCGACAAGCATCGGATTTAATCTTTTTAGCTCTTTTCCGGCAAAAACTGCTTCCACCGTGCAGAGGTCGGCTCCTGTGCGGATGACTGATTTGTCTGCGCGCTCGCCCAGCAAAAGCTGGAGCGCACCGATGATAATCGACTTGCCTGCGCCCGTTTCTCCAGTCACTGCTACAAAACCGGGGCTTATCTGCCATTCGAGCTCTTCTACAAGAGCAAGATTCTTAATTCGCAGTAAGGCAAGGACGACGGGCATCTAAAAAGCTGTGTGTCTGGGTGAAGTTCGGCGTTTCACTCTATCTTGGCCTCCCTCTTTGGCAGGATAAACCAACCAGCAGGGCGTTTTTCGAGAACAAAGTGTGCGTGCTGACCATCCGGATGGTGAGAATACGCCTGTGGCGACTTGAATGCTGCGAAACTTTGATCGATGACGATCTGTATTGTTCGCGGAAATTTACGACTGGAGGCGATCGATTGGTCAGCGAATAATTCCGCGCTCGCTTTGTTCGATGAACGTGATGATTTCAGTGACTTCCTCGGCTTGAGGTAACTCTTTCTGCATGGCTTCGATTGCCTGGCGCGTGTTATATTTTGAGCGATAAATCAGCCGGAACGCTTCCTTGATCAGTTTCACGCTTTCAGTTGGGTAGTTCTTGCGCTCCAAGCCGATCAGATTTACGCCGCGAATTTCAGCCGGATTGCCGTCAGCGATCATAAACGGCGGAACGTCCTGAACGATTTTCGAACAGCCACCGGTGATGGCGAACCTGCCAATCCTGCAGAACTGATGCACCGCTGTGAGACCGCCCATGACGGCGTAATCTCCGACCTGGACATGGCCGCCCAAAGTTCCGTTGTTGGAAAAAATCACATGATTTCCCACGGTGCAGTCGTGCCCGATATGGCTGTACGCCAGAAAATTCCCGTGATTACCAATTCGCGTTTTGCCTTCGGCTGTTGTGCTGCGATGTACAGTCACAAATTCGCGAAAGGTATTTTCGTCGCCTATTTCCAGATATGTCGGTTCGCCGCGATATTTCAAATCCTGCGTCTGCTGCCCGACAGAGCAATAGGCATAGAACCGATTTTTTCCGCCGGCTTTCATTGGACCGCAAAGCGTAACGTGATGCTGGAGCCAGCAGTTGGACCCGAGCACAACATCAGGCCCAATGATGGAATACGGCCCCACGATGGTCCCTGTGCCGAGCTCGGACGATGGATCGACGATTGCTGTGGGATGGATCTGCACGTCGCTCATTTATCGAGGAACGTGAACATCAATTCGGCCTCCGAAACGACTGCATCGTTCACAACGCAATGGCATTTCGCTTTGGCCAGCCTCTCGCCACGCGATTTTGTCAGCTCGGCGTGAACGAAAATCGTGTCACCTGGCAACACTGGTTTTCGAAATTTCACCGCATCTGCGCTCATAAAGTATCCAATACGGCTGGTGGTCTTTGCCAGTTTGAACAGCAGGATGCTGGCTACCTGCGCCATGGCTTCGATTTGCATCACCCCCGGCATCACCGGATGCCCCGGAAAATGACCTTGGAAAAACGGCTCGTTAATCGTGACCGTTTTGACGCCGACGCATTTGGTTTCGGCTTCGAAACTGATAATCCGATCCACCATCAAAAACGGAAACCGATGCGGCAAAATTTCCATTACTTGATCGGGATCGAGACCCCCGTCGCCGCTTGGAATTGTGCGCGGCGCAGCCAGTGCGCTTCTGCGTGTCTGTTCTCGGACAATCAAGCGTGCCAGGTCCGCGTTGGTTGCGTGGCCCGGTTTCACAGCGACCACATGGCCTCGGATGCGACGGCCAACCAGGGCGAGGTCGCCGATAATATCGAGAATCTTGTGCCGGACGAATTCATCGTTGAACCGCAACGGCTCCTTGCTAAGAACTGCGTCGCCTCTTACCACAATCGCGTTTTCGAGGCTGCCGCCCTTGATCAGGTTTTTGTCCATGAGCGGTTTAACATCTTCGTAGTAGACAAAAGTTCGCGCCGGAGCGATCTCGCGTTCGAAAAACGCCGGCGTCACTTCCATCGATAAAAATTGCGTGAACCGATTGTTAGGACCGGCCTGCGTACACGAGATTCGAAATTTGTTGTCGGGCAGGAGAACAAGAAGCGCGCCGGTTTTCGTTTCAACGTGCATTGGCTCGCGCACGTCGAAAAACTTCCGTGGCTCTTCCTGAGCGGTCACACCAGCTCTTCTGACGAGGTCAACATACGGCTGCGCGCTTCCGTCACCGATCGGGGGCTCATTTGCGTCCATCTCCACGATGGCGTTGTCCACGCCCATTGCCGACAGCGCGGACAGGATATGTTCCACTGTATGCACACGCACGGAGCCTTCACCGATCGTTGTAGCGCGCTCAACTGTTTTCAGGTTTTCGATCTTCGCATCGATCGTCGGCTCGTCCTGCAAATCCTTGCGTTTGAATTTAATTCCGTGGTCTACCGGGGCAGGCTGCAATTTCAGTGTAACCTTGTCACCGGTATGCAGGGCGGTGCCGCTAAGGCTGGCGCTCTTGGCGACTGTATGTTGAAACTCGGGAGCGGGCATCGGCGTTTAACTAGCAGAGATTCTCTCGAATAGCCAGATTTGTAGCAGCGGCGGCATCCCAACCGCCCGAAAGCTCATTTCAATTCGAATTGGCCACAGTCGAAAGCCATTATCTGATCCACATTTGAAACGCGAAACAGGCGGGAAGAGGCGCCATCGGTCTGCCGGACATCGATGGATTTGTCTCCAACCTTCGTTATCGATACGTGAACCAAATTTGGTGATTCGTTTACACTGAACAATGGCAGGTCGTCGGTCGTCTTCAAAAAACTTCCGCCACTGTCGAAGCCCCCAGACAACTCGATGACTGCACGTTGGTCGTTGTCCAAAGGATTCGGCGTCAACTTAACTCTGACGGTGGTACCATTGTTCTCTGAAGGCGACGTTGCTGTTTGGCTTATGTCTTGCACCTTAAGTGTACCGACCAAATAGCCACGCGCGTGATACGTTCCCGGCGGCAAATCCTCGCCATGGTCATTTTTTCCGTCCCATTGTGTTACCAATGAGTCCGCGCCGATTTTAAATTGGTCCAACGGTGATTGCCGGTTTAAAACGCGCACCAGTTTGCCTTTCGTGTCGTAAATTCCAAGGCTGATCCTGCCTTCTAATGGCGGCGGCACAAAGCTGATGCGGACGCTTCTGACAGGCGAAGGCGACGGCGTCTGCCTGGGTGTGGGTACAGGCGTGCCAGACTCGTCCGGAGCGGCTGAGAACACCGGGGACGCTGAGAACACCGGAGAGGCTGCCTCTGTTGGCGTCGCTGTTGGTGGTGGGGATTCTTGTGCGAGAACAGCAGAGGCTCCCAATGCTATCGCCGTTAAAATCATGGCTTTTGCTGTCATATCGAGCGGTGTCGAGCCATCTCTATCTTGATCAAAAACAAGCTATGGAAAAACAGCCAGAGATTCCGCGACTTCATTCCGAATGACAAGTCGCTGGGATGTAATAACGCCAGTTCACATTTGGGAACAGATTGTCGCGGAACTCGCAGTCCCGAAGAAATTCTTCCTCGACATTGTTCGCAACAAGCTGTTCGTGTAAGCGATTGAAGCGTGAAAGATGCTCGATCGTGCGGCTCGTTGCGTATTCGCGAGCGCTCCCTGTCTTGATCAAAAACGCCCAATCACTGGATTGAGCCAGCAGAAGTTCACGGGCAAGTTGCTTGAGCACGCGATTATCCAGTGGCTTACAATTTTGCGCGTAATTGTTTGCAACTTCACTCATGCGGTGTGCCGCTACGCGCAGTTGCGGATAAATCCATGCGTTGGTTGGGTTGAGCCACACCTCAAAGTAGCCGTTTTCGCCCCACGTTGAAGCTGCCGGGTCGATGACTTGCTGCGTCGGATTCGTCAACAGGTATTCACTCGGTGTGGAAAGATGAAAATCCCGCTGCTTTGCAGTTTCGCGAATTAGAAATTCAAGAAAACGGGGGCCTTCGAACCACCAGTGTCCAAACAATTCGGCATCGAAAGGCGCGACCACGATGGGAGCGAATCCTGCGGCAGCGACTTCATGCATCTGATGCCGACGCTCTTGAACAAAATGAAGTGCCTGGTTCCCCGCAACTTTTTCGGCGGTAATCGGGTCGTAAAAGTCCTTCTCATCGCCGGCTCCAGTGATGCGGTGATATTTTATGCCGGAAAATTTTCGCGTACCCTGAGTGACTGGACCCAGGTGTTCAAGCGGAAGGTCGAAGCCTGCATCCCTGTAGAACTCACGATAAGCAGGGTCCCCAGGGTAACCGCCCTTTGCGCTCCAAACCTCGCGGCTTGTGTTGCTGTCGCGCGCGAAAGCCGCGGGTCCCGCTGAAGTATAGCATGGCGCGTAAATCGACCGGCTCGGCGGCGGGGTTCCGAACAATAAACCGTGCGCGTCGAGAACGAACCAGCGAACATTGGCCTCTTTCAGAATTGTATCGAGGCCGGGTCCGAAAGCGCATTCAGGCAACCAAAAACCGGACGGATTGGCACTGAAAACGTCTCTATAAACGTCGCGACCAATGAAAATCTGAGCGCGCGCCGCTTGCGCTGAACCAGCTGCCTCGGAATGGAGCAGAGGAAGTAACCCATGTGTCGCCGCCGAAGCGATGATCTCCAACTGCCCGCTGTCTTTCAATTCACGAAAAGCTGTAAGCAAATCGGATTTGTACTCCTGGACAAAAAAGCGCTGGGTATCGCCAAACATTGCGAGATAAAACTCCGCAAGCTCGCGAAGCTGCGGATGAGTGCGGTTCCGCTGGCGTTCGCGCCTGGTGAAATCGATCAACAGATCCAGATGCCGGACGTAGCGCTCGCAGAGGAGCTTGTCCTGGAGCATCGCGCAGAGCGTGGGAGTGATCGACATGGTGAGCTTGAACGTCACCGTGTCATCGATCAGCCGCTGCATCATGCGCAGCAACGGGATGTAACTCTCCGTCATCGCCTCGAACAACCACTCTTCTTCGAGGAAATGCTCCTGTTCCGGATGACGAACGAAGGGCAGATGCGCGTGTAGAATGAGCGCCAGTTGCCCCATTGCGGATTTCAGATTTTAAAATTGCGGATTAGCGACAAGGATGCCGAAAGTTTGAAATCGGCACTTTGCAATCTGCAATTACAAGGTTCGGCAAAAATCCTGGAACCGATCCAGGCCTTTTTTGATCACGTCGATACTGGTAGCGTAACTGAGTCGAACGGTACGATCGTCACCGAATGCAGCCCCTGGAACGACTGCCACGTTTGCTTTACTCAGCAGCCGATCGGCGAAGTTTTGGGAAGTCAGACCAAGCTGGCTGATATTCACAAGCACGTAAAATGCCCCTTGTGGTTTCACTGCGGTGATGTTGGAAATCTTCGAGAGGCGATCGAACATGTAATTGCGGCGCATATCGAATTCCTCCCGCATGTCGATCACCGGCTGTTGATCGCCCTTTAGAGCGGCGAGTGCGCCATACTGCGAGAAGGATGATGGGTTGGATGCGGTATGGCTTTGAATTGAATCGACTGCCTTGGCCACAGCTTCCGGCGCGGCGAGATAACCGAGGCGCCAACCTGTCATTGCATAGGATTTGCTGAAGCCGTTTATTGTAATCGTCAGGTCGTACGCCGCCTGAGAGAGCGATGCGATGCTTACGTGTTTTGCATCGTCATAGACGAGTTTCTCGTAGATTTCGTCCGAAAGGATGTAGATGTCTTCTTCGGCGGCAACATCAACAATCGCCTGTAATTCCTCGCGCGTGTAAACCGCTCCCGTTGGATTGCCGGGAGTGTTCATGATCAACATCTTGGTGCGGGGGGTCATGGCATTTTCAAAGTCTTCCGCGCGCATTTTCCAGCCATTGCGCTCGGTTGTTGGGACAATGACCGGTTCGGCGCCTACCAATCTGACCATCTCGGGGTAGCTGACCCAATAAGGCGCTGGAATGACTACTTCATCGCCTGGCTGACATGTGGCGAGGATCGCATTGTAACAGGCGTGCTTTGCACCGTTGCTCACGACAACCTGCGATGCGCGATAACTCAGATTGTTGTCAGCAGCCAATTTTTCCGCGATGGCCAGGCGCAATTCCGGAATCCCAGCACTGGGAGTATATTTGGTAAACCCAGCCTCCAAGGCCTCGATCGCAGCCTTTTTTATGTGTTCGGGCGTGTCGAAGTCTGGTTCGCCAGCGCCGAAGCCGCAGACGTCTATGCCTTCGGCCTTCATGGCCTTGGCCTTGCTATCGATTGAAAGGGTGAGCGAAGGACTCAGTTGAGCCGCACGTTCGGAAATTTCCATGGGAATAGAGCTGGTTATTGAATTGATCAAATGAAACGCAAACTAGGAGCGCCGGTAAAAGTTTTCAATCAGAGGTTTGAAATTATTCTCGTCAATACGAACGATTTCCATTTCGCGCTTGGCATTCTCAGGCGAATCGGACGCGTGTGCGGCGTTGATCATGATGGTCTGGCCAAATTCTTTGCGGATGGATCCCGGTGGCGCCTTGGCCGGGTCAGTGGGGCCCAGCACGTCGCGGATCTTACGCACGGCGTCCACGCCCTGGTAAACAATTGCGATCGACTTTTCTGTGCCAGCGGCGTCGCGTTGTTCCGGTGGGCATTCGCTTGGTTTTCGTCCGGCCATGAATTCGACGATGCTTTCCCAGTTTTCGCGACCGCTCTCGGGCCCAAGCTTCTTCTCAAGAACTGGCAGCACGGGACCATAGAACTCTTCCGCTTGTGCCACGCTCATTTGATGAACTTTGAATCCGATAATTGAGAGTCCGGAGCGCGAAAACACCTCTATGACGCCGCCTGGTCGCAGATTTGGAAACCTGAAGTTGTCGGGTTTAATCAAAACCAGAGTCTTTTCGACTTTCGCATCGGCAGGAAAGTGGACCACCTGGTCCAGGATTCCTCCGTCGGAATCCGAAAAGTCCGCCCACAACTTCAAATCCCGCTCCACCGCCTTCGGATCGAAAGCGGCGAGCACGCCCGGCTCAAAGTAGGTCACCTTACCCGAATCATCGGTGATATAATCGCCGTACGTATCGCGGATCGTCTCGCCGCTGGTGCGCTCGTGCAGAATATGTCCGACGGTGTGATGAATTCTATCTACAGCGTTCGCGCCGCGAAAAATCAGGAATAGCACGCGCGCTTGCTGTCCATTTTTTGTGCCGGTAAAGTTCTCCAGCACGTAGTCGCGGATTGATTCTTGTGTCGCGCGATGGCTCGGATCTGCCTCCGTAACAATCGTCTCGGCATAGCGTCTCACTAACTCCCGGCTGGGGGCGAACATGCGTCCGCCGACCAGATCGAGTCCAGTGCGCGAAATCAGGCGGCCCACTATGCCGCCGGTGCGCGATTTGCGCATCGAATATGGCGTGACGGCAACGTAGGCAAGTTGTTCGTTCTCCATAGTGTTAGTTTATGCCGCGGCTCGTGATTAAACCGCGTGAACTGCAGAGAACCCGAAGCCGCAAAGGCCAGAAGAACCTAGCTGGCCGCTTTTGGAGCGCAAATTTTGTTTTTTACACGAACAACTGAGCCTCTTCCATGCTTCTTGCCATAAGCTGACACGGCGATCCACTTTCCGCGGCGCTTCACGCTTGTGATCCCGAAGCCGTTTCGTCGGAGAACACCAAGCAGTTTGTCTTCCTGGCTGCGCAGCACACCCGAGAGAATGAGCCAGTTCGACCGTCTCAGCTTCGGCAATAATTCGATGAGCAATTCGCTGTACAGATTCGCGGCGATAAGGTCCCATCCCGCTCTTGGATTCCAATTCCGTATATCACCCACTTGGAAATTGACCTTCTTGATTTTGTTGACGCGAGCATTCGTTTTCGCAACCGAGATGGCCTTCGCATCAATATCTATGCCGATCACGCGGCCCGCGCCGAAACATTTTGCAGCCAAAGCAAGAATCCCGCTTCCGGTTCCAAGATCTGCAAGGGACCAGCCTTCCTCCCAGTTTCGCGTTAAGTTTTCGAGAAGACGAAGCGACATTGCTGTCGTTGCATGTTCTCCCGTCCCAAAAGCTGCAGACGCTGGTATCGCGAGTCGCGCAGGCGATGAAGAACCTTTGAGTTTGTAATTGGTTGCCGAAACCGATGCTCGTTTTGGACGCGATAGTACCGTAGCCGAAATTACCAGGCGATGGCCGATCTTGAGCGGCTTTGATCTTTGAAGATTTACAAATCGTTTAAGCCAATTGCGTGGCCATTTCTCGATGTGTCCACCGAATTTTTTGAGAAGCTTCCCGGCAAGTTTTTGGGACGCGGATGTAACCTCGAGTCGCAGTCGTTTGCGCCCGGGTCTGTCGACGATCACAAGTTTCCCCTGCGCCTGCGATTGCAAAACGTTTTCGTGAGCAGCAAACCAATGCAGATCGGCTAGTTTGCTCCACTGATACATTGTTGTGAGTAGCGTCTGACATGTTGTCCGCTTTAGCAAAACGCCTGCGCCAAAGGGTCTGGAGGCGTCGCATTTCAACCCGTCCTAATGATTAGTTTTGCCAAAGAAAGTGCCGTCTCACGAAAGCTGGTGCGAATCTGACTTCAGGTATTTCTCAAAAGCGATGGCGGCCTGTGGCGCACTTGCTTCAACCCCGAAAGCCTGCGGGGCTGGAGCGGGTGACGAGGGTCGAACTCGCGACTTTCTCGTTGGCAACGAGACGCTCTACCACTGAGCTACACCCGCAGTTTTGCCCGCCAGCCGTGGCGTTGCCGAAAGCTGGAAAGGGAAAGAAATAATGTCCAGCCGTCCGGTTGGCGCAACCTTTAATTCTCCTCGGAAGAATGAAATACTTGAATCTAAAATGGCTGCGAAATGCATCCTACGGTCAAATCAGTCACTATGAATAAATTCATTATCATTCCTCTCTGTTCCCTCGTTCTGGCGACAGGCGCCTTTGCTCAAACACCGACGGAGGCTCCCACTGCGACGACCCCCGCGCCGACTGCTGCTATTTCAGCGACTTCTACCCCCGCGAGCAAGATCGAGCAGTCGATCAGAAAAAGGCACAAGAAGCATTTTGGTGTAACGATAGGCGACAAGGACCTGGACGAACTCAATCGTCTCGATAGCAAAAACTCCGATATTCCAGAGTTCGTCATTCCGATTGTTGCCATCACGCTGTTAACTGTCTTTGGGGCGCCGGTTCTGATCGTCGGGCTGATTATGTATTTCAGTTTCTCGAGATCGCGCGCTCTTCAAAAGACGGTTCGCATGATGGTCGAAAAAGGACAGCCTGTGCCCGAGGCATTGTTGAATCCACCACCGGCTCAACGGCAACGTTCTGATCTGCGCCGCGGTGTTGTCCTGACAATGATCGGTATCGGCCTGATGGCGTTCTTCGGCGCCGTGAACGATTGGGAGGGTGGCGCGTGGACCCTCGGGCTCATCCCATTCCTGATTGGAGTAGGGTATTTGCTTGTATGGAAGCTGGATACAAAGAAAGACAATCCGCCGCGTGTACCGTAATCTGCGGATGTGGAGCTGACTGATGCGGACCTCCTCGCGCGAGTTCTTGTCGATGACGACCAGCATGCATTCGGTGAGCTGGTTCGACGACATCAATCCGCGGTGCGCGGTCTGCTTCGTCAGCTTACTCGGACAGACATTGCCCTCGCGGACGATCTGGCGCAGCAAACGTTCCTCCGAGCCTACAAAAACATTCGCAGTTTTCGCGGCGAAGCACGTTTCTCCACCTGGCTGTATCGGATCGCGTACAATTGTTTTCGAGAAGATGCCCGCCGCCGCAAGGAACTTGTGGGAATCGATGAAGAACAACTTCAGACACAACACGATCCGCAGGCAGCCGATCCCGGTTTGAGACACGATCTTATGCACGCATTGAG
>DASREH010000159.1:0-47241 GCA_035652195.1 Candidatus Udaeobacter sp. | reverse complement strand
CAGCGTCCAGGCCCAACTCGGTTCGCGTACTGCTGGGATGCTTCGCGTGCCCACGCTTTTTTGGTTCGGCATTTCTGACAATGCGATGTCTATCTTCTCCTGGATCGGATTCGGTTTATCGCTGGTTGTTCTCGGAGGTTACGCAAACGCGATTCTGCTCGCTGCACTTTGGGCGATGTACATGTCCATCGTGCACGTTGGACAGATCTGGTACGGCTATGGCTGGGAGATCCAACTGCTGGAGACAGGTTTCCTGTCGATTTTTCTTTGCCCCTTGCTCGATGGCCGCCCTTTTCCGAGGTGTAGACCACCAATTCTCGTCATCTGGCTTTTTCGTTGGCTGGGTTTTCGCATCATGATTGGCGCCGGTTTAATCAAACTCCGCGGCGACCTGTGCTGGCGCGATCTTACCTGCCTTTATTACCATTATGAAACTCAGCCAATTCCCAATCCAATCAGTCGATACTTTCATTTTGCGCCTCTTTGGTTTCACAAATTCGGAACAGCATGGAACCACTTCGTTGAGTTAATCGTGCCTTGGTTTTCGTTTGGTCCACGACGCGCCCGGCATGTTGCAGGCGTCTTGCTCGTTACGTTTCAAGTTTTTCTCATTATCAGCGGTAATCTTTCGTTCCTTAATTACCTAACCATCATTCCGTTCCTGGCGTGCTTCGACGATACTTTTCTGCGGCGTTTTCTGCCGAAGGCAATTGTTGAACGAGCGGAACGAGCAGCACAACAATCAGAGCCGGCCCGCATCAACAACACCATAGCGATCGCGTTGTCGATTGTGATTCTCTACCTAAGCATCGCTCCCGTAATGAATCTCGTTTCGGGTCGACAGTTGATGAATTATTCCTACGACCCTTTCGACCTCGTAAATACGTATGGAGCGTTTGGAACAGTCGGGCGGGAACGCGACGAAATCATTTTCGAGGGTACTGGTGATTCAGTCATCACTGGGGATACCAGGTGGAAGGAATACGAATTCAAAGCCAAACCCGGCGACCCTTATCGGCGACCGCCCTTCGTCGCGCCGTACCAGCCGCGGATTGATTGGCAAATCTGGTTTGCTGCCATGGCGTCGCCTGGTGAATACCCATGGACATTGCATTTTGTTTGGAAACTTTTGCATAACGATCCGGCTACGTTGTCCCTTCTCGCCAGTAATCCTTTCCCGGATAAGCCTCCTCATTACATTCGGGCGCGGCTTTATCGTTACCGCTTCGCTCCCCCGCGCGACAAAGCATGGTGGCTTCGCGAACCGATTGGCGAGTGGTTGCCTGCACTATCAAAAGACAATCCGGAGTTTCGACGCTTGCTCGAAGAAATGAATTGGCTGAAATAAAATGAAGCCGACTTTAATAGCGAACGATCCATCGCAATTACACATTCATGCGGAAGGCTGTCCGGGTTGTCAGCGAAAGTTTATTGAAGCGGATTAGTGATCCAGCATCGCGCCGCCAGTCTGACTATGTAGGTTATCGAAACGGCAATCTTCACGGTGGCGATTTGATCGAGCGACTGCCGCATGTTGCCATGCTTGGCGACAGTGCCTGTATGGGCATTTATGTCTCCTCTCCCTGGAGCACTTTTTGGCGCGGGCGCACCTGTTGTGGCAACAACTGGTTTCTCGATACGAAGTCGGCTCCACGTGGTATCCGGAGCATTTCGAAAAGGCTGGAGGAACTCACTCCGTTCGTTGCCATCGAATGCGCGGGTATTGGTGCGCTCGTCGATCGCGAAGGCGAACGAACGAAGTTCTTCCGACGAATTCTTCGGACGCGCAACTTCTCAGAACAAATTAGCGACGTCACGGCGATGAAACGTTTTCCGGACTTGATCCTGATCGCAATAGGCCACAATAACGTTGATTGGGCGTGGCGGTGTTCAGCTACTGACCTGGAGCAGCCTGAAAACCGTTTACAACGGCAAAGCCAACAGTTTCGGGAGAATTTCACTCGACAAATGAGACGCCTGATCGATCACGCACAGGCACAACGTCAGGCCATCGCCCTTGTCGTTTTTGGCCTCATCAATTTCGAATCCTATTTCAAGGGTCGCGAAATCGCCGAGCGGACCCAAGGCCAGGATCCATCCCGTTATCCGCACATTAAAACCACTTACAAATACCTCGTCTCCTTTCGGCCGGAATACCGCTGTAATCTCGTTCGCCTGGCAACGATGATGAATGACCATTTGTGCGCAATGGTCGGCGAACTGAATCGAACCGTCGCGAGCAAAGGCAACGTCCAATTGCGGTACTCGGATGCGCTGGCAACCGCTGATCTGAGCCGCGCAGAACTACTTCACTCTGTCGATGGATGGCATGCTTCCGTTGAAGGTCACAACGTCCTCGCCGCGGCGGCGTTTGGCGATCTCGGGCCGAGCCTTGAGTTTATTGGAATAGGAAAGTGATTCCGCGATCGAATGCGTTGTCCTCAATAGCGGTTATGGGCATCGCCTTTGACCACGGCGAATCTTCGACCGGAGAAGCCGATTCAGATTAGCAGCTAGAAGCCGCGTTCTTTCAGTCGAGCGATTGTGGCGTCGAGCATTTGGTATCCAAAATGGCCCTGCCGAACCAGCAACAGTTCGGATCCCCGCCACTTTTGCTGGATGTTCTCAAGCTCTTCGAGGGGTGCAATGCAATCGAACTCGCCCGCTACGAATAATACCCGCGATGGATCACATAGCGGCATGTTGTGCGTCGGTGAGCTCAGGTGAAAATGCCGGGCGATAAGCGATGCCTCAATGTTCGCTCGCCGAAGCTCGCGACGGATGGATCTCGCGGCAGAGCTTTCCCAAATAGCATGATCGATGTTTACAATCGGGGCCATGAGCGCGACGAAACGCAGATCCCTCTCGACCATCGCGAGCAGCGCTCCGATCCATCCGCCATAACTGGTGGCGAGCACACCGAACTCTCCGGTCCCCTGTTTGCGTAAGGCGCTCATCAATTGCCGTACTTCGGTGACGCCCTGCCGTAATGCTTCGGCATTGCGAATTAGGTCGCAGGTGATCGCAAGCTCGCCATTCCAATAGCCCCTCGGCACACGCGAATAGTGATACGGCAGGTGAACCAGGCACGCGTTCCAGCCAAGTTCGTTGAAGTGTTCTGCGCAACGCCGATACCCCTTGTCGCTGGTAGACATGAGTGCATGCAAAATGAAAACCGTGGGCGACGTGCGACGAGAGTGTGTAGGGAAAAAGTGTGCGCGGGCAAAGTTATTGGCCGGAAATCGAGTCTCAACAGGACTGCGCCATGTAATCGTCCTGCATCCGCGTTCCAGGCTTTTGCCCAGTTCGTTATCTTGCGGCGGGGCATAATACTCGTCAGCCGTGATTCGCTCGCATTCCGCCACATACCGCGCCATCTCCGTACGGCTAGACCCATTCAGCCGGTGCCGTGTGTGAATTAAATTGAGAGAAGCGCACAGAAAAGCATCGATTCCCTTTGCTTTGACGCGATGAAATCCGTTCCGCCGGGCCTTGCCATTGCCATTACCGTCCGGGTGTCGAGCGGTGCGCTCCACTTGACGCCTTGCAGTGACTTTCCCAGCTATTCGTTCACGTGGCGCATGCGGTAGATCGTCCGGTGTCAGTTGAAATTTTTGCCGCAATTCGGCGTAGAGGTTCTTGAATGAAAAAGCCAATTCAGATTCGATTCGCGCGCGTGCCTCTGACTTTCCCAGTTCGGGAGCAGGCAAGATTGGATTTCCGAATGCCATCCAGACTGGCGTTCGGCCGCCGGCGGCTGGTAGCCAGCGCCTGGTTGAATAAAGCCGATCGCTACCCACGATGACGCAAGGCAAAACCGGCACTCCTGCAATTTGGGCCAGCGTGGAGGCGCCTGGTCGCAATGGCGCGCCTTCAAGCAGCGATCGCGAGCCATCCCGAATCCCGCCTTCGGGAAAAAGACCGACGATGCGTCCTTCTTTCAGGCGCTCCATGGCGGTGCGGATGCTTTTGCGATTAGCGCGATCGCGATCTACCGGAAATGCATTTATTGCACGCAAAAGGTATCCCATAGCTGCGGGCTGAAAAAATTCTGCCATGGTCATCCAATCAATTTTTCGTCTGACCACAGTCGAAATGATGAACGGATCGAAATGACTGATGTGATTGGCTGCCAGCAAAAATCCTCCGGTGCGATTTGCATTTTCACGCCGGATTACATGAACACGCGTAGCGCATCCAAGCAGCGGCCTGACTAAAAGCTTACCGGCGCGGTACGCGGTCATTCTGGTTCACCCGTTTTAATCTTTCGCAGTTGTGCAGTGATGGTAAGAACCATATTTTCAGGCTGATTCGTTTGCGTAACGTGTTATCATAGTTGGCGGTTCCGACACGAGGTTTTTGGTTATGAAACCAAGGAGTCCTTCCTGGGGCGGCAAGGCACACTTTCCGCATACGGATTACTCTTTTCATTCTGGTTCCGGGCAGTGGCATGGTGGGTATTTTTCTCCAAACGATGGAGAAGACAGATACGGCTTCAGGAATTTTTACAATCTGGGACGCCAATTCCGCATTGAAGCTGCTCGCGAACGTGCCCGGGAAATGGCCGTTTTTGCGCTAATCGTTCTGACGTCAGCCTGGCCAGTGCTGTACATGGTGGTCACAGTCGTGAAGCTGTTGGTCAAGGGACGCCCGCTGGATCAATAGCGGCCCAGCGATCTTGTTCAGGTCGTTACGCCTTCCTTGGCCAAAGGAATTCATCCCGGTATTCGGGTGTTTTTTCCGGTGCCAGTCCGTGGCGTGTGACATTTTCGGTCACCACGCGTGGAACAAGGAAGTTGAGCAAATAATCTTCGCCGCCGGCCTTGGTGCCACTGCCGCTCATCTTGAATCCGCCAAAGGGATGACGGCCCACAATCGCGCCGGTACACGCACGATTGATGTAAACGTTGCCGGCTTCCAATTGCGCTTTGACGCGATCAATGTTGGCCGGGCTCCGCGAGAAAAAGCCGCCCGTCAACGCGTAATCGGTGCTGTTAGCGACTTCGATCGCTTCATCGAGATCACGCACTTTCATCACGCTGAGCACCGGGCCGAAAATCTCCTCGCGCGCAATCCGCATATTTGGTTTTACCCCGGTGAAAATCGTAGGCGGAATAAAATAACCCTGTGGAGGCATGTCCTTCGCCTGATAGGCGAGGGTCGCTTCGCTTTTTCCGACCTCGATGTAATCCAGAATTCGCCGATAGGCCGCTTCATCAATTACCGGGCCGACCACGACGCTGGGATCCTCCGGATTGCCCACGCGCACACTGGCGGCAGCTCCGAGCAAGCGTTCAATCACGCGGTCGTAGTTCTCTTCGAGAACGATGAGCCGGGACAGCGCGGAACATTTCTGACCTTGAAAACCGAACGCAGAATAAATTGAATCGACAATGGCTTCATCAAGATCGGCATCGGAATCAACGATCATGGCGTTTTTCCCGCCCATCTCGCAAATCACGCGTTTGAGCTCGCGCTGACCTTCGCGCGTTTTACCTGCAGTTTCCCAAATCCACAGCCCCACCTCGCGCGACCCAGTGAAGGCGATCAGATCAACGTCTTTATGGTCAACCATGTGCGCGCCGATGACTGAGCCTTTGCCATTGAGAAAATTTAGAACGCCAGGCGGCACACCAGCTTCCTCGTAAATCTCCATCAACATTGCGCCGGTGATCACGGACTGCTCTGAGGGCTTCATGATCACTGTGTTGCCCGTCACAAGCGCGGCGCTGACCATTCCACACAAGATTGCCATGGGGAAATTCCATGGCGCGATGACGAGGGCAACCCCGCGAGGCCAGTAATGCTGGTAGCTTTCTTCCCCTGGCACATTTTGGGTGAGCCGAGGCCGCCCGATCCTGCGCATCTGGCGAGCATAGAATGTGCAAAAATCGATTGCTTCAGCGATGTCTCCATCCGCCTGACTCCAGGGTTTGCCAACCTCAAGAATTTCCAGCGCGGAGAGCTCGAATCGGCGTCGCTCGAGAATCTCGGCGACGCGTTCCAATAATTGACAGCGCGTCTCAAAGGATGTACGACGCCATTGGTTGAATGCCGCCCGGGCCGCGGCGACGGCACGCTCGGCTTCGAGGATGCCAGCTTCAGCCGCGTACCCAACGATTTGGTCCGGCTGGCTTGGATTGACCGACGAAAACATCTGATCGGTCCAAACTTTCTCGCCATTGATTGTTAAAGGAACTTTGCGACCAAGTTGTTTTCGCTGGTCCCGTAGCGCAGCGCGCATTTTCTCCTGGTTCTCAGGCAACCCGAAGCTGGTCAGGGGCGCATTTTCATACGGCATATCGGGGTGTGTCTTGGATCTGGTTGTGGTCATATTTATCGTAGCGTTGGATGACGGCGCAGCGCCGTTTTGGTTCGAGCGTAGAATCTCGCATGGATCGCGCAATAAATCTTCTGCGGGGACGTTCTCGGAGAACTTTGCTCGCAAAAATCCTTCATTCGAAGTGTTCTCGAGCAGGCGCCGGACCAGGTACGACATTCCGGGGAGCAGTTCGCCGACCGGGCAATATTCGCGGACGCGATAACCCAGATCCACCAGTGCTCGCTTGATTGGTCCGGCCATGCCATAGAGCAATTGAAACTCGAAGCGGCTTCGATCGATTCCCACTTCGTCCGCGAATGCCTGTGCGTGAGCGATGCTTCGGACATTGTGGGAGCCAAATGCAGCGGTAACAATGGATTCGTTCTCCAGGAGCAATCGGGTGAGGCTCTCGAAATTCGCGTCGCTTTCTGCTTTCTGAAGGTAAACAGGCGGACGCCAGCCGTTCTGACGCGCTTTCATAGTTTCGTAGTCCCAGTATGCTCCTTTCACCAACCGCACAGCGAATCGCGTTCCGCGTCTGCGACCCCAGTCAATCAGGTCACGTAAGTCGGCCTCGGAATCTCGTAAATAGGCTTGCATAACGATTCCGGCATGCGGCCAATCCTTGAACTCTTGTTCGGTGAAAATGCTTTTGAATAGTTGGAGCGTCACATTTTTGTGCGCGTAGCTTTCCATGTCGAAATTGATAAAGGCCCCTAGTTCTTGCGCGCGTCGAAGAAGTGGCCTCAGCTTTGGCGTGAGATGGGAGATCGCGTCTGCAGGGTCGGCCGGATTGATCTGTGAATAGAGCGCCGAAATCTTGACCGAAACATTCACAATCGGGAACAGGTCTGAATTCTTGTTGAGCGGATCAGTCCAGCCCTTAGTTTGTTGTGCCAGTCCCTCCAGTAAATCCAGATAACGGACGACATATTTGTCCGTTTCCGTTTCACTGACGACGGCCTCTCCGAGCAGATCGACAGTAAATCCGATTTTTTGGGTGCGCCGCTTCTGCAACGTGCGCATGACGTCATTGGGATTTCTCCCGGCGACGAACTGGCGGGCCATCTCGGAGACATTCCATCGCAACACGGGCCCGCTGATCCAGGGGACAAAGCTTGCCAACCGGATACCGGTGCCAAAAAGAGCGGAGATCTTTTGCGAATTGTTCGTTTCGGCCAGGTATTCCCGAAGATGCTCCACTATTTCTCTCGAGGTGCGCAGCGAGGGAAGGACATCCACAAACCGAAACAATTGCAGTTTTAACTCCTCATCGCGCATAGAAAGCGTCATCAGCCGCTGATAAAACCCAGCTTTGCTGAAAAGCGACTCAGGGTGCCTGTCGACCAGTTCGAAAATTTCTTTGCCGCGCTGCTCGATTTCGCTTTGAAGCGACCTCATCCACGAAAATTAGTGCGGCGCAATGCGTTAAGCAAAGGCGGAACAGCTGCTCGTGCCGGGAGAAAAAAATTACGTTCCAGACACACCCAATAGAGGATTGGCTTTCGAAATGAAAATGAAATTGCTTCAGGCAATTTCTGAGGAGCAAGTGGAGGAGATTTGCCTGGCGGAATCCGGAGGCCCAGGGCTCGGATCCGTCAGGCAATCTCTTTTTATGGTGATTGATTTGGCGGGAAAACTCGCGTAGCACACAACGATGGTCGGAGAGCGCGACGAATTCGCGAGCGATAACACCGCGCCGATTTGCCCGGAGGCGTGGACTGCCTTGGAGGAGGCGAACGCGCGCTACATCGCAGCATATGGTGACGACCGGTGGACTGCCCGTGCGTGCGATCGGATCCGCGAAATTTTCGAGGCAGAGTGCGACGTTTTTTTTGTGTTCACTGGCACCGCAGCTAATTCGCTGGCCCTGGCTCAAATATGTCCCTCGTTTTACGGCATCATCTGCCATCAGAATGCGCACATTAATACCGATGAATGTGGCGGGCCGGAGTTTTTCACGGGCGGGTCGAAACTGCTCCTGGTTGGAGGAGGGAACGGCAAGATCGATCCCGGCCTGACAAAAGCGCTATTGGCTCGCCAGACCGATCTGCACTCTCACAAGCCGGGCGCGATCAGCATTTCGCAGGCAACCGAATTTGGAACTGTTTATACACGCGACGAGATTGCCGCGATCGTAAAGGTGGCTCGTGAAAATGAATTATTTGTGCACGTTGACGGGGCGCGGTTTGCCAACGCGCTCGTATCGCTCAACTGCGCGCCGAAAACGATTACGTGGGAGATTGGGGTAGATGTTCTCTGCCTTGGCGGCACAAAGAACGGAATTGGCGCCGGTGAGCTGGTGATTTTTTTTAACAAGAAAATTTCCAGGGAGTTCGAGTATCGAGTGAAACAAGCCGGTCAGCTGGGATCAAAAATGCGCTTCCTCGCTGCACCCTGGTTAGGGCTTTTGGCGGACGATGTGTGGCTGCAAAATGCGCGCCACGCGAATTCTGCTGCACGCCTGCTTGCGCAACGTCTGCAGCGCGAGGCAAACCTCGAAATTGTGTTTCCCGTCGAGGCAAATGCCGTCTTTACGCGACTGGGCGATCACCTGGTACGCGACCTCCGGGCACGCGGCTGGCGTTTTTACAAGTTTGTTGAGCCCGATGTTTACCGTCTGATGTGTTCATGGGCGACCACCGATAGCGACATCAGCGATTTCATTCGTGATGTGACCCTAAATCATTGAACGGATAGCGATAGATGCCATCTGTATGAAGATAAAATGAACGTGTTTGTGCGAATCTCGATTCTCGCCCCAATCGTACTGGCCGTACTAGCTGGATGTCGAACCACGCAGGATGTAGCCGCCACCTCGTACCACGTAACTCGTGATGCGGCTGTCGGCTCCTATAAAGTGGCTCGGGCCGTTGCGGTCGGTTCGTATCGTGTTGCCAGTAGTCCGGTTCATTATGCAACGCGAAAAATAGGAGGAGAATCATCAACCACCGTCGGCACGGAGACACCGTCTGACATAACCACGCCGGGCCAACCGATTGCACCAGAAGTGACAACAGCTTCTCAACAACAAGCGCAAGGAGCCCCCGGACCTCGTCAGACCCGAAGGACAGGCGACACGTCGGTTGCCTCTCGTAGTCAAACGACCGAGTCCTCGACCAGCCGCGGGTCTTCGCAGGCTGCTGCTCCCTCGACGACGTTTCCAACAGGAAAATTGGTTCCTGGCAAGCCGGGATATGTTTTCAGTCCGTTCGATAAGGAAGGAAGATATGTCGACGTAAGTGGCTTCCCCTCTGGTACCAAAGTGAAAGACCCCTGGACCGATAAGATCTTTCTTGTTCCATAAGCTCATCGGCCTTTTGCGCGGTCGCCGCATTGATTGCCGCGACCTGTACCGAGTGCTACCTAATTACATGAGACCGGCATCGGGATTTGCGGCGTGCTTCGTTGCTTTGTCGTTGATCATTTTCGCGTCGCAAGCTTCTGCCCAGGTTTATCAAGGCAAAGAACTGGTCAAGGCTGAGCTGCTTTCCGACACAAGCGCCGTTGTCCCAGGCAAAACGTTCAATGTCGGTTTGTTGCTTCGCATGGCTCCCGGTTGGCATACCTATTGGGCTTTCTCCGGCGACGCCGGTCTTCCCACAGAGTTGAAATGGAAACTGCCGCCCGGCTGGCACGTTGGGGAGATTCAATGGCCGATCCCGCTGAAAACAATCGATCCCGGAGACATAGAGACTTACGGCTATGAAAACGAAGTTCTTTTAATGCAGACAGTGACGCCGCCTCAAAAGATCGACACTTCAACAGTGAAGCTGTCGACTGAGGCAAGTTGGCTGGTCTGCGAAAAGATCTGCGTTCCAGGCAATGCCACACCGCAACTGGAGTTGCCGGTATCCACGACCAGTCAGTCCACGAACTCGGAAATCTTCGCCCGCTACCGGCGTTTGTTACCCCAGAAATGGCCCGACTCGAATACCGCGATCGCAAACTGGAGTCGCACCGGACGCGACCTTCGCCTGAAAATTTCGAGTGAAACTCTTGCCCGCTATTCGGCTCTGGATTTTTTCCCGATGCCAGAGCAAGGCGTTGTTGTTGGCCATCCGGCAATCGAATCCCGTAACGGGAAGGAAGTTGTCTTTCGTATTCCGATTGAATCATCGGAAAAAAACCTGTCGTCCATCGCGGGCCTGGTTGTTTATTCGCAAAACCCAAATGCAGAGGACCGCGCAGCGTGGCAAATTTCCGCCGCACCGAGTGTTGCCGCGACGAGTCCGACACCCGTCCGCGGAATCTTCACTTTCTTGCTCTTCGGTTTTCTGGGTGGCGTTATTTTGAATCTCATGCCGTGTGTTCTCCCGGTAATTTCGCTCAAAATTTTTGGATTTATCCAACATGCCGGCCAAAGCCGGCGCAAAGTTTTGCGAAGTGGCATCGCCTTTGCCGCGGGAATTTTTGCATGGTTTGTTGGGCTGGCATTGCTTTTGATTGCGCTCAAAGCAGCGGGGCACGACATAACCTGGGGTGGATTTCAATTCACGAACCCGTACTTCGTTCTCACGTTAAGCGCGATCGTTCTGGTCTTCGCTCTAAACCTCTTTGGTGTCTTTGAAATTTCGCTTCCGCAAAGCATGACCCGCGGTCTGCTTTCCACGACCGACCGGAAGGACGATCTGGGCGCATTCTTTCAGGGTGTGTTCGCTACGGTGTTGGCCACCCCTTGCACTGCGCCTTTTCTCGGGACCGCGCTGGGGTTCGCTTTCTCCCAGTCGTCATTGGTTATTGTGGCAATGTTCGCTGCTATTGCCGCCGGTATGAGTGCCCCGTATCTGCTCCTGAGCGCTCAACCCGCCTGGCTGCGATTTCTGCCTCATCCGGGGCCCTGGATGTTGCATGTGAAACAATTCATGGGCTTCCTTCTGCTGGCTACACTTCTGTTTCTTCTATACGTGCTGGGGGCTCAGCGCGGATTAGAAGGAGCAATCTGGGCGAGCTGCTTTCTCCTCGTGATCAGTGTCGTGTGCTGGATGAAGGGAGCGTTCATTTTGCCAACAGCTTCAGCGATGAAGCGAGGGATCGTGCTCGGCATCATGGCCGTCGCGTTGATCGGAAGTGGCATTTATTTCATAGGAGGCAAATTCCGAAGCAGCAGCGTCGGGTTGGCCGATTCGCACCCGAAAGGGGATTGGCAGCCATTTACACCTGACCAGTTGCAGACTGAATTGGGCCAAGGCCATTCCGTGTTCGTCGATTTTACTGCGGCCTGGTGCATTACTTGCAAATTCAACGAGGCCAATGTGCTTGAGAGCGCCGAGGTGCGCGACGCGTTTCAACGCCATGCGATTGTCAAAATGAGAGCTGATTGGACCAGCGGCGACCCGACTATTACGAAACTCTTGCAGCAATTCGGTCGTCCAGGCGTTCCACTGTACGTGCTTTATCCTGGAAAAGACGAAGAACCGATCGTGTTTCCGGAAGTGCTCACCAAAGGAATGGTTCTGGAAAAACTCCAGGCGGCGGCTCGCAGGGTTGCTGCACAATAAAGGTTCGGAGCTACGCCGGATAAAGTAGCGTTACCTGAATTTGTTTTTTCGTCAGCCGAGGCCATATGTTTAAAGAAGAAAATTGAACTACTTTAACAACTTCGGGTTCTAACGCGTTTATGAATAAAAAAATAACTCTGACGGTTCTTACATCGTTAATCGCTGCGGCCGTTTTCGCCGAGCCGCCGCCAGTGGGCAGCGCTGCGCCGGATTTTTCGCTTTCGGATGCAAAAGGGCAGACGCATTCACTTTCTCAATACAAAGGAAAATACGTCGTGCTGGAGTGGTTTAATCCCGAATGCCCTTTTGTGAAGAAGCACTACGGCAGCGAAAATATGCAAAAATTGCAGAAGGAGTACACTGATAAGGGTGTCGTTTGGCTTACGATCGATTCCAATGCGCCTGGGACTGAAGGGAATTTGACTGCGGAACAGGCGCAAAAAATCGCAACGTCATGGAAGACGCATGAGACCGCGTTGCTGCTCGATTCGGACGGTAAAGTGGGACGTGCTTACGGCGCCAAAAACACGCCAAACATGGTGATCATCAATCCAGATGGAAAGATTGTCTATCATGGGGCGATTGATAGCAAAGCGACACCAAACCCTGCAGACATCCCGAGTTCCACGAACTACGTCAAAGCAGCATTGGATCAATCGCTCGCAGGGCAGTCTGTTTCGACGCCGCAAACAAAGCCTTACGGGTGCTCCGTGAAGTACAAATCTTCCTAGTTAGCTCATCACACTTTGCGGTCCAGCATTAGAGGTTGCTGGTAAAAGCTTGAGCGGCGGTTCCGCAACGGACCGCCGCTCTGTTTAGGTTCGTGACGCCAGAAGTTTGCCGCGTGATGTGTCTCGTACCCGACGGGATAAAGTGAGCCTGTGTAAAACATCACCGCCTGATTGAGCGCGAAAGGCTCAATCTCGCCGCCGGCGTAAAAGCAGGCGCAAGAGCGGCATCGGTATGAGTCGGACTAAAAACATCCCGAGCTTCATAGCAAAGCCGGGAATAATCAGCGGCTTGTTGGCTTCGAGCGCCGCAAGCGCATCCTGGACAACCTTTTTTACTGAAACATGAACGAACTCCGGACCGATGTTCGGGTGAGAACCGGGCCGTCTGGCGACTTCCTGGAACTCTGTGTGCACGGGACCCGGGCAAAGAGCACAGACGTCCACGCCGGTGCCCTGAAGCTCTACCCGAAGCGCCTCTGAGAAACTGTTTACGTACGCTTTGGTCGCCGCATACACCGCACAATCAGGGATCGGCAGGAATGCAGCCGATGAACTGACATTGAGAATGCCGCCGTGTCCTTGGGCGATCATTTTCGGTACTAATCGACGGGTAAGCGTGGTAAGTGCGACAACGTTCACAAGCGTCATTTGCTCGTCGCGGACGGGGTCGCTCGTCGCGAAATCGCCGCTGTCGCCTAATCCCGCGTTGTTGATCAGGAGGTCGACATCAATTCCTTCGTGATGCAGCCATGCCGCTAACTCATGAATCTGAGCCAACTCGGCAAGATCCGCTTTGCGGATCGATACTGCAACATTCGGATATCGCTGATTTAGTTCGTCGCGCAGTTCGACCAGTCGCTCCTCGCGCCGTGCGATAAGAATCAGGGATTGGGCGCGCGTGGCGAGTTGCCACGCAAATTCGCGACCGATTCCAGCAGACGCCCCCGTAATTAGCGCATGACAGCCGTCAAGTTTCATTACGTCCTGTCGCGAGAAGATCCTTCAGTGCTCGACCTCGAGTCGCCTGACCTCCTTGCTCCAAAGATTGTAGCTCGGTTTTTGTCAAAGGGCGCCACTGTGCGCAGGGCAAGTCGCCCAGCCAAAGGTTCCCGATGCGAATCCGAAGGAGTCGTTCGACTCGGTATCCAACGGCTTGGAACATCCGGCGAATCTGCCGGTTTATTCCCTGCCGCAACACAACGCGGACTTGTCTAGGCGAGACGGAACGAAGCTGCGCGATCTTTGCGCGTTGCCCATCCAGAACGATTCCGCGCAGGAGTTTTGGGGTTAGCGCCGGATTCCACGGGTGATCCAGCTTGATCTCATATTCTTTGTCGATTTTGAAACGAGGATGGGTGAGCCGTTGCGCCAATTCACCGTTATTAGTCAGAAGCAGCAGGCCCTCAGTTTGCGCATCGAGGCGTCCAACATTGAAGAGTCGCGAGAACTTTTGAGGTAGGAGATCAAATACTGTGTCGCGCGCGTGAGGATCTTTTCGAGTCGACACGAACCCGCGAGGTTTATGGAGCATAATTGTAAAAGCGGCAGCCGTTCGAACGAGTTTACCATCGACTTTGACGTGATCGCGAGCTGCTGGTTGAAAACTGAAGTCAGTACAGACCTTGCCGTTAACTGTGACACGGCCCGAAGAAATCAACTCGTCGCAGTGTCGGCGTGAACCAAGACCGGCAGCAGCAAGAAAACGGTTCAAGCGCATACCGTTTTGTTGAAGCGTTGGAAAACCGCTTCAGCGCTTCAACCGTTAACGGGTCAGATGCCTAGACATCCGGCTTCGTTTTAGGCAGGCCGATGACCTTCTGGTCATCTTTCCATTGACCGCGCTTTTTCAATAGCTCGACTCGTTCGAAGCGCTTAAGCACGTTACGCCTTGCGGCAATTGTGCTGGCTCCTTTTAAGCTGCGATGTTGTGACATGGCTTTGGTTAATGAATTAGAACGTAACCCGGCTCATACCGGCTAAACGCGAAAAGAGTTCGTAAGGTAGATGAGCTCTGCCGTTTTTCAAGGCGAACGTGGTTTCCTGTTTGACGTTCATGGATTCTAAACCAACAGCTCCCTATAATTGATTACTCAGGACCAGGTAAGTGCCGCACCTGGTGATTTGATGGTAAATGTGAAAATGGGCGGTAAGAATCTGTTTCCAGTAACCGGCCCTGCTTTCCTCAATGATCAGGTAGACAGGTTCAGGTTCGGCCCATTTCTCTAAAACCGCGCGCTCGTCCAAAAACATGTCAAACTTGCCATCGCCCATTGGCGTTTCTTTCTCCGGATTTTGATTAACGAGGAATATTTTCCCGTTCAGATAAAACAGGAGGCTGCTACTGTCAGGCAGCGGTCCCTCGAATATTGCCGTGCCGGCCGCATCGAGGCGCGAATTCAGTGATCGCGCCGCGTCAGCGAGTGAAAAATACGGAGCGGTTTGAGCGACCGCTTGCATCATGCTTAGCCCGCCTGGGATCATTGACGCGGCAAGAGCGACGGCCGCGAGCCTTTCGCGGCGCTGGAAAACCAGGTAAAGAGCCAGCAGCGACAAACAAACAATGGACAGGGCAAAGATCGCAATCAGCGGGCGAAATGCCAGCCACGTTGAAACTGGCATATCGTGCAGCGCCTTCCAGGCTGTCCAACGATCATCCATTGTTCCCCAATTCTCATTGAGAGCGCGCGCTGCGCCGGCCACGAAGAACAGCGCCGCGCCTGTCACCAAGCCGACAAGTCCCACAGCGCTTATACCGGCAGCTCGCAGCCGCTGTGGCATGCGGTCCCATGCGATGGCAGCCCATAGCGCGAACGCGCTCCACATGGTCATCGAATAATAATCCTGACGTTGTCCCAGAAACAGCAGTGGAACAAAAACCACTCCCATCCAGCAAAATAGCAATGCCTCGGTGAAACCGATTTCGTGCGGCCTGATTACGCGACGCCATGCAAAGATCAAGCCCGGCAAGAGTGCAATCGACCACGGGAACCACCATGCGATGTGCATCAGCAAAAATTCGTACGCAGGTACTCCAAGAAAATCGTGCGTCTCGTCCGTGAGCCCCTGCAGATGCCCGAGCCATTCCGAGCTGATTTGGTAGTGAAAATAGCCAGGGAAATGCAATTGGACCCAAACGTGCCAGGGCGCGACGATGAGAACGAAAATCGCGAGATATTCCCAACGCAACAGGCCGCGGAATCGTATGCGGGCTTCACGGACGAACATTGAAAGAATGACCAGGATGGCGGCGGGATACACGATACCGAGGAGACCTTTGGTCAGACAGGCGAATGCCGAACAGATCCAGAAACCGGCGAACCACAGCCGGCGGCTACGTCGATGCTGATAACCGCCAATTGCACAAAAAATTGCCCCTGCAATCAGAGCGCTCACCAGCGGTTCGGGCATGACAATGCGCGCGAGCAAAAATGTTCCGCACAGGCTGAGATAGATCAGACCAGCAATAAACCCGCGCCAGTAATCCGTGAGCTTTTCCCCGATCAGGAAGGTCAACGCGGTAGAGACGACGACCGCCAGAGCCACTGGCAGCCGGGCGGTTGCTGAATTGATGCCGAAAAGCTTGAAAGAGATGATGATCAGCCAGTAGAGCAATGGGGGTTTTTGCAGCCGCGGCGCTCCGTTGTTTGTAGGAACAACCCAGTTGTGCGCGTGAACCATTTCGCGCGCTGCGGCTGCGTATTGTCCTTCTGTCTGGCTGTACAGATCGCCGGAACCGATTGTCGCAACGTGTAGCAGCACCGCGAGCGCGATTAGAATCGCCAACAAGGCATGCCGGGTCGGCGGCGGCGGCAGCGCAGGCGGCTCAAGCAAAGTTCGCTCCAGACTGAGACTCCTGGCGCCAGCAGTCATTGAGCGTACTTTTTGGTAGAAAGCGGAGCTTGGGGCGCGTCTTCAAATCCGCGAACATCGTCTTCCCGATATTGTTCCCAATGCTCAGGTAAACGAAGCAGTTTTCCTACGGGCATCTCTATCAATGCAAGCATCTGACGGCATCGGGCGATGAGTGTGTCGTCCGCGGGTCGGATAATTTCGAATGCACACCAAAATCGGACCCGCTCGACTCGGTCCAGCGAGGCTTCAATTACCAGTTTATCCCCCAGTTTGGCCGGACGTCGATAATCGATCTCGGTTCGAACAACTACCGGGTATTTTTGATTCTCGGCCATGGCGGTCAGCGAAAGGCCAAGTTCTTCAGCCAGAAGCGTCCGCGCAATTTCGATGAAACGCAGGTAGGCGATATTTGAGACAACGCCTCCGCAATCGGTATCGAAAAACATTACTTGTACTTGTGTGCGAATGCGTGGAGAAACCGGCATGGCAGAGCTTAACTTTGAACCTTTAAATATTCTTCTCGACTCCTAAACCTAAAATGAGGGTTTGGTATTGGTTTCCGATACCCGGCGACTGTGGGACGTGAGCGGCCCGGTTTCAAATTTGAATTTGGTGCAATCAGTTGCCCAGGATTGATAGAACTGCGTCCGCAACTTCTTGAACGGTCACTTCCTTCATACAGCGGAAATCAATCGGGCATTCGCGAAGAAAACAGGGACTGCATTCGACATGGTGCCGTAAAATGATATGCCCATCGCCAAGCGGGCCGGTGAGTCGCGGTTCCGTTGAGCCAAAAATGGCGACCACAGGTATTCCCAATAACGCGGCCAGATGCATCGTGCCGGTATCGTTGGTAAGCAGTAAGCGACATTCCCGGAGCTCGCTGATTAGTTGGTCGAGCGTCGTTTGCCCAATTCTATTCACACAACGATTGCCAAGCGCCACGGCGACACGTTCGCCGGCTGAAGAATCCCGTGGGGTCCCGAATAGAATCCATTGAACAGGGTATCGAGCGCTAATTTTTTCGGCTGCCTCTGCAAAGCGTTCGGGGAGCCAGCGCTTGGCGGGCCCATATTCGGCGCCGGCGCAGAGACCAATTTTAGGCTGATGATTAAGAGGCCCCACTTTTAACTCGCCAGTCGCATGGGTACGGCCTCTGTGGCGTTGGATGTAAGACGTTGTTTCCATTGTCAGTAGCGTGGACTGCGCGCCGCATTCTCTCGCGATACGCAGAAAACGCAGCGAATGGTGTTCCGGGGGCCCGGGCTTTCGTGGTGTCGGAACGATTTGGTTGAGCAGCCAACGTCGCGAATGCCCGGAGTAACCGATTCTTCGTGGGATTCCAACCAGCCATGATTCCAGAGCAGCGCGCAGGGAATTCGGAAAAAGAATGGCCACATCAAAAGGCTCTGCGCGCCTCATTAATCGCACAGATGCGATGAGCCGATTTTGCGGCAGAGGGATAATCTCATCCACTTGCGACACGAGTTTCCATAACGATGCAATCTTTTCCGGAGCGGCGACCGTAATCTGAGCATCGGGACGCCCAGCTTTAATCGCGCGGACTGCAGGCACGCTCATGACAGAATCACCAAGCCAATTGCTGGAACGAATAAGAATTCGAAATGGCTTTAGATGCTGAGTTGAAGTCCCCGATTGTACGTAGACGCCACGCTTATACTGCGCGAGAAGGAAATTCGGCTGCGGGGTTTTCCATCTATTGTGCACCCAAAACCAATCCTCAGGTGCGACTCGGATCTGTTGTTCAATGATCTGATTTATCTCCGAAGTCAGAGCGACCACTGCAGAATTGTGATTGCTCGCATCAAAACGCTCGGTGAAGACCATCCGCCAGCGGCCCGGACTGATTGTGTACACCCCCGCAGCGATCAACGCGGCCCGCGTCCTTTTGGCAAGCAACGCTGGTAATGGCGAAGTAGACGCCAGTCTGCCGAAGAAAGGTGTCCATAATCCGTGATCGCCAGCATGCTGATCGGACAAAACGCCCACGCCACCACCCGAACGCAACAAATCGATTACCGGCTGAAATCCCTGCTGGCGATCGAACAATTCCAATCCAGTCTGGCCGCGAGTGCGACGTACATGCCGGTCAATAAAGCGATTGCCAAGCTTCTGATAGACACTGGCATTTCGTACATAGCCCACAAACTTGGGCATCAATTGCGCGAATAACTCCCATATTCCGAGGTGGCTCAAAACGAGCACGACCGGAACGCCGGCGCGAAACTCCCGATCCATCGCTTGAATATTTTCAACCTCGACCCGTCGCAGAATATCCTCCGGTCGCATTGTGGAAAATTTAGCGCTACACAGAAGATTGGCGCCGAGTCGTTGAAAGTGGCGGCGAACAAGGCGTTTCATTTCTCGCCGGGGTTTTTCATTGCCGAACGCGATCATGACGTTGCGTTTTGCGAGTCGTCGATATTTGCCCGAAAAGAGCCAGGCGCATAGCCCGAGGCACTCCCCAAAAATAAAGAGAAGGCGCATTGGTATTGCCGAGACAACTGCCAACCCCATGCGGTATAGGAGGTAAACAATGAAATCGAGCATTGGAGGACGGGCAGTATCGCCCCGTGGCGCCGCAGCGTAGATTTGCCTGTGGTTAGCTTCAACCAATATAATGCGGGTCGTGTTGCCATCCTCCTCCTGCACGAGCGCTAACTTCGCTCTGATCATCTCGCGAAAGTTCGCAGATGGCCGATTACTTATTGTCGGCTCCAATCTTAAGGAACTTGAGCATCAGTTCGCGGAACATAAAAGAAGCGCTCTCGTCGTGAGTACACGCGATGTCGCGGTAGGGCGGAGGCTGGAGGATGCTACGTCGCGCTTTGAAGCTGCAATTTGGTTTTACCCTTCGGGTGATGAACACGACGAGCGCGTGGCCGAAACACTTTCGCGTTGCTCAGTGAATATTGTGCTGATTCCAGGCCCCGGGGCGGAAGCCGCCACGCGTCGCCCGGCCCTCATACAACATTTTGTGCACTATGGACTCAGTCCTGATTACGAATGTGACTTCATGGACTTGGATTCTGGAGCCCTGCGTCTTCGTCATAATACAAGCCTCGATCCGCGCGAACTAATATCGAACGTCGAGATGGCCTTTGCGCGTACCAACCGGGCATTGGGTAATTTGAAGCAATCCCTTGCAACCCAGAGCGCAGAACTCAAAGGAGCAGAACGTCAGATTGCCGTGTTGGAAGAGAAATTGCTCAAATTGAAGGAATACCGGCGCGAATTGAAGCTGCTGAAAGCAGAGAGACAAACGCTGCGGAAATCGCCCGAGCGTCGCATCGGGCAGATACTGCTTGCACCGTATCGTCTTCCCGAAAAACTGGTGAAGAGGCTGTGGAAACGCCAGCAGCGACCAGCACGCGAACGGCGGCATCCTGTTGCGTCGAGCGAATACCAGAAGTGGTTCGAGCGGCATCGCGCGGCTACACAGGACCTCGCGGACATGCGGCGTCAATCGCAGGCATTCGCGTCCAAGCCGCTGATCAGCATCATCACTCCAACCTTTAATACGCCTGCCGGGCGACTTGAGGACGCGATTAACTCGGTACTTGCGCAGGCATACGAGAATTGGGAACTCGTGATGGTTGACGATGGATCGACCGATTCCGAGCTTCTTACCGTGCTGCCTGCACTGGCTGCTCAGGATCCGCGGATCACACTGAAAAAGCTTGGAAAACATGAAGGCATTTCGGCGGCGTCAAATCATGGAATCGCAGCCAGCCACGGAGAATGGATCGCCTTTCTCGATCACGACGATCTCATCGAGCCTGATGCACTTTTCCAGATTGTGAATTTTTTACAGACCCATCCGGATGCCGATTTGATCTACTCCGATGAAGACAAGCTGGGGCACGATGGCTTTGAAGCGCCGTTGTTTAAACCGGACTGGTCTCCCGATTTGCTGCTTTCACACAACTATATCGGTCATTTGACCACGATTCGCCGCGACGTTGTGGAAAAAATTGGCGGTTTTCGTTCGCGATTCGACAGCGCGCAGGATTACGACCTCTTTTTTCGTGTGATCGAGCAGACCAGTCGAATTCATCATATTCCACGAATCCTGTACCATTGGCGGCGAACAGAAAGCTCCAGCTCGATAAGTGTCCGGCAGAAACCGGAGCAATTGGAAGCGTCGCGGCTCGCGATTGAAGACTACTTGAAACGACGGGGCGAACAGGCTCGCGTCTCCATGGACTGGTGCACTCACACGTTCTGCGTCAGGCGGGAACTTCGTGAACCAAAAAAAATCTCAGTGATTATCAGGAGTCGCAATAGCGAATCGCTCGCGCAATGCATTGAAAATTTCACCAACACGACGAGGTACCCGAATTATGAAATTGTAGTCGTTCAGGATGAGAGAGACTCCGAGACATTGGATCGTTCGTTAGGTTTGCCACATCGTTTGCTGCGGTTCCCGGAGCAGCTCAAAGATTCTGCAGCAAAGAATTTCGCCGTGAACAACACAAACGACCCATGGATTTTGTTTTTAAATGAAACTGTCGACCCCATTGAACCGCAGTGGCTCACACTTATGGCCGAGCATGTGCAGCGAGCCGAAGTCGGAGCCGTAGGAGCGCAATTACTAAATCCGGACGGAACTGTTGAACAAGCCGGAACGGTGCTAGGCCTCAATCACACCGCGCGACGCGCGTTTCACGGTTTTCCTGCAGAACATCAGGCTGGCAACCGGCAATTATACCTGACACGAAATTGGAGTGCTGTTTCCAGCGTCTGTATACTTGTGCGGCGCGATCTGTTCGAGCAGATAGGCGGATTTGACGAAAAACTGGATGGGACGCTAGCCGACATGGATCTTTGTTTGAAACTGCGCCGCGCAGGTTATTTGATTGTTTACACACCATTTGCAAAACTTGGCTGGCGTGAACCTCAATTAAATGAGATTGCCGCAGAGGGCGAGGCGATCTTGCAAGAACGTTGGGGGGACGCCCTGCAAAGTGATCCTTATTACAATCCAAATCTTTCTCGCGAGCGCGCCGATTTCTCGCTAGGCAATTGAGCATTAACTGAGTTGAAATGAGCAAGGTCGAACGAAGTTTGTGGGACGGCATCGACATCGGCGTAAGGGAAGCGATACAGACGCGGGATTACCGCGCTGCATCTTTTGCGAAGGAACTTTCACAACGTGGCGTAGCCGCGAATGATCTCACTACTGCGGATCGGCACCTGCGCGACATTAAAGACGCTTGGATCCCAGGTGTCGAAGTGTTCGCCAGAAACGTTTATCCACAGCGTCACCGTGGAATTTTCGGCGAGTTTGTGCGGCGCGATGAAGGCCTTCTGGCACAGCTTGGTCTCTGGCCCCGGCAATGGTCGGCCGCCCGGATGTTTGCGGGAACCGCAAAAGGCTTTCACGTGCATCCGCCCAGAATTCCGGAAAATTGTGACGCGGTAGATTGGCTGCGACGGCTCTACATTGATGAGGAGGATAATTATTCGCTTCGTCCCTACGATAAAGAGCAGTGGGACGTGATGTTTTTCATTCAAGGCCGCATCGAAATGATTCTATATGATGTCCGCGCTGGACTACCTCGCCGCGTCATGCGTTTCTTTGTAGACGGGGACAATCATCGCAGTCACAGCAATGTTGGGGTCGTAATTCCGCCGGGTGTGGCCCACGCAATTCGCGCTGAAGGTAGCGAGGACGTGATCATGGTTTATGGAACGAGCACGATTTTCCGGCCGGAGTTCGAAGGACGGATCGCGAGCGAAGTGGAAACGCCGGTGCTGCCGGATACCTGGCAAAACCTTCTCTCGACCTAGGGCGATCGAATAGGGTCGGCGCAACGTTCGCCGCTCCCGAAGGGCATTCAGATATGAAGCGAAACTTCGATCCCGCGGTGTTGGAAATGATGGACCGCGACAAGCCTCCTGCGGCAGAGCTGGAGCGCGATCTCGAACGGATCCGGCAATTGAATCGCTGGTTCGGAAGCTATCATCTCGTATTGACTTTTATTCGCCGCTGGATCAAACCCGGCGACAGGTTGCGCATCGTCGATCTGGCGACGGGTTCTGGCGATATTCCGCGATTGATTGTCGATTACGCGCGGACGATTGATGCCAGTGTGGAGATCGATGCCTTGGATCGGCAGCCTGCCACGTTGGAGGTAGCCCGTAATCTGAGTGCGGAGTATCCAAACATTTCATACCGCGAAGCCAACATCCTGGAATGGAATCCGGACAAGCGATATGACATTGCGCTCTGCTCGCTGGCGCTTCATCACTTCAGCAACGATGACGCGACGCGTGTTCTGTGCGCGTGTCGCGAGATGTCGAAACGATTTGTTCTAGTGTCGGATCTGCGACGTAGTTTTTTTCTTACTGTCGGCGTCTATTTCTTGACTGCGACAGTTTTTCGCGAGCCGATGACGCGTTACGACTCAAGGCTATCGGTGAGGCGCGCTTTTTCCTTCAGTGAAATGCGCGAGCTTGCGTTACGCGATGGGTGGCAAGGTTTCGGTCATAGCAAGTTCCGCTTCGGCCGGCAGGCGATCTGGCTTGAATCGGCATGACTATTTACAATGGTGGCCATTCTGGCGTGCTCGGGGTTACGTTTGTGCGTTCATAGTCCACGCTGATTTTCACGATGCGGATTATTACAACAATCGCCGAGGCGCACTTGCAACCGCACGGCAGTCGTCGAGCGCTTGTCCCCACGATGGGCGCCCTTCACAAAGCGCATGGAGAGATGGTACGTATCGCACGTGAGGAAGTTGGCCCAGACGGCGAGGTGGCTGTTAGTATATTCGTCAATCCATTACAGTTTGAACCTGGGGGCGATTACAAACGCTATCCACGTCCACAGAACGAGGATGAAGAATTTTGCCGCAGCGCCGGTGTCGATCTGTTGTTCCGACCCGATGTTAGCGAAATGTACGCTGACAATCGCTCTGTCTTCGTGGAGGAATCTTCTCTTTCAAGTGCCTTGGAAGGCAAATCGCGACCGGGGCATTTTCGCGGTGTGTGCACTGTGGTCGCGAAGCTCTTCAATATTCTTTCGCCGGACGTCGCCTTGTTTGGGGAGAAGGATTTTCAGCAGTTGGTGATTGTACGCCGAATGGTGCGCGACCTTAATTTCAAGACTAAGATTATCGCCGTGCCCACCCTGCGAGAGGACGATGGGCTGGCATTCAGCTCGCGTAATCAATATTTGAATTTGGAAGAGCGCGAACAGGCAACCGTGTTGTACAGAGCATTGCGCGCCGCGGCAAACTCCGGCGAAAAATCAGTCAGCCAAATCATCAAACTCGCCAGCGAAATAATTGGCGCATCCCCGTTAGCCCGGATCGATTATGTGGAGGTTGTCGACATTGAAACCTTTCGGCCAATTGAAACAGTCGGTCCGAATTCGTTGCTCGCGCTGGCCGTATTCTTTGGAAAGACTCGGTTGATCGACAATATGAGGCTGGGATGAAGGAATACGATTTCGTGGTTATTGGCAGCGGCATTGCGGGCCTGACTTTTGCCTTGAAGGCAGCAAAACACGGATCGGTGGCTGTTGTTACCAAACGCAAAGGGTCGGACACCAACACAGCTTGGGCTCAGGGTGGGATTGCTTGCGTGACGAGCGACGAAGATTCCTTCGAGTTGCACGTTCGCGACACGCTCGACGCCGGCGCCGGCCTGTGTGACGAGCGCGTTGTGCGCACGATCGTGACTGAGGCACCGCAACGCATCCATGAACTCATGGAACTCGGTTTGCATTTTGACGAACGCGAGATCGCGGGCCATCGCGAGCTTGATCTCGGCAGAGAAGGCGGCCATTCCAAGCGGCGTGTTCTCCACGTACGGGATGTTACTGGAAAAGAAATCGAAGATACTTTGCTGCGTGAACTAGCCCGGCAATCGCACGTCCAGCTGATCGAAAACAATATGGCGGTGGATTTAATCACCGCTGCCAAGCTGGGTTTCGCGGCGGAAGACCGCTGCCTGGGTGTTTATTGCCTGGACGAAAAAACGGGAGACGTTGAGACCATCCGCTCGGACCGAATCGTGCTGGCCACCGGCGGTTGCGGCAAGGTTTACCTGTATACCACTAATCCAGACATCGCCACCGGGGACGGTGTGGCGATGGCATGGCGCGCGGGTGTTGAGATCTCCAACATGGAATTTATCCAGTTTCACCCGACCTGTCTTTTTCATCCGCAGGCGAAATCATTTCTAATTTCGGAAGCCGTGCGCGGGGAAGGGGGAATCCTGCGCAACAACCGCGGTGAAGATTTCATGCTGCGATATGATGCCCGAGGGTCACTGGCCCCACGCGACATCGTCGCGCGTGCCATTGACGCAGAGATCAAGCGGTCGGGCGCACAGTGCGTTTTTTTGGATGTCACGCATAAGTCACCCGAGTTCATGCAAGAACGTTTTCCGCACATTTATCAAACCTGTCTGCGGTATGGAATCGATTTGTCCAAGCAGCCAATCCCGGTAGTGCCTGCGGCGCATTATCAATGCGGTGGCATCAGGACGGACGTGAACGGTGCGACGAGCCTGCCTGGACTTTATGCAATTGGAGAGGTTGCTTGCACTGGATTGCACGGCGCAAATCGCCTCGCTAGTAACTCGCTGTTGGAAGGGCTTGTAGTGGCCCATCGCGCGTTGCTGGCCACCGCCGACCAGACGCGATCCACTTCAAAGCACCACATTTCATTGCCAGAATGGAAATCGGGAAACGTGCAGGACGTAGATGAGCTTGTGGTGATCTATCACAATTGGGACGAGATCCGGCGTTTGATGTGGGACTACGTCGGCATCGTCCGGACAGACAAGCGCCTGCAGCGCGCCAGCGCGCGCCTTCGAAATCTTCAGCGCGAAATTCGGGAGTTTTATTGGAACTTCAAAGTGTCCGTGGATTTGTTAGAATTACGAAATTTAGCGGCGGTGGCGGCTCTGATTGTTGATTCCGCGCTCAGCCGCAAAGAAAGCCGCGGTCTCCATTACACCTTGGATTACCCGGAGAAGGACGACAAAAATTTCAGGCGCGACACAGTGTTGAGCCGCACCTGAGGTGATAATGTTTCAACGAGCATGTAAAAGGCTCGAGAACAGCCAAAAATCCATTTCGAGCTGAGGTTAAATGATCGGAACCAAGCCCCCTTTGGACGGGCAAAACCCCAATTTTACCTTGCTTAAGAGGCAAACTCAGATAAAGGATGGCGGCGTTTGAAGATGAGGAGACTTCTTGCGGCTTATGCCATTCTCGCGATTGCTGGCGCCCCGGAAATCTTCGGGGACGAGCAATCCACTTCGCCTTATGCGACAGCGGCCGATTTTGCAAAGTATGCAATGAAGCTGCGCGAGCAGGCGCTGCTCAAGGTAGAACCACAGGTTTTTATTCCAACCAGCTCGCGTCCGGCAGTCCAGCGGTATCCATGGAAGACGAACATCGTGACGACGGTGTTTTGGGTTGGAGAACAAGCCGGTGGCAACAATCCAGTGCCAAACTATAAGAGCTCGTGGGATTATAACTGGACGGAGAATTACGGGGGAACGGATACTCCCGATGCCAGTGCACGGCGCAATTACATTCCAATCGCTTTTATTCCCAAGCAAAACCCCTTTTACTGCGCTCTACCGTACAACGATGTGACCCATGGTCAGTTCAAGCCGGAAGCTCCGCTGGTGATTCCGTGGTTCAAACGTGATTACAGAGGGCCGGGACAATCGGTGTGCCGCGATCGGTGGATAGCGATTCGTAAGGGAAATCGCACCTGTTATGCGCAATGGGAGGATTGCGGTCCGTTTCGCACAGATCATTTCCAGTATGTCTTCGGGAACGAGCGTCCCAAACCGAATCTTAACCACGGGGCTGGCTTGGATGTTTCGCCTGCCGTTCGTGACTACCTCGGATTGGCGCCAACCGATGTAACTGATTGGCAGTTCGTAGAGGTTCGCGATGTGCCACCGGGTCCATGGCGGAGCTACGGCGAAAACAACCACTTTGTCATCGCGCGTCGTCAGAACGAGCAACGCATGGCAGATCGCGGCCACGACGCGGCTAAAAAGTAGAATTCCTTAGCCGAAGATTACTCGCCCGGCGAAATCGTAGGAGAAGGCGAGGGAGTCGGAAACGCGAATCCACCAGAGCCGCCCGGTGAAACGCTGGCGCTCGGTTCGGCACTTGGATGTGGGGTTCGAGATGCCGCCATTCGAATAAGTTCCGAGACGGTGACGAATCTAAACCCTTTTGCCTGGAGCTCATCAAAAGTTGATGGCATCGCTTCGATCGTTCCGGGATGAATATCGTGAGCTAAGACAATCGACCCGGGTCGGGTCTCCTTGAGAATCCGGCTTCGGACCACAGCCGGGCCTGGACGTTTCCAGTCTAAAGGATCTACGTCCCAAAGAATAATGTCGTAACCGAATTCGTCATGAATCCAGTGTTTCTCGCGCGTCGTAATCGATCCGTAGGGCGGTCGCATCAAAGTGGGACGTTTACCCGTAGCGTTTTTGATTGCGTCGTCGGTTTGTTGCAGTTGCCGCCGAACATTTTCATCCGACATTTTGCCCAGGTTGGGATGAGACCAACTGTGATTTGCAATCTCGTGACCTTCCCGTGCAGCCCGGGCAACTATTTCCGGATGCTCCGCCGCGTTTTGGCCGACTACAAAAAATGTTGCTTTGATGTGCCGCGCGGCAAGTAAATCGAGGAGTTTTGGAGTCAGCGTCGCGCTTGGGCCGTCGTCAAAAGTCATCGCGATGTAAGGTCCGTCCACTTGCATTGAGTTAAATGTAATGCCCGGCTCTTCGGGCGTTGCTCTTGGCGATCGTGCAGGAAGAGCCCGCTTCACCGGTGTAGCTGTTGCCGCAGTAGTTTTTACTGGCGTAATTGCTGGCACGGCTCGTTTAGCCGCCGGCGTGGGCTCTGCGCGAAGCGCCGGGGCAAGAATTAACGTAGCGAGAACGGCCAACAGCAAACGACACGAACACATAGGCGAGAACTTCAGGGAAGTGAATGCGTATCTAGCAGAGGCCTCCACTTACGCAAGCTGCAACAGGTCCGCACCAATAGCGCGATGAGTCGGCAGCTGTGTTACTCTCGAGAGAAGAAGATTGATCTAGCCTTTGCGCAACTTCTGCAGTTGCGCGATGAAGGCGGTTGGCCCGTCCGGAAAATAACCATCATATTGCCAGAGCTTCCGTCCATCCGCGTTAAGCACAACGACGGTGGGGAACCCCACAATCCCGTATTGCTGTGCAAGTTCCTGATTTTGTTTTCTCAGCTCAGGCGTTTGCGGTTTTGCACGTGGAAAATCGAGTTCTACGACCACCAGGTTATCCCGCGCGAAATCCTTAAACTCGGGCTGTAACAAAACTTCTCTGTCGAACTTCTTGCACCAGCCGCACCAATCTGATCCGGTAAAATCAAGCAGCAGGAATTTGTTGCCCGCTTTAGCCTCTTGTTGCGCTTTCTTGTAATCGGTTTGCCAGTTCGATTCCGCGCTGGCGACCGCATCGGAAATAAAAAGGGAGGCCCCGACGGCCAAGAGTAAAAAACGGTAGGTTTTCACCTCACCATATTCGATGGAAATACTCTCTTGCGCAAGAGCCCCGAAGGCATTCGGCGCCAGCGCGGCGTTTATTTCGTTGATCCGTAAATAGCCCGGCGCACCACGCCGGGCTATTAAACGGTTTGCGACCTAACGCAGATGCTTCGAGACGAGCTTCGTCATCTCGAACATACTCACCTGGCTTTTGCCATTAAATACCGGCCTGAGTGAGTCGTCGGCGTTGATCATGGTTCTTTTCTTTTTGTCCTGGCAACCGTGCTTCTTGATGTAGTTCCAGAGCTTTTTCGTAAGCTCCGAGCGTGGTAGCGGCTGCGACCCGACAATGGCAGCAAGCTTATCGTCAGGCTGGACCGGTCTCATGAAGGCGGGATTCGGTTTGCGCTTGGAAGTTTTCTTTTTGGTTTTCGGCATGGACGCTGATTAACGTTTCGCTTGCGAGAGAGCAATACTAAATTTAGGCAAACGAAAAATTTATTTAGAGGGTCATTCGGCGGACTGCCAGAGCGGTCAGATCGTCGGCCAAGTGTTCGGCGTCATTTGGCGTAGCCCGATCTAATATTCTCTTGAGCAAAGCCTCGGCAGTAGGGGCGGAGCGATCCAGCATCTTTTCTAATTGTCGCGGCGTCACTCGGTGGTGGCCGTTCTTTGAAAAGCCAAACAGTCCGTCGGTATAAAGTAGAAAGGCGTCGTTTGGTTCAAAAATGAGAGGAGTCTCCACGAATTTGCCACGCTGAATGAGCCCCAGTGGAGGAGCCACTGATGGAATGGACTCCGTTATGCCGTTGTGCCGAATTACCAGAAGAGGCGGATGACCCGCTCCTACGACGTTGGCGGTTCCATCTTTATAATTAAGTGCAACGCACATTGCTGTCATGAAAGACTGCCCTCGGAAGATGCTGCGAAAGTCATCATTCACCGCCTGCATGAGGCTCGCGGGGGAATTGTGTTCTACATTGCCGTGGTGAAACAAAAGCTTCGCCAGGGTGGTCAGTAATGCAGCAGCGGCGCCATGCCCCGAACCATCGGCAATCCAAAACAGGATCCGCCCATCTTTCATTCGCAGCCAATCGTATATATCGCCGCCGACTTGAATCACCGGCCGATAACACGCTGCGACCTCCCACCCCGGGAGCAAGAGTGGCTTTTGCGGAATCAGTGATTGCTGCGTCAAACGCGCCGCCGCCAGGTCTCGCTCCAGATCACGGCGCCATTTTTCGAGCTCGTCGTTTTGCTTCTCCAATTGCCTTCTCATCGAGCGGAGCCGGAGCTGAGTCTCAATTCGTGCGCGTAAAACTGCGGTGTTGACCGGTTTGGTCACGAAATCGTCGGCGCCAGCGTGCAGACAGGAGACTTCGCTTTGCTCGCTCCCATGCGCGGTCAACATGATCGTCGGCACCTGTGCTACCGCATGTTGTTTATCCGAGCGGAGCTGGCGTAACACCTCTGCCCCATTTGCGCCGGGCATATCGAAATCGAGCAATAGAAGCGAAGGCGGCTTGGCGCGAATTATCTCTAATGCTTCAGCACCGTTCTCGCAGACCTCGCACTTGTATCCGGCGCCCGTTAGTACCTGCGCCAGGATTTTACGGCTCAACGCATCGTCATCCACGATCAAGATTTCGGCGTGGGAGTTTTTCGCCCTTGACATTTCTATCTAGGATTCGGATGGAGACTTGGCGGTCATTGTATGCACACCCATTTTTGTAAAGCCGTCGCCGTGTGTGAACAAAAAAGATTTAATGATTGGCAACAACTCAGACTGTGGATACGATTGTGGCAGTTTTTTCCATTTATGAAATTCTCATTGTCGCTTGCTCTGTTCGCGGCCTTCTTCGTCGCCTCCTGCAGTGAAGAGCCACAGCCACCACCGCCTCGACATCGGGTCGCGACTTACGGGCCTGCTCAGCCTGAACAGTACCCGCCGCCTCAACAGCCATTCAACCCAAATGGACCTGTCCAACCCACAGGAACGCCACCTGTCGAAACAACGTCAGCCCCACCGCCACCGCCCCCTCCTACAGCAGCGCCGACCAAGATCGCAAAGGGGGATTACCCGTATGGGATTCCGGTTCCCGGCAAACCTCATCTCGTAGAGAGTCCATATTCACCTGGCAAATACATCGATGTGGAGGGTTTCCCTCCGGGAACGGAAGTCAAGGACCCATACACGGACAAAATCTTCCTGGTTCCGTAATCGCGCGAGTTTGAGACTGATGCTCCGTGCTGGGTTAGCGCGACGCCGGAGTTGGTCAGATATCGCGTAGTTTTGGCAGCCGTTTCTTCTTTCTATGGACCTGCGGGTAAAAAGGGCGCCTCGAATCGATCTCGAGATTACTGTTCCCGGCGATAAAAGCATTTCCCACCGCGCAGTAATCATCGCTTCCTTGTCGAATGGGGTGTGTGCCGTGAACGGGTTTCTTCCCAGTGAAGATTGTATGCACACGGTCAACGCGTTGCGCGCCCTCGGAATCAAGATCGAACAGCCAGAGCCGGCGACGTTAATAGTCCACGGAAAAAAGCGGGTGCTGACGCCGCCCAAAAGCGAAATTAATTGCGGCAATTCCGCCACCACCATGCGCCTGCTCGCAGGACTTCTTGCGGGGCAAACATTTGAAAGCCGGCTCGTCGCAGACGCGGGACTTTCAAAACGTCCCATGGACCGAGTCATCACACCGCTGCGGCAGATGGGCGCAAATATCGTCGCGGAAGGACCCGAAGAGACGCCGCCGTTGCGCATTCAAGGCGGTTCATTGCGCGGGATTCGGTATCGAATGCCGGTGGCAAGCGCGCAGCTGAAAGGCGCATTGCTGCTGGCTGGCCTCTTTGCCAAGGGCAAAACTACGGTCATCGAGCCGGTGCCGACCCGGAATCATATGGAAATGATATTTGATTATTTCCTGATTCGAACCGCAGTAGATGGAAATGGCAGCGTCAGTGTCTTCGGCGACCAGGTTCCAGAGTCCCGCGATTTCGATATTCCCGGTGATATTTCTTCCGCTGCTTTTTGGCTGGTCGCCGCCGCCGCGCAGCGACGAGGGCATCTGCTAATTCGCGATGTCGGTTTAAATCACACTCGGACCGCTTTACTCGGCGTTCTGCTTCGCATGGGTGCCCAGGTGCGCGAAGCCATCGAAGATATCGATCAGGTCGAGCCGCGTGGGATCGTAGAAGTCACGGGCTTCCCACTCAAAGGCACTGTGATCCAGGGAAAAGAGGTGCCACAGCTTATTGATGAACTGCCGGTTCTTGCAGTGGCCGGAGCTCTCGCAGACGGCAAGACGATCATTCGACACGCTGAAGAATTAAGGGTGAAAGAAAGCGATCGCATTGCCGCCATAGCCCACAACCTGCAGGCCATGGGCGTGCAGGTGGCTGAGATGAGCGATGGCCTTGAGATACTTGGTCCGGCGCCGTTGCACGGAGCTCGCCTGCCGAGTTTTGGTGATCACCGAATCGCGATGGCCTTTGCTGTGGCCGGTTTATTCGCAGAGGGTGAAACTGTGATACAGGAAGCCGAATGTATTCGTGAGTCCTATCCCGGATTCGAGACGGTTCTTGAGGAGTTCACCAATCCGAAGCGGATGCAGATCAGTACACCCGTGATCGGCTCACTCACTCCCGGACCGGCCGAAGAGGGGGCGTGAGTGGCTAAATTCGGGTTTGGTCCCAGGCGCGCTCCTTTGAATCAGCTCGCCTGCATGCGATCCCCGATTGTATTCAAATGTTTGAGTGTTTGGCCTTGTGCTTGACCTGTGACTTCGTCGGCACGCATTGCATTTGCGCGCCACTGCCCGCTAAACTGAAAGCCATTGTCTTATGCCCGCGTCTACGAAACCTGCTCATCGGGTGATTGCCATTGACGGCCCGGCGGCCTCTGGAAAAAGCAGTGTCGCACAACAGCTGGCGCAGCGGTTGGGATTTGTGTACGTCAATTCTGGCGCGATTTATCGAGCAATAACGTGGCATCTTCTGCAAAACAAAATACATCTCGAAACGTCAGACATGATCGGCCTTGCCCTCGGGACCGCGAAGCTGACGTCGTGTGTACAGGGTAATGAATCACGCATTCTGATCGATGGCTTTGATCCCGTCGAACACTTGCGGGATGATCGTGTGAACAAAAGTGTTGCAGGCGTTAGTCAGTTTCCGGTGGTGCGTCAGATTGTTTCGAAAAGGCTGCACGAGCAGGCGCGGCACCAGGATCTGATCGTCGAGGGCCGAGATATTGGCTCGGTTGTTTTTCCAACCACGCCCTACAAATTTTATCTTGATGCTTCGCCCGAGGTGCGTCTTCAGCGTCGCACCGCACAAGGAGAGCGGGACGAAATCGCGGCCCGTGATCGCGCTGATTCGTTACGTCCTGTCTCACCGCTGATCATCGCAAAAGACGCTCATGTCATCGACACGTCACGTCTTACCATTCAGCAGGTCATCGGCGAGATTGTTGGCCTGCTCAGGAGGCTGGGCCTGGCGATTTAATGGTCCGAGGCAATTCGCTTACTCGCCAAATGAATTTCTATTACTGGCTTGGTTATCATCTTAGCCGCCTCGTCGGCCGCTTGTTTTTTCATTTTCGTATCGTTCACCGGGAACGCATGCTTCAGAGTGGGCCTGTCATCATCGCGATGAACCACCAGAGTTACCTTGATCCGCCGCTTGCCGGGACCGCCTGTGATCGAGCCATTTACTTTCTGGCACGGCGAACACTACTGGACGTGCCGGTGCTCGGCTGGCTGTTACCGAAACTTAATGTGATACCCGTCAATCAAGATGGCATCGACCGGAGCGCCCTCAAGGCGCTGATTCGTGTCCTAAAGGCAGGTAACGCAGCTCTGATTTTTCCGGAGGGCTCGCGCACTGAGCACGGTAGCTTGCAACCTGCCGAGCCAGGCCTGGGGCTAATCATCGCAAAAACACTGGCGCCTGTTGTCCCAATGCGGATCTTTGGGGCGCACGAAGCGCTGCCCCGGGGTGGCGGCGGTGTACACTTTGTGCCGATTACAGTCGTGGTAGGAGAGCCGATCATATTCACAGCTGCGGATCTGGAACCGCCTGGAAAGGATCTCTACAAACGCCTTAGCCACCGAGTCATGGACGCAATCGGCGCCTTGCAATTAGACTGATTCGGTGGGCCTTCAGACCATGACAGGGCGGCAGCGCGCCTTCCTTGCATGGCTGGAATCGACGTCCATACTTCAGATGTGAACGCCTCGCAGCAACCGTGCGAAAAAGTTGAATCAGCTCACGTGAGAAAGGGCACCATCCTCGTCATGAGCATTGTCATTGCCTCATTCGCCCTACTCGCATTGTTTGCCAATATTCAGCGCTTTCGCCGTGATAAAATCGAGACAGTCGCCGTCACGCCCGCCGAGTCGATCACCCCACAGCCGCGTTAAGTTTCATTTGACTAGAACTTGCCCGCTCGGTTTGTTCGTCCGAAATTCGAACCTCAAGTACGACCTGAACATGAAAAAACTTATTACTCTCTCGATGCTTATTCCGCTGGCGATGGTTTGCTCTTGCCAAAAGCAGGATGCATCGATGGAACAACAGCTCGCTCAGCGAAAAGCCGAGCTGGATACACGCGAAAAAGCGCTGGATGATCGCGAGAAGGCATTGGCAGTTAGGGAAAAAGCCATCGCACGTGCAGCGCTGATGCCAGCTGGCGCTCACTTGCGGTCACTACAAAAAGATGGGTCATCGGCAGTATCTGCGACCGTTCCTCCGGGTTTAGCGCCACCCGACAATTCACAGCTGAAAGCGAGCCGTGAGAAAAGAATCGAAGAACTACGTGCACTAAGACAGCGCCGAATGGAGGCCATACGGCAAATGCGATCGATGAGACAGCCGAATGCCGGTACGGGCGCTGCCGTGGATACGAGTGGATCCGCAAGCAGTGCTGGTTCCGCGGAGACAAGTACATCCCCAGACAGCGGCGCAGAGACGGCTTCACCATCTCCTTCGGTGACGCCACAATAAGGGACGGCACGCACCGCTTCAGCGCAAAGTGCCGGGCGTGTTTGCGCGCTGCGTAGCGAGTTGTTGAGCGTACTGGAGGGTATCGATCGAATCCGGAGTTTTATCGCGCCGGATGGCCTTGATTCTCGGGAAACGCAAGGCCAGGCCACTGGCGTGGCGTGAACTGGCCTGAATTGAATTGAAAGCGATCTCGAGGACAACATCCGGTTTCACGCTGCGGTACCGGCCATGGTCTGCGATGGTATTTCGTTTAAAATGCTCCGTGAGTTGTGCGATCTCCGGGTCGGTTAATCCGCTGTAAGCCTTGCCGATGGGGAGGAGTTTGCCAGTAGTTTCGTCGCGCACCGCAAAGGTGTAGTCACTCAATACGTGATTGCGTTTGCCGTGTCCAAATTCGGCGCCCACCACGACCACATCGAGAGTCGCTAATTCTTTCTTGAGCTTAAACCAAAACAGACCGCGGCGACCCGGAAGATAAAAGCTCTCCGGGTCTTTGATCATCAAACCTTCATTCAATCGTTGCCGCGCCTGTTGAAACCTTTGTTCGATTTCAGCAGCCGAATGCGCGGGCGTGACGGCGGCAATTTGGAAGGACCCAGGCAACTGCACGCCACCGAGACGTTGTCGCCGCTCACGTAGTGGCGTTTTCAACATTGACTGGCCGTTCAGCCAAAGGAGATCAAAGATTACGAAGGCCACCGGCACATCTGCTGTCGCACGCGCAAATAGATCAGCGCCATCGCTCCTTCGCCCCAAACGCTTTTGCAGATCAAAGAACGTCAGTTCTCGACCTTCCTGGAAGGCGATGATTTCGCCGTCGAGGATTAGTTCCTGTTGGAAAAGTTTTGCCTGATCTGCCAACTCCGGAAATTGACCAGTGATGCAACGCAAATCGCGCGAGAAAATCTCCACCTTTTGCGCACCGCGATGCAGTTGCGCGCGAATACCGTCAAACTTGTCTTCCAGATAAACAGTAGTCTGAGTCGATGATGCTCGTTCCAGGCCAGTCGCCGCAGCTTCAGCGAAACGTTCCCACACCGCTGCGGCAGTCGGTTCAGGAGTCGCTAACATGCACTTGATAGGTCGAAACAATGAAACCTCCGCGCGTGCCAGCTCATTTCGCGAAGCCAAAAGAGCTGTTTGTGCAATGTCACCTAACAGCATGTTGGCCTCTTTCACCTGTTCCAACGAGGCGTGGAAAGCTTTGGCGATTGCTTCTTCAACCAAACCCTCGCGCAATCCGATGCGCAGATCGCCTGTGAGAATTTTGACGACGTATTGGCCTTCGCGCGCAGACAAATCAGCGAATCGATTTCGCAACAGTTCAGCCTTGGCAATCGGTCCGCGCGCGCGGTGCAGATTTTCAAACAGTTCCTGCGATTCCCGGATGGTGAACGGTTGAGGTTTCGTTCTTCCATCCAGAACTTCAAACGCACTTTTGCCTGCGTCGCCATGGGTGCTGGCAATGCGGTGAAACTCAGCATCTCCAATTTTGGTCGCTGCTTGCAGCGCCCGAAAAATTACGGCCCATCCGACTTGCAAGGTTCGCGGATCGCTTTGGGGAAATGCTTTTCCAGTGAAATAGGGCGTCACGATCGCCAGTTGCGCGCTGGTCAGGCCACGCAGATAATCGGCAAGCAATCGAATTTTCTCCAGTTTGGCTGAAGTGGAAGAAATGGCTTCGCCAATATTCGCAAAATCGAGGAATTCCGATGCGAACGCGCCATCCCCTTCCATGCACCGGTCGGAGGCCTCTCCACCCCCGGGACTTGCCGCGGGGGTTTTTGCCAGGGTGAACTCCATCTGATTTTCCTCGCTTAATGCCCATGCTTCGATGCCGCGTTCTCGCAAATCACGTGCAAATGAGCCAGCAAAGCCGTGCAACGTAAGCACGCGCTGGGGCCGCACAAGATCGACATAACGAAGCAGATCGTCGTAGTCAGCGTGATCGGAGAGCGCAAATGCCGCGTCAACCTGATAGCGATAGATTGCGTTTCGATCGACAGCCCAACCGGTGATCATAGCGACCCGTTTACGCCTGATTTTTTCCAGCATCGGCGAATGATTCGCGCTCGGTGGGCAGATCAGAACTTTTCCCGCAATGTCGTTTGGCTTGTAGCGAACATACTTACAAAACGACTGGCCAAACTGCTCGTAGATTCGCGTCATCTGGTAAACCGAACCGTGGAGCATTGGCGTCAAGCCAGCGCCGTCAAGCGAACAGAGGATCTCCTGCGCTTTGCCTAACGAATACCCAAGCAGCACCGGCACTCCGTGCTCGTCAATCGTTTCGCGGCAGAACGCGATGATTTGTTCGATGACCTCTTCCGCCGGCGGGAATCGATAGCGAGGCAAACCGAATGTGGTTTCCATTATTAGCGTATCCGCTGTCCGCCACTCAGCTGGCTCCGCGGATTTTCCGGCACGTAGCTTGAAATCGCCGGTGTAAAGCAGCGTTTCCTCTCCCGCAAAAAGGAAGCATTGTGCGGAGCCAAAGATATGCCCGGCCGGCAGTAGCATGAGATCGTGTCCTCGCACCATTCGCCGTTCACCGAAGGGGAGAATGTGCTCTATGCGGTCGCCTGGTAGTCGGCTCTGCATCAAGCGTGCCGTGCGCTCGGAAACAATGATTTCCTGATGTCCCGCAATATGATCACTGTGTGCGTGAGATACGAAAGCGAATGGCTTCGCGTCCCACGGGTCGAGCCATAGATTCTGGTCAGGCAGGCAAATCCCGCGGTCGTAACGAACTTCAATCATTCAACACGAACTTACGTTGACATTCGGATGAGTTCCAAAAGGCATCGAAGACCGAGGAGAGGTTGCTCGTTGACACTCGCTTCAGAATTCGGCTTTATTAACCAAATGAGGCTCGTCATTGCCTTCCTCGCGGTAAGCTCTGTTACCATCGCAGCCTCAAGCCACGCTGCGCGTCAGCGCGTAGAACCGCAAATCGTGGAGAAAGTCTCGCCCCTGCCGGTGGCCCTGAGCAACGATTTCGAATTTCGAAAGACCAAGCTTTTTTTCATGAGCGAAAAGGCGCCAAAAGCCAGTGAACGCGCACACCAGTCAAGCAGCTCGACCTCTTTGGGTGGCGGCAAGTCGAATTCGCCAAACCAGAAGATTTCGACGGTCCCGGACGCCCCCATTGCATTTGAACGCCAGTATCGGCTTTTCGGCGCAGTCACGGCACTCGACCAGCGTCAGCGTTACGGTAATTATTTTGACTTCTACTGGCGCGCCAAGCGCCCTTCGGATGTCACAGTACGTTTGGAATATCGCCAGGAGAAATTGCACGAACATGTCCAGGCCCAGGAAATTTCATACCGAAACGTGCGCGGCACCCAAAAGACCGAATTCAAGGTGATTGGAGATGACTATTTTGACGACGGTCGGGTAATCGCGTGGAGGTGTCTGTTAATCGAAAATGGCCGGATCGTGGCAGAGAACCGCTCCTTTATGTGGGAGTGAGATCAAACCAAACGTCGCAATTCCGGTAATCTTATCCAATGCAGCCTGTTGTTACGCCGATTGCGAATCAGTCTTTGAGGCTGTTCTCAAACCCAGGGAGCATTGACAGCAACGCTTCCGGGCTGGTATCTTTTAGGTAGAAATTGTGGACTCATCTATTCAAGTAGGGGTGAGCGGCCCAACCGTATGGGTGAAAGTGGAGGGGAGAGGTAGTTTCCTCAACAGCGGCAATCTCAAGGAGTTCGCGCGCGAGATGTTGGACCGCGGTTATCGCGAATTTGTGGTCGATCTGGCGGATTGCGCCATGATGGATTCCACATTTATGGGAACCATGGCCAGCGTTGCACTTCGATTGAAAGAACTAGGGCACGGACATCTGCATATTGTTCACTGTGGAAACCGAAGTCAGGAGCTCCTCTCCGGACTGGGCCTGGATCAGATATTCGATATTCGTGCTAATGGTGCCAATCCTCCGGACTGCGGAGCACTTGAGCGAACTCCTGCGGTCCAGTCGCCTGCAGAACGGAAAAAGCAGCAAACGGAGACCATGCTGGCAGCACATGAAGCTCTTTGCGAGGCAGCGCCGGAAAATATGCTTCGCTTCAAGGACGTTCTCGATTTCTTAAGACAGGACCTTCATCACGAGACGCCTTCGAAGTAAGCTGGCCCTTTCATGATGTGGCCGAATCTTCTTCTCGGGCTGCTTGTAGCGTCTGTAGCCGGATGGATTCTTACCGCCTGGTTTCAGATACGCCGGATTCGGAGCCTGGAGCGTTCTCATGAAGAGATTCAGGTCGAGGAAACACTCGTCTTCGATTTTTTGCACGGTCTTGGCGAAGCATTTCGCGAGACGATTCGACCTCAGGAATTGCACCGCCTGATCGTCGAAGGCGCGACGCGTGTGCTGGACGCGCATGGCGGCGCGCTTTACGTGACCGATAGAACGGGAGGGAAACTGATCCCCGCGTTCATCTCAAAGGGGTGTCCGCCACTGGTGGATGTCCCATCAAACATCGTGCAACAAGCGGCGTCTGTTCCGATGGCGCTCGAGAGTTTCTTACGGTTGCACACGATCGGTCCCGGTGAGGGGCTGATTGGGCGGGTTTGGCAGACCGGCCAACCTGTTTGCTTGACGGAGTTTTCAGAGGTGCCAGAGCTTGCAAAATTGCGCAGCAGCGCCTTTGGCAGTGCGTCGATTATGGCTGCGTCCCTTCGATATGGGAACCAGGACCTGGGTGTTCTGGCCCTGGCGCAAGGCCCAACTGGCCAGCCTTTTTCACAGGCCGACTTCGTCGTGTTCAAGTCAATCGCCGAGCAATCTGCTTTCGCGCTCTACAACGCGATCATCTATTCCATGGCGAACGAGAAGAAGCGACTCGATCACGATCTTGAGATTGCGCGGGACATTCAGCGCATCCTCCTTCCATCAGAGGCTCCCGCGATCAGAGGATTTCAAATAAGTGGGATCAATGCGCCGGCGCGCCAGGTGAGTGGCGATTACTTCGATTACATTCAAGTCGACGAGGAACGACTGGGCGTGGCGATCGCCGATGTTTCCGGTAAAGGCGTGCCTGCATCCCTCATCATGGCAATCTGCCGTAGCGTTCTGCGGGCGGAAGCGGCTCGGAATCCGTCGCCAGCCGATGTGTTACGAAAGGTAAATCGCCAACTCTATCCCGATATTAAGGAAGATATGTTTATCAGCATGGCGTATCTCATCCTTGATCATCAACACGACCAGGTGACGCTCGCACGCGCCGGACACGACGCGCCGTTGCTTTACAAGCGGCAGTCTGAAACCGTTACACCGATAAAGTCGCCGGGAATGGTGGTGGGGATTGACAGTGGAAGCGTGTTCGATAGGCTAACGACTGATTTCGCTGTTCCGCTCGAACACGACGATTGCCTTGTGCTCTACACCGACGGCGTAACCGAGGCCCTCAACTCAGACGGAGATGAGTTTGGCCTCGAGCGCATGATGCAAGCAGTTCGAGCCAGTGCCCCCAAAGGGGCACAAGCGATTGTAACGAGGATCATCGACGATGTTCGTGACTTTACCGGTTCGGTTCCACAAAACGACGACATTACTTTGATTGCCATACGTAAAACATGAAAAAAATTCCTGTTCCTGACCAAGACAAACACACGAAACAACAGGCATCTTCGGGTTCGATCCATTCGTCAGGTGCGACCGGCGCTGATGCTGCTCAGAGCGATGCGGACGATCCCATGGCTGGATTACAAGCTGATATCGACCGCTTTCGCGATCTGGCCTTGCGAAGCCAGGCCGATTTCGAAAACTACAAGAAACGCTGCGCTCGCGAAAAAGAAGAGGCGATCAAATACGCCAACAGCTCATTACTGGAGCGCCTGGTTGGAATTATCGACAACTTTGAACTTGGTCTCGCGGCAGCGAAGGAGCAAGCGGACTCGCCCATCTATTCGGGAATGGTCCTTGTTCAGAAACAACTCAGCGACTTGCTCGCTGATAATGGCTTGCAGCCAATTGAGGCTGAAGGCGAAATGTTCGACCCAAACATGCACGAGGCCGTTTCGTATGAGCCCAGTGATCAATTTTCCGAAGGAAAGGTTGTGCGCCAGGTCCGGCGGGGATACCGATACAAAGATCGGTTGCTACGGCCTGCGAAAGTGGTTGTTTCCAGTGGCCCGGCAAAGTAGCTCCGGAATTCCTCCTGCGTTGCTCGTGCTTTCAGTCTGGCCTGCGAGAATTTTTCCCCAGACCAGGCCTTAGCTGAACAAGGTACAGATTTTGAAAATGGCTACCGAGAAACGTGATTACTACGAAGTGCTTGGCGTCCCACGGAGTGCCAGCGATGAGGAGGTTAAGCGCGCTTATCGCAAGCTGGCGGTGAAATTTCACCCCGATAAGAACCCGGACGATCCCCGCGCTGAGGAGAAGTTTAAAGAGTTGGGGGAAGCGTACGATGTTCTCATGGATCCCAACAAGCGCGCCGCCTATGATCGCTTCGGCCACGGGGCATTTGCATCGGGCGGCGCTGGTTTTGGCGGCGGCGGTTTTCACGATCCGTTCGAGATTTTCCGCGAAGTTTTCGGCGGCGGTGGGATTGGCGGCGGAATTTTCGAGACATTTTTCGGCGGGGGAGAAAGTGCCGAAGATCGGAGGCGCGGATCCGATCTGCGATACGACATGCAGATCAAGCTTGAAGAGGCCGCGTTCGGCGCCGAGAAGGAGATCGAGATCGCCAAACTCGACACTTGTGACAAGTGCAAGGGAACCGGCGCAGAGCCGGGTTCGCGTACAGTGACGTGTTCTACCTGCAGCGGTCGCGGACAAGTGGTCAGCTCACGGGGTTTTTTTCATGTTTCGCAAACCTGTCCACGCTGCCGAGGGGCCGGCGAAGTCATTGAGAAACCGTGTCAGAAATGTCGCGGCGAGGGGCGGATCGAAAAATTGAGTCGCGTTAAGCTGAAAATACCGGCCGGAATCAGGGAGGGTTCGCGATTGCGCTCGTTAGGCAACGGTGAGGCCGGCACGCGCGGCGGTTCCCCAGGTGATCTTTACGTGGTGGTACACATTAAAGAGCACAAGATTTTTCAACGCGAGGGCGACGATCTTTACTGTGAAGTGCCCATCCCGTTTTCACTCGCAGCTTTGGGCGGTGAGATAGCTGTACCCGCGCTCCAAGGCGCTGCCCATCTGAAAGTTCCTGCGGGTACCCAAAGTGGACAGATGTTTAAACTGCGCGGTAAAGGTATTGCAAACGTCAATGGCCGCGGACATGGCGACTTGTTCGCGCGGCTAATCGTCGAGGTCCCAACACGCCTCAATGCAGAACAACGTCGGAAGCTTGAGGAATTCGCAGAACTTTGCGGTGACGAAAACACGCCGTTGCGGAAGAGTTTTTTTGAACGGGCCAAGGATTTTTTCAAATAGGGCTTGTTGTCTCTGTGTCTCACAATGACGTCAAACTGATCGAGTGTCCCCGTGATGCCTGGCAGGGTCTGAAGCAACAGATACCAACCACACTGAAGGCGCGTTATCTTCAGGGCTTAATTGACGCAGGGTTCACGCACATCGACGCCGTGAGTTTTGTTTCACCCAAAGCTGTTCCTCAGATGGCGGATAGCGAAAAGGTTCTGGAGCAACTTCGGTTGCCAGAGAATGTGGAAATCATCGGCATCGTTGTGAATGAGAAAGGTGCAGACCGGGCTGTCGCAACCCATGCAGTTACCACACTCGGTTATCCTTGCTCGATTTCTGAAACATTCCTGCGCAACAACCAAAACCAGACGCTCGACGATTCCTTCAAAATGTTGGAATCGATTAAGCGGAAGGCGGAGGCCGCAAAGCTTGCGGTTGTCGTTTACATTTCCATGGCCTTCGGCAATCCGTACGGGGATCGGTGGAATGAAAACGAGCTGCGCCGGATGGTAAGCCGGATCGCAAGCCTTGGTATCCGATCGATCGCACTGGCCGATACTGTAGGCGTCGCTGGTCCTGACCTGATTGGTCGCGTGGTTCAGTCGATCGTTAACGAGTACCGGGACTACGACATTGGAGTCCATCTTCATAGTGCGCCGGGCGAGGCCGTGGCCAAGGTGCTCGCTGCTTATGATGCAGGCTGTCGGCGTATCGATTCCGCCATAGGCGGTCTCGGTGGATGCCCTTTCGCGCAGAACGCGCTCGTAGGAAACATACCTACAGAGAGCGTCATTGGGGCCCTTCAACAGCGCACGATCACGCTGCCAATAAATCAATCACTGATGAATGTGGTGGCCATGAATTCACAGATCGCCTCCCAATTCCGGTGAGAACTCCGCGTTTCTTGTCGCATTCGTCCTGTTGATTCCGAAGTTCATGCATCGCTTCTACATTCCGCCGGACCTTTGGGACCCCGACGCACTTGAATTACCCGGGGCGGAAGCACACCACGCGCGGGACGTTCTGCGGATGGCGGTAGGCGAGAAACTCGTGGTCTTTAACGGGCGGGGCCGCGAGATCACGGCAGAAATTGTCGATGTCGGGACAGGGGCCCGGGAAATTAAACTAAAAAAATTGCACGAAGCCGAGACGCCTGCCCTGCAATGCCGGCTGGTCCTGGGACAGGCAATCCCAAAGGGAAAAAATATGGACCTGATCGTGCAAAAAGCGGTGGAGATTGGTGCCGCCGAGATCGTGCCGATCATCTCCGATCGCACGATAGTCCAGATTGATTCGAAAACCGCCGCGTCAAAGCAGTCGAAATGGCAGCAAATTGCGATCGAAGCCGCGAAACAATGCGGCCAAAACTGGCTACCGCATGTGCACGCGCCAAAAAGATTGTCAGAGCTTTTTTCTGCGGCGTTCGACGGAGCATTCGATCTGCAATTAATTGGATCGCTGCAGCCGGGAGCCCGGCACTTAAAGAAAGTCCTCGCAGATTTTTCAAATGAACATCAACGCGCTCCCCGCACGGTCTTAATGCTTGTTGGGCCGGAGGGCGATTTTACGCCAGCTGAGCTGGCACTGGCGCACCGTCATGGCTGCCAGCCGATTACCCTTGGTCCCATCATTCTGCGAGTGGAAACGGCAGCGATCTATTGCCTGAGCATCCTCTCCTATGAATTGCTGATCTGACGAGCAGCAAAGATGAAAAACGTTCAGGATAAGAGGGTTTCGCCTTGCCGAATACATCCCGAACAGCAGAACACTACTTTGGAAGAGCAACACACAGCCGAACGGCAGGGCCGCTAGATCCACACAAAGTACGCGCTAATCGGCTATGGCCGTTTCAACACGCGATTCGGTGGGTAGTTCAGGCGTTGCAACGCCTTGATCCGGCGGGGCCGGTTGGATTGAGACAATTGTAAACTCAGCTGTCCCGTGTTCGGTGTTGAGAGAGACAGTCTCGCCGACCTCGTGACCAAGCAACGCCTGACCAATGGCTGTTTGATACGAAATAATGTGACGATCCGGGTCGCCGTCCCACGCTCCCAGAATCGTATAGGTTTCCTCTTTATTCGTCTCTGTGCCGCGCAACGTCACAATGGTGCCGATGGATACTCGCGAAGTATCTACGTTCTCGAACGAGGTACCGCGCGCGCTGTGGAGCATTTGCTCAAGCTCGGCTTTGCGTCGCATCAAAACGCTTTGCATTTGTTTGGCCGCTTTAAATTCAAAATTCTCGCTAAGGTCGCCATACGACCTGGCAAGGGCGATTTCCTTGGTGTTCTCTGGGATTTTGGTTCTCACCAGTTCTTCATATTCTGCCCTTCGTTTTTCCAAACTGCTCCACGAAACGATTAGCGGCGCCGCTTTTTCCTGAGGTTGCGCTCCAGAAATCATGCTTTCGAGTTCTGGATAGACCTTAACGATGCGGGCAAGCAGCGAGCGCTTCGTCAACTCATCGAAGAGGGGAGTAAGTTGCAGCCGCCGCATTGCATCACGCGCAGCGCTGACATCGTTGTTCTTGAAGATGTCTCCCAGCAGTTGACGGTCGTCGATCAGAGCTCGTTGCAACTTGCTGCTGCGCCCCGAAGAGGCGTGCTGGTCGCGTTCCAAAGCCGCCAACATCGCTGTAAGCAAATCCGGCGTCACCAGTTCGTTCCAGTTCTGGCGATCGCTGGACAACCAGGCAAGCATGTCGCTGGTAGCTGAATGCTCGCGAATGCTTCGCTCCAGCATGGCGCGAAGCTCTTCGCGCTTGCCGCCTTCACTTAAAATTCGCGGGATTTGTGCAACCATGCGGCCCTGGCTCGCCTGCATCAGTTGCAAGGCTCGATCTGTCCATTGCGATCCGAGCCCCGACGGTAGCCCTTGTAGAATTCTTTTCTCCTTTGCGGCTGGCAATTTCGGCAGAATCGATGCCAGGCGTTTTTCCTCTTCGAGGATCAGTTTCGAAAGGGTCAGACCCACATGGGTCGAATGCAATGACGGCATGCGGTCGATCAAATCATCCCGGACGATAAGGAGCTCAAATGCAAACTCTGGATGCATTTTCTGATTGCGCACGATCATGTTTTCGATCGTGGCGATAATCGGTTGCAGCTGCTTTTCGTTAAATTGCTGGTGCGATTTAATGATTTGCTCTAGAGCGGCGATCTGCGCTTTCGGTTGTCGCGCCTTGTTAAGAGCATCGAGCAATTCGTCAGCATGCGATACCCCTTCGCCACGAATCTGAATGGGTTCACTCTTTTTTGCGGGAACTGAAAAAACGCCGCTTGCTTTGAGCATCTTCTTGGTTGACTCCCACCAGCGCTTCCATTCCGTCTCCGTGAAGATATCACCTACAAGCCATTCCCCGATCTGCTGCGCTGTGGCTTTCCCTTCCAAACTCTCAAGAATGGTACGGACCACGGCAGCTGGATCTTCCTTCGCTAAATTTTTGATCGACTGGAGATCAGTTGCCTTACGCGCCAGGAAGTGCTCGGGTGCGAGCGCTGTGAGGTTTTCCGCTGCATACTGGGCCTGCATCGGATGTGCCTTCTTTCCGGCAAAATCGATCACAATCTGGTTGAGCAGCAGATTCCATTCGCTTACGCGCCCAAACCCCCAGCTTTTGTGCAGGCAAAATGTGTCCGGCTTTAATTTCTCCAGCTGCTGCGCGGCATGTGCAGTGAGTTTGCCGGCTTCCACCATTTTCTCTAATTCGCTATTCATCAATAATGTTAATCAATCCCGTGTGACCTATAAGGCGCATGGGTCAGCCGCGCAATTTGCGTTTGCTGTGCGGCCTCCTGCGTGAAAGTCTCCCCGCCGTGAAGACGAGTATCTGGTTTTGGATCGCCTTTCACCTGGGTGTGTTCATTGCGATCGGCATCGACCTTTTCACGTTCCATCGGCGTGACCGGGAACTAAGCATGGCCGCAGCGGCCCGACGCAGCGTTCTGTGGGTGATTGTGTCGCTTGCATTTAACGCGCTGGTGTGGCGAATCAAGGGGCCGCACCACGGTCTGGATTTCTTCACTGGGTACCTCATCGAATACTCGCTGAGCATGGATAACATTTTCGTTTTCGTGCTTATTTTTGCGCACTTTCGCGTTCCTCCACGCGCGCAACATCGCGTCCTTGTCTGGGGAATCATCGGAGCATTGATCATGCGCGGCACCATGATCCTCGGTGGCATCGCGCTGGTGCATCGGTTTCATTTCATACTTTATCTTTTTGGCCTTTTTTTGTTGATCACGGCGGCGCAGATGTTCTTTGGAAAACGTCCAGCACATGATTTTGCCGAGGGCTGGGTATTGCGCATGTGCCGCCGCGTACTTCCCATCACCCGCGAGTTTCATGAGGAGCACTTCAAAGTGAAGCTGGATGGCCGGTGGATGGTGACCCCGCTGGCTCTAACCATGATCGTGATCGAGGTCACAGACTTGATCTTTGCGGTTGATTCAATCCCCGCAATCTTCGCAATCACACGTGACCCGTTTATCGTTTATACCTCCAATATCTGCGCGGTTCTTGGGTTACGATCGCTTTATTTCCTGCTCGCGGGATTGATAAATCGCTTTATTTACTTAAGAACCGGCCTTGCTCTGGTCCTCGGCTTCGTTGGAATCAAGATGATTCTGGTGGATTATTTTCCACTGCCACGCGCCCTTTCGCTGGTAGTGATAGCGCTTATTCTTGGCGTGACGATCACCATTTCGATGATAAAGACAAAGAAGGGCGATGTGGTGCCGGACCAAAAATAAGTATTGCGCTTGCGCAGTAATATTTGCTTAACTCGGGTCAAGCCATATGAAACCCCTCGCTCTCTTTTCATTGGTCTTTGGACTGGCTGGCCTTTGCCTTGGTGATATTCAGGACCCACCGTCAAACGATTATGGGCCAACCCGGAAGCTGGGCCGCGGCTTCTCGAATTTTCTCTGGGCGCCGACGGAGATCATTGTGAATATCAACAAGGTTAACAAGGAGGAAGGAAACAATGCTGCGTTTGGCTATGGGGTCGTTCGCGGGGTGGGACGCTCAGCCACGCGTCATGTGGCAGGGCTTATCGAAATTCTCACCTGGCCTTTTCCAATCTGGCGCAACAGCTACTACCCAATTCTGCCACCGGATATCCCTTATATTCACGCCGGCTATTCAGAATTTCCTCCGGAGATTGGCAACGAGTCGAAATATCCTTACGTCCGGGATTACGATCAGGATCCGTATTAAAATCTGCCTTTCGCCAACTTCGGGCGGAATTACTCACCAGGCATAAGTTAGCTGATCGCCGAGATTCCGCTGCGCCAGGAAGAACCTGCTTTTTGGTGAACCCGATTCGGTGCTCCTTCAGATTCGAGGTTCCAGTCTCACGGCGATTTTCCTCTTAACATCGATTTGATAGACGTATGCGCGTTGTCGATCTGAGAATTGAAGACATTGCTTTCGGCGGGAAAGGCGTCGGCCGCGAACAAGGAAAGGCTATCTTCGTCCCTTATACGATCGAGACCGAGCTGGTTTCCGCTGAGATCGTGCACGAGAAAAAGCGATTCGCCGAGGCGGAACTCGTGGAAGTAAAAGAAAGCTCGCCGCACCGGGTCAGCCCGGAATGCCCCTATTTTGGCCGTTGCGGCGGATGCGCGTACCAGCACATCGACTACGAGCATCAACTGGCGATAAAATGGCGGCAGGTGGGCGATGTTCTTCGACGAATCGGCAAATTCAAAGATGTTCTTTTGCGACCGATTATTCCATCACCGAAGCAATATCGATATCGAAATCGGATCACAGTTCATGTGCAGGATGGAGTGACCGGATTTTTCCGACGCGATTCACATCGCTTAATCGACGTCGAGAGGTGCCCGATTTCGTGTGATGAGGTAAATAGCGCGTTAGCGGGTCTGCGGGCACGAAATCCGCGTGATGGACATTACAC
>DASREH010000158.1:0-5366 GCA_035652195.1 Candidatus Udaeobacter sp. | reverse complement strand
GATGTGCATTTAGGGGGATTAACCCGCAATCTTCGTCTCCTTGGATTTGACGTTGCGTATAGTCAAAACGCTGACGACCGCCAACTGCTTGAGATTATGAAGCGCGAAAATCGAGCGCTGCTCACGCGTGATCGGCGCCTGCTCATGCACGCAATCGTGCAACACGGATATTTCCCGCGCTCGCAAAATGCCGACGAACAAACGATCGAAGTTGTGCGCCGCTTTAACGTTTCGGAATTGATCTCGCCTTTCACCCGTTGCCTGCGCTGTAACGTACTGTTACAAAAGTCAGCAAAGGTCGAAATAATCGATAAACTCGAACCGCTTACGAAAATCTACTACAACGAATTTCGTCGTTGCCCGGGTTGTAAACAAATCTACTGGCCGGGATCGCACTTTCCCAGGCTGCAAAAGCGAATTGACGAAATTCGCTCGCGAGCTCGAGGCAAAGCGTAGTGTAATCCGGCGCATGAAACCGGGAGAGTTCGCTGCTATCTGCCGTTTGTTGGTTTTACGGATGGCTCACCGATTACCGGAAGAAATCTGTAGCTGACAATGAGAGCCGTTGTTCAGCGTGTAAGTCGGGCGCGCGTTAGTGTGGAAAGCGCAGTCACAGGAGAAATCGGAGCTGGTCTTCTGATTTTGCTAGGCATCGGTCGCAACGACACGGACGCCGTCGCTGTCAGCATGGCCGAGAAGATCGCACACCTGAGAATCTTTGAGGATGCTGAGGAAAAAATGAACCGCTCTCTGCTCGACGCCGGCGGCAGCGCGCTCGTTGTTTCACAATTTACACTTTACGGCGACGCACGCGGTCAACGCAGGCCCAGTTTCATCGCTGCAGCACCGCCCGAACAGGCAAAGAAGCTTTACGAACAATTCAGTGAAGCGCTTTCCAAATTGGGAGTCACCGTGGCGACAGGAATTTTTCAGGCAATGATGTCGGTAGAACTGGTGAATGAAGGCCCGGTCACCATCCTGCTCGATTCAGACAAGACGTTCTAGGCCTTGGCAACCACGAACAGGCACTCGCTGCGTTTAAGGTGGATCGGCTTGTCCTCAAGACGATGGCGGTTTCGCCGAAGGCGCAAATACAGGCGGTAATGCGCATCGCGCTACGAACGCGTTGAAGACAACGCGTTCCACCTTTCCAGCACAAAAAATGAAAATCGCATCACGATTTCGACGACGCAGCGCCCGTGGCTACAGATTCGTGTTCTCTGTAGCCGCCTCGCTGTGTCGAGGCGCTTCGGTCTCGTTGCCCTCACAACGACATCCACGGCGACGCAGCGCCGTGGCTACAGCCAGAGAAAGGGAATCGCGCATCGCTCAACATGACGACACACAAGTAGAACGGTAATTGCGGGCACCATTGCGCGCTCTTACAGTGAAAGCCGATGATTCTCCAACCGGTGCGCCCAATTCGCCTGTCAGAGATACAGGAAGCGCGCGAACGCATCGCTCGGACGATTATCCGGACACCACTGGTCCGTCTCGATCTGGGGCCCGATTTTCCTGACATTCGGCTTAAGCTGGAAAATCTACAGCCGATCAATGCGTACAAATTGCGCGGCGCGGCGAACGCCGTCGCAATGTTATCCGATTCGATGCGACAGCGCGGAGTATGGACAGTCAGTGCCGGAAATGCGGGTCAGGGCGTCGCCTACGCGGCGCGACAAGCCGGCGTGCCTTGCTCTGTCGTCGTCATTGAGACTGCCCCGAAATCGAAGCTGGAACGAATGCGAGCGCTCGGCGCAAAACTGTTACCTGTGCCGTACGAAGTTGCATGGAAAACATTGGAGGAACGCAAATTTCCCGGCGCCGAGGGAACATTCATACATCCATTCGACGACGACGATTTTATCGCCGGCCATGGAACAATGGCTTTGGAGATTTTGGAGGACGCCCCCGAAGTGGCCACGGTGATTGCAAGCATCGGAGGCGGTGGCCTCATCACCGGAGTTGGCACGGCGATCAAGGCGCTCAAGCCCGAGGTGAAAATTTTCGGCGTCGAACCTGAAACAGCAGCGCCGGCTGCGCTCTCCTTCAGACTTGGCTCGCCTCAAGTATTTAAAGATTGGAAAGCTTCCTTCGTAGACGGGGCTGGCGGTCAAAGCGTGTTTCCTCGGATGTGGGAGAGGATGAAACCGATCGTGGACGATTTTTTGGTTGTCAGCCTGGACGAAACCAGGCGAGCAATGCGAGTGATGGCGGAAAAGGCCCGGGTGATCGCCGAGGGTGCAGGCGCGTTGCCAGTTGCCGCCGCTTTACGTGCCAAAGCCAGTGAAGGTCCGATCGTTGCAATTGTATCAGGTGGCAACATCGACCTGGATAAATTTTGCGATTTGATCGCGCAGTAAAAACTTCGGCAAGTCCATGCAAAAGTTGACTTTGGAGTTTCAATCTGAAATATCTTTTGTTCAAACTACAGGAGGCAAAGACAAACATGAAAATTGGCGAAACAGCACCCGATTTTGAAGCGGAAACCACCCAGGGCCGAATCCGATTCCATGACTGGATCGGCGATTCCTGGGCCGTTCTGTTTTCACACCCAAAGGACTTCACTCCAGTCTGCACAACCGAGCTCGGTTACATGGCAAAAATTAAACCGGAGTTCGAGCGCAGAAACGTGAAGATCATGGGATTATCGGTCGATTCGACCGGTGATCATACCGGCTGGGCGAAAGACATTGAAGAGACGCAGGGCCACGCTCCGAATTACCCGATCATCGGTGACGCTGACTTCAAGATCGCAAAGTTGTACGGCATGCTTCCAGCGGATGTTGAAGGTGACCCGAAGAAACGCACACCCGCAGATAACGCGACGGTGCGGAACGTTTACGTCGTCGGTCCGGATAAAAAGATCAAGTTGATCCTCGTTTATCCAATGACTACGGGCCGCAACTTCGACGAAGTGCTGCGAGTCATCGACTCATTGCAATTAACCGCGAAACATCAGGTAGCGACGCCGGTTAACTGGAAGCAGGGCGACGATGTAATCATTTCAGGTTCGGTTTCGGACGAGGAAGCCAAAAAGCGTTATCCCCAGGGATGGAAAGCGCCCAAGCCGTACCTTCGGATTGTTCCGCAGCCGCAATAGGTGTAGGGCGTTTCTGTGAAACGCCAGCACCAGATGGCGTCTGACACAGACGCCCTACAGTCTTTTTCAGCTCCAATAGGTCTCCGCGGAATATTCCGCGGGGTCCTGCTGGAAATATTTTTGCAGTTCCGCGTAAAGCTGCGGGTGCCGCGCACGCAATGCGCGCGGCTGTTCAAAGAACGCCTCGACCGATACCGCGAAAAACTCCACGGGATCAGTGGCTCCGTAAGTATCGAGTAAAGTTGGTATCCCTGTCTCATCAGCAGCGCGCAGCGAAGCGAATTCAGCTTTCATTACCTCGCTCCACGCCAACTGTTGCTCGCGCGTTGCCAGTGCAGGCACGCCGTCTGCCGCGTGATTCTCGTAATCGAGTTGATGAGCAAATTCATGAAGAACAACGTTTTTGCCATCGGCGGGATCAGCTGCGCCATGCTTTACGGCGGCCCATGCCAGGACCAATGAACCCATTCGACGGCCGGTCTCGCCGAGACGGCTTACAGTCCCCTCTTCCCAAACGTGCTGATTAACCTGGCGATCTTGCTGCACCATGTAGGTGAGCGGATAAACAAGAATCGTGAGAAGACCGGGGAAATAATCGGTCTCGCGATGCAGCAACAAAAGACAGGCTTGAGCTGCGATGGTCACGCGAACTTCGTCCGTGATTTCGAAACCGGCACAGCCTTCGAACCGTTTTTCCGCAAGGAATACTTGAACGTGACCAAGCAGCTCGGCGCGATCGCTCCCGGAGAGTTTATGAAAAAAGACAACGTGCCTCTGAACCAGTGTAAGCCATTCCTTCGGGAACGGCCGCGCACGGAGCCGCCGTCGTCTCTGCTGTTTCAGCCATTCAAAAATCATAAACCGATGTCAACCGACTGCTTTACCACGTTCGATTAGCGGATGCGCTTCGGTATTAAAGATAACTTTCTCGAATTGCAAGGTTTCAAGCCGTGCAAAAAGCTTCCCCGCTCTGCCGCGGCCGGAGCTCGAAGCGAGACTGCCGTCGCAAATGTTACAGGCGTAATTCCTCCTGGCATTTCGTTCGGATCAGCCTAACAATCGACCAGGAGGGATTTCAAAAGTGAATACAACGTCTATTTCGCGACGTAAATTTGCACAGTTACTAGGAGTCGGTGCGGCTGCTGCCGTCGTTAGGCCACGGCTTTCGTTCGCAAAGCCGACTCAGTCCGCCGCCACGTCTTTAACGTCAGACGGCAACATCGTGCGGTTGAGCGCCAACGAAAATCCGTATGGACCTTCACAGAAAGCGTTGCAGGCGATGACGGATTCTTTTGGTCGCGCCTGCCGTTATCCAGATGACCACAATAACGGACTGATCGATAAGCTGGCGAAGCTGAACAATGCCGACCGGGATCAGATTCTGCTTGGCGACGGCTCCGGGGAAATTCTCAAACTCTGCGCAGAGACGTTCACCGGTCCGCAGAACGGGAACCTTGTTGTGGCAGATCCGACTTTCGAAGCAATCGTCAGCGGCGCCACCGCCAATGGCGCTGAAGTAGTCAAGGTGCCGTTGACCAGCAGCTTCGCGCATGACCTGGGGAAAATGCTCGCAGCCTCGAAAGGCGGCGGCCTGATTTACATCTGCAACCCGAATAATCCCACTGCCAGCATAACGCCCAAGGCTGAGCTGCGAGATTTCATCGCGAACACTCCGCCGGCGACAACAATTCTCGTCGATGAAGCGTATTTCCATTACGCGGACACTCCCGATTACGAAAGTGTCGTCGCGCTCGCGAAAGAGCACCCCAACTTGATTGTCTCACGCACATTCTCAAAGATCTACGGAATGGCAGGCATTCGCTGTGGATACTGTGTGGCGCAAAAGGAAACGATCGAGAAAATGCGCCGCAACCAGATGTGGGACAGCGTTAATTGCATGGCCCTCGCGGCTGCCGCTGCCAGCATTGATGATCTCGATCACGTGTCGAACCATCAGCGTTTGAACAAGGAAGCGAAAACGTTCACCACCTCGGAACTGAGCAGGATGGGTTACAAGGTGATTCCATCGCAAGCGAACTTCATCATGTTCGATTGCAAACGTCCTGTGGTTCCGCTCATTGCAGCGATGAAGGAGCAGAATATCCGCGTCGGGCGTTTGTTCCCGGCGTTGCCGAATTACATGCGTCTGACCATTGGTAAGAAGTCGGAAATGGAAGCTTTCCTGGCGGCGTTTCGGGAAATCATGGCGTAAAACCGAATCTCCGGCCCGGTTTGCGGAAAAGGTAGCCTAACGAATGGATGACTC
>DASREH010000157.1:0-2752 GCA_035652195.1 Candidatus Udaeobacter sp. | reverse complement strand
TTTTAGAAGAACAAGGCGCTCCTCAAGTTCCTGGGCGTTCTGGCGAATTAACTCGCTCGTGTCGCCTTTGGCTTGCGCGAGCAAATTCTGAAATTCTTTGATGGAAGCCGCAACCGATTCATCAGTGACCTGACCGAGAGCCGAATCGAGCGGCGATTTTTTCCGCGAACTCTTTCGCGACGATTTTTTGCGTTTCGTTTTACCGGCCGAGGGCATGATCGTAAATCTTGTTGACGTCTTTCTTCATCTCACTTGCCAGCGCGGGCGTGACCTTGCCGCGGCTGGCTTTGCTTCGGAGATGGGATGCGTCGGCATCAAATTGTCCCTTCAGATCTACCAGTACCGGCCGTCGCGCCGTGAATTTCTCATCAGCGATCGCTTTTTGGAATTTCGCGTTGCCCTCGTTGACCTTGGCGTCAAACGCGGCGGAGTCGAAGCGTTTGGCGGGGACGGCGAATTGGTCGATAAACGCCAGCTCAAAATTCCGAAGACTTTCGATCTGTGCGTCGCTTCCGGTTTTGTTGAAAGTCGCTGTGCCGCAACTGGTGACCGCGATTGCCATGACATAGAGCAACAAATTCCGAACAATGAGGTTCTTAGCGGGATTTGAGTTCATAAGGGTCGATCGTTAGGCTTCGATCTTGCGTCGACTTTCTTTCTTCTGTCAAGATATGAAACTCTACGGTCTCGCCCTACATGTGTGCGACGACGGGTTCCCTAAGTGGGAGTGCAAAACCGCTATTGAGCGGGTTCGATTCCTTTATCCGCCTATCAAATTAGGACCCTGGCAACTGCACCGTGGTCGCCTCTCTCTTCTCAAGGGAGAGGGAGGGTGGGGGTTTATTTCAGATCACTTGCAGTTGGCAAGCTCCTAACCCCTCACCTCAATCCTCCCCCTTGTTAAGAGGAGAGGCGAAAAAGACACATGCCGCGCGCTCGTGAGCGCAACGCTGCGCAGCGTCGCTTATTTCATCGCTTGCTGCAGTGACGTCCGGTCATCGAGCATGATCCATTCGACCACTGTAACAGGCAGACTTCCGTTCTTGATCAGGTCGTCATGAAATTGCCCCAAACGGAAGTTGTCGCCTTTTCGATCTTTGTAACGGCCGAGTAAGTTCATGATCTGCCATTTACCCGTGATGTAGCTGATCTTTTGTGTGGGACTCGAAGCGGCGCCAGCCGCCTCGCCTTCTGCCGCTTCGCGATCCAGGCCGCCGGCGTCCATGAAATATTTGACGGCTTGTTCGAAAGTCCATCGGCCAGTGTGCAGATTCACATCCACTCCAATGCGAGCGGCGCGGTAGCGTGATAGACGCAGAATCTGTCCCTGCGCGGCTGAGTTGTCAGGGTAAAGGCCAGTCCGCATGAGCATCTCTTCACCGTAAAGCGCCCAACCTTCAATGAACACGGAATCCCCATGCTGACGCCGTATCTCGTCCCTGAGATGATTGGCGATTGAAAGTTGAAGAAAATGCCCGGGAATCCCTTCGTGCCCAAGAATGGGACGTGGATCTTCGATTGCCGCGCGAATATAAAAGTTTTTCGATTCCGGATTGTAGGTCGGAATGAAGTAGAATCCGGTTGAATCCTTGTCATAAACACCGGGAGGATTCATGAACCCGCCGGGGCTGGTTGGCTTGAACGCCTCGGGTAACTGTCGAATTTGAAATGGACCGAGGTAGTCAGGCAACGTCACAAGCTTGTGTTCCTTCAGGAAGCCGATCATTTCCGCTTCGCGGCTTTCGTACGCCTTGAGGAACGATTGCTGATCAGGCGGAATGTGAGGAGCTCGTTTCGGATCCGGGTCGGCCAGTTTCGGATCGGCCAAAAGCGCCTCGAGGGCTCGATAGCGCGCGAGCTCGGCTCGTCCCAGCATCTCTACCTGTTCGGCGTTGAGCGGCAGCAGCAAAACATGTTTGAGGTAGTAATTATAATTTGCTTCGCCCATGGGCTTGAAGTCGGCCATGGTCGGCAGACGTTTTTCCAACTCATCGGCGTACGCGTGAACAGCAGCAACAGCGGCATCCCGCGCTTTAATGAGTTCCTCGTGTTCGTTAGGCGAAAGGCCGACATCGAGCGCCATCAAACTTTTGGTCAAAAGCGGATCAATGGAACGGGCGGATGCAATCGCCAGTTGGGTGTAGAGTTTTACCGGGTTTTGGAGGTTACTCAGGCCTTGCTTTAATAGCGCCGGCATTTGCTTGAGACGCGAAGTCGCAGCGGCTGCGCGGTTCCTGGGTGTGTCGTATTCCTTTTTTAGCAAAGAGAAGATTCCATCTGCGCATTCACCTACGTAGACCTGCGGATTTGTGCGTTCGAATTTCAGGATGCGGTCGCCGAAATCGACATTTTCCAATTGTGATCGAAACAGAATCCAATCGATGCGATCGTCCTTCGGCCAGCCATCGGTTTTCATCGCGCGCACTTTTTCCAGGAGTGAATGCACGTGCTGCGCGCGCTCTGCCATTTTCGCGGGGGAATAATCAGTCAGCCGGTCATCCCACGTATGCAGCCCAGCCTCGCTGCTCCTGACCGGGTAATTTTCATTGCGCCAGGCGTAATATTGGTCAGCCATTTTGCGCAAGGCATCGATTCCGGTCGGACCCGGATTTTTGAAAGCATCAGTACTCAATCCGGGCGTTGCTTTTGTTATCAGCGCTTTGTTTGAAACATCCGGGTTACGCTGCGGAGGAGGCTGAGCGTAGCCGATAGCCAACGAGATGACGAGCGAAGTAGAAGTGACTAACAAGCC
>DASREH010000156.1:0-41328 GCA_035652195.1 Candidatus Udaeobacter sp. | reverse complement strand
GCGCCGAATACCGGACCAAGCAATGCGCTGAGACTGAAGTTAATAAAATTAACTACACCGGCGGCTGATCCTCCAAGCTGAGGTGGGTTTGCTTCTTTAATGATTGTCGTAGGAATCATGGCGGCACCTGACGCAACCCCCATGAGGATGCCTACCATCGGCCCGCGAAAAATTTTTGGATCGCCGAAAAGAATCCAGGCCACAGCCGCCAATAACACTATGGTGCCGCCGATAAGAACCGGCTTGCGACGTCCTAATCGATCGGAAATAAAGCCCAGCAGCGGGCAGCCAATCATCCAACCAAGCGGAACTGTGGCTGCGAGCCCAACTGCTACATCGTACTCACGGCCGCGCGCTTCCTGTAAGAATCGGACGCCCCATGTCATTGCCAGGATGGTTGTAGGAATGAACAACAGGCCGGCAATCAATCCGCAAAGAGTCGACTGAGGGTTAGAAAAAACAGTCTTCAAACCTTTGAAGAGGCTCGCCCACCCTCCACTGCCAGCGCTTGCGCCGCTCGGTTTTTCGCTCGGCAGAAGAAAGAAAAGGAGGACGCCAATCGCCAATCCGACGACTCCCGCATAGATCCAGAATCGGTTCCACGGAAGTCCGCCGGTAATCATCGGCCCGACAAAAAACTGGCCGGCAGATCCGCCGGCCATACCAAACATTTGCGTCGCACCGATGAATGAAGCGGCTACAGACGCCGGAAAATCCTTGTTAATGAGATAGACAGCACCAACGATCGCGAACGCTCCGCCCGCCCCTTGCAGAAATCGTCCAATGTTTGCAGCCGTCACATTGCTTGCGCCGAACAACAGCGCCCCGAGGCCAACCAGCGCTGCGCCAATTGGGATGATGCGCTTCGCGCCAAAACGATCCATCGAAGCGCCGGCTACAAGATTAAAAGGCGAGTACCCGTAATAAAACATCCCCACGATGGCGGAAACACCCAGCGCGTTTACGCTAAACGCCTCTGTTAGTTGCGGCATCATCACGCTGGGAGCGGAACGCAGCGCGTATTGATAAAAATAATAAACCGCCACTAACAGCCATGCGCCGAGAGCCGCGATCGAAATTTTTGAAGTCATTTCAAACCGCGTTAAGCCCGGCAGCGCGAAATCGTGCTACGGCCTCCCCAACCGTTTCGTGCGAAGGCGGCTGAGCGTCGCGCATTTTGTAATCCATCCCCAGTTTCTCCCATTTGAAGCGCCCCATCTGGTGAAACGGCAACACATCGACGCGCTCGACGTTGCCCAAACTGGCTGCGAACTCCGCCATGCGGTCTACTTCGTCCATGTTATCGGTCCAACCAGGCACAATAACGAACCGAACCCAGACTGGATGTTTTCGAGCCGCCAACCGGCGCGCAAATTCATGGACAGGCTTGGTGTCCATCCCGGTAAGCCGTTTATGCAAATCTGGTTCTATCGCTTTCAGTCCGAGCATGACAAGATCGATCGAAGACAAATCATGGTCGGTCAGGCGCGCTCCCAGGTAACCGTTCGTTTCGAGCGTGGTGTGAATTCCACGTTCGTGTATTGCCGGAAACAATCTGGAAAGAAAGCGATATTGGATTAAAGGCTCGCCTCCACTGATCGTCAGACCACCTTTCATGGTTCGCAGACCCTGACGATACTGGCTCACGACTTCTACGGCGCGTTCCAGGCGAACCGGTGTTCCGTTGGTCACCTTCCATGTATCGGGATTGTGACAAAAAACGCAGCGAAATTGGCAACCACTGAGCCATCCAACGATGCGCACACCAGGCCCATCAACGGCGGAGCCGGTCGTAAACGAATGTATAAATCCCCAATCACCACTTTCCATCGCGGAGCGAATGTCCGTCTCGTCCACTTTTTCACTGACGGAGACGCGTAAATCGAACGGGCTGCCGATCGGCGGAGCTGTCGGCTCGATCGCTTCCAGCTTCATACGATCGCTCAGGCTGCGCCGTGGAACGTACGGTTGATTACGTCCATTTGTTGCTCGCGAGTCAGCCGCACGAAATTCACGGCGTACCCGGAAACCCTGATGGTGAGGGATGGATATTTTTCTGGATGCTCCACCGCATCAAGCAGCATTGCGCGATTCAGAACGTTCACGTTCATATGATAACCCGTCGCTCCGAAAAATGCGTCCAACACGCCCACGAGATTGTTGATCTGATCTTCCGATGTCCGACCGAGACCCTCCGGCACCATGGTAGTCGTTAGGGAGATTCCGTCCGCGGCGTCGCGGTATGGGATCTTTGAGACCGACGCGGCGGACGCCATGATCCCATGCGAGTCCCTTCCATGCATTGGATTCGCACCCGGCCCAAACGGCTCGCCTTTGCGACGCCCGTCCGGAGTATTCCCTGTGCCTTTGCCGTACACAACGTTCGACGTAATAGTCAAAACGGATTGCGTATGGATCGCGTTTCGATACGTCGGATGCTTCCGCAACTTGCTCATGAACATGGAGACGACCGTGGCTGCTAACTGGTCCACGCGATTATCGTTGTTCCCGAACATCGGGAACTCGCCTTCGGTCTGGTAATCAACGATCAACCCACTCTCGTCACGCACCACTTTGACCCGCGCATAACGGATCGCCGACAAGCTGTCCGCAACCACCGACAAGCCGGCGATACCAAACGCCATTGTTCGCACCGGCGCGTAATCGTGCAGCGCCATTTCAATTCGTTCGTAGGAATATTTGTCGTGCATGTAATGAATGACGTTCATGGCATTCACGTACACGCTGGCCAACCATTCCATCATCGCCTCGAACTTGGCCGCAACGTCATCAAAATCTAAATAGTCGCCTTGAACAGGATCCACTTTGGGCCCGACTTGTTTTCCGCTGAGCTCGTCGCGTCCGCCATTGATTGCGTAGAGCAAACACTTGGCGAGATTCGCGCGCGCCCCAAAGAACTGCATCTGTTTGCCCATGAGCATCGGCGAAACGCAGCAGGCGATCGCCCCGTCGTCACCCCATGCTCCCCGCATGAGCGAGTCACTCTCAAATTGCAACGCGCTTGTATCGATGGCGACTTTCGCTGCGAACTTGCGAAAGTTGTCGGGCAAACGCGGCGAATACCAAATCGTCAGATTCGGTTCGGGAGCAGGTCCTAGATTGTACAGCGTGTGTAAGAACCGAAAACTGGTTTTCGTTACCAATGGCCGGCCATCATCGCCCATTCCGGCAATCGATTCCGTCACCCACGTTGGATCGCCTGCGAAAAGCTCGTCGTACTCCGGTGTGCGCAAAAAACGAACAATCCGGAGTTTGATTACGAAATCATCAATGATCTCCTGAGCCTGCGATTCAGTGAGCGTCCCTTCCTTGAGATCGCGCTCGAAATAAATATCAAGAAATGTCGAAACCCTGCCTAACGACATCGCCGCGCCGTTCTGTTCTTTTACGGCAGCCAAATAGGCGAAATAAAGCCATTGCACTGCCTCCTTCGCATTTCGCGCCGGACCGGAAATGTCGAAGCCATAGTTCTTCGCCATCTCCTGTAGTTCCTTCAATGCCCGGATCTGCTCGCTCAGCTCTTCTCGATCGCGGATAATGCTCTCGGTCGACATCTCACCATCGAGGACCGCTTTTTCGCGTTCCTTTTCTTTGATCAATCGAGCAACGCCATAGAGCGGCACGCGCCGATAATCCCCAATGATGCGTCCGCGTCCGTAAGCATCGGGCAAGCCGGTCAGAATATGCGAACTGCGACACGCCCGGATATCCGCAGTGTAAGCGTCGAACACTCCGTCGTTATGCGTTTTACGATACTTGGTGAATGCGTCTACCACTGACTGTGGCGCTTCGTAGCCGTACGTTTGCAGAGAAGTCAGGACCATGCGCCAACCGCCGTTCGGCATGATGGCACGTTTCAATGGCGCATCCGTCTGAAGTCCCACAATGACTTCGTTTTTCTTGTCGATGTACCCCGGCGCGTGCGCGGTGATCGAACTCGGAATCAACGAAACGTCGAGCACGCTTTTCTTGCGTTCTTCCACAAACAGGTCTTCCAGTTTTTTCCAAATGCCCTTTGTGCGTTCGGTCGCCGGCGCCAGGAAAGAACCGTCGCCTTCGTAAGGCGTGTAATTGTTTTGAAGGAACCAGCGGACATTGATATCGCGCTGCCACAAGCCGGGTTTAAATCCGCGCCAGGCCTCTTTCGTATCGGGCTCTTTGGTCGCGGCTTTTTTCCCGGCGGATTTTTTCGGCGGTTTTTCTGTAAGCTGTGCTTCCATTGTGTCCTCGGTGATTCGCCCTCCGGTAAACTCGTGTCAGCAAAGAACAAGGTTTGCGGCGAGACCCGCTTCGCTCGTTTCCTTGTATTTTGTGCTCATGTCCTTACCGGTCTCAGCGAGAGTCTCGATCGTGGTATCAAGATCAACGCGATGTCGCGACGCGATTTCGTTCGTCGCGATCATGTAAGCGGTCCAGGCCTTCACTGCGCCGAACGCACAACGTTCGATGCACGGCACCTGCACATAACCTGCGACCGGGTCGCATGTCATTCCAAGATGATGCTCAAGAGCTGATTCCGCGGCGTTCTCTACCACCAAAGGAGAAGCGTCCATCGCCGAAGCGATGAATGCTGCAGACATCGCGGAAGCCACACCGATTTCCGACTGACAACCGCCTTCCGCTCCGGAAAGCGTTGCATTGTGCTTGCAGAGGTAGCCGATGGCAGCACCAGCGAGCAAGCCTTGCCGAACCTTTTCCTGAGGCAGTGCTCGCTGCGTTTGGGTCAACCCATAAACAATCGCCGGCATGACACCAGCGGAACCTCCCGTTGGAGCAGTGATCACCAGGTGTCCGCGCGCATTTTCTTCCGAGGCGGCCAGAGCGCATGCGGAAAGCATTGCCACCGCTTTGTCGGCCTCATATTTGTCATCCTGGGCGCGCTTCCAAACCTCCGCGGCCTTGGAATGCAATTTGATGGGGCCGGGCAAAACACCTTCCTTCACCGCGAGCCCGGCCTTCACCGTCGCCAACATGGCTGCGGCGATTTTGTCCAGAAACGCATTGATCTGCTCTTCGCTCTTACCAGATACGGAAAGCTCGTTGGCCATGATCACCTGCGCGATCGAAAGCTTGTTTTTCTCTGCGTGCTGACGCAGTTGCTTCATTGTTTCGTACGGATATTTGGGCTGCCCCTTTTTCGGTGGCGTGTACCCTTTCCACTCATAAAACCCGCCACCGGGCGAGTAATACTCCAGTTCGTAAACGGACTTATCGCCAGCCATCAGTTTGCACGTCATTGTGTTCGGATGCGGAAACTCGCCGTTTGGCGTGTCGTAGATGATGTCGGCAAGCGACAGGTTGAAAGTTTTGTCGCCTAGTTTTAGCGGATAGGACTGGTTCGGCTTCTCTTTCATCTCGTCGAGAAACAGAGGATCGACAGTCGCAGGTTCCTTGCCTAACAAACCAGCGAGGGCCGCGCGTTCGGTACCATGTCCTTTGCCGGTGGCGCTCAGGCTTCCGAAAAGGTGAACCTTCAGTCCTGCGGCCTGTTTCAGTTGATCAGCTGGAAGCTTGGTGCAGCGCTGATAAAAGTCGTACGTAATGCGCATTGGGCCGATGGTATGTGAGCTCGAAGGTCCTGGGCCGACCTTGTAGAATTCATCCAGCACAGTCATCACCGGACCCTTGGACTGTTTCACTATCGCCAAGTCTTGCGACATGGAGGTGGAATCGAGCGGCGGCAACGGACTCTTTTGCGCCGCTTCCTTCGCAGCTTGCTGGGCACGAGCCTCAGTCGTCCAAATTGTTCCCGTCATCGCGGCAGCAGCGCCAATCACCGCGTTACGGATCAGGAAGGTTCTGCGATCGATATTTTCCGGGACGTCCAGTTCCGTCGGAAGGTTCGGGAACGCATTATCGTTGTGGTCTGAGGATTTTTTGTTCATGGTGGATGTTGTTGGTTGGAATTCTGTAGCGCGTTTGGTAAATTTGAACGGGGTTCAATTGCTCTGATAGCCTTCACTCTGAATTGCATCGATGTAACCCTGCGCTCCTGTCTTCACATTGGCAGCGTTCCCTTCATCGGTATCAATGTGCATCGCGAGCTTGAAAGTTGGATCGACTCGCACCAGCACGTCGCCAAAAACCAATTCGCGGTCTCCCTCGATGCGAACCCGCACGAACGATTTATCGCGAACACCGTAACGAAGCGCATCCTCGGGACTCATGTGGATGTGCCGGAGCGCGCAAATGACTCCGCGATCGAGTTGCACGCTACCGCCTGGACTTTCAAGAATACAACCTGGCGTGTCCGAAATGTCGCCGCTTTCGCGAACAGGCGGATGAATGCCCAGCTTGAATTGCTCGGTCATTGCAATCTCGACCTGCGAGTATTTTCGCGCCGGACCAAGAATTCGAACCCGCTCTACGCGGCCTTTGGGTCCGACAATAGTAAGTTGCTCCTTGCACGCATACTGGCCGGGTTGCGACAGATCAGCGTGCTTGGTGAGTTGATGACCCTTGCCGAAGAGCGCCTCCACATGCTCCTGCGTAAGGTGAATATGATGCGCCGAAATCTCGACCAGGAAAGGTTGCTGCTTTTGGGCTTCCAGAACCCGGGTGACGTAAGAGCGACTTAACGCGCGCAATGCTTCACGTGCCATCATTCGTTCTTCATCGGTTGGCACGAGGAGTACCGTCACTTTGGAATCGTCGCTCGAAACTTTCGTTATTTCGTCGCCGGTCGCTTCGCGATTTCGCTTGTCATCAAGCTTGATGCCCATGCATTCCAATCCCTGTAAGCTCAGCGCGCGAACGACCGCGCTCCCCTGCCCTACGCCGCCAGTAAAGATCACGGTGTCCAGGCCGCCCATCGACGCCACATATGCGCCAATGTATTTGCGAACACGGTAGCAGTATGCCTTGAGCGCGGTCAGAGCGCGCTGATGCCCCTGATCGCCTGCTCTGAGGACCTCCCGCATGTCGCTCGAGACACCGGAGAGGCCAAGCAAACCGCTTTTTTTGTTCAGCAATTCTTCACTTTTCGAAGGAGTGAGGTTTTCTTCACGTTCAAGGAACGCCAGCACTCCAGGATCAAGATCACCGCTCCGGGTTCCCATCATTAACCCTTCCAGCGGGGTGAATCCCATTGTGGTGTCCACTGAACGGCCGTGATCTACTGCGCACATGGACGCGCCGTTGCCAAGATGGCAGCTTACCAATCGCAACTCGTTAGGCCGGCGTTCCAGGAATTCTGCGGCTCGCAGCGCAACGTAATTGTGCGACGTGCCATGAAAGCCGTACCGGCGCACAGCCTTTTTTTCATAAAACTCATACGGCAGTCCGTACAGGAATGCATAGGCCGGCAGCGTATGATGGAACGCGGTGTCGAATACTCCGACGTGCGGGACGGCCGGGAACAGCTTCCTCATCTCGCGAATGCCGGCGATAATTACCGGATTATGTAGCGGCGCCAGCGGATTGAGTTTCTCCATCTCTGCGAGAAGTTCGTCAGTGATTAACGTTGCTTCGGTGAATTTTTCGCCACCGTGAACAACCCGATGCGCAACAACGCTCACTTCTGCCGCGCTCTTAATGACTCCGGTTTCCTTCGACGTAAGTTCAGCCAGCATTGCCTTGAAGGCTGCTGTGTGGTCTCCTTTTTCCAAGTCGCGTTTTACCTCGCCCTTCGGTCCGCGATGCTTCAGCCGAGTGCCATCAAGGCCGATGCGTTCGACCAAGCCTTTGGCGTGTCGCGATTCGTCCGCGGTATCGTAAAAAGAATATTTGAGCGAGGAAGAACCGACGTTAATGACCAAAATTTTCTGTGGCCGCTCGCCTTTGAGCTTGAGTCCGTACGGATCGTTTCCTTGTTGAAGCGCAGCCCTGGTTTTCGCCGGATCGGACGCCAGCATCCTGGTGCGATCCGCAATGGTCCGCGCAATGTGACGCACCGCGCCCGGTTCTGCGACAATCATCGATTGAAAGAGTGAAACCGGGATAAGCAACACGTCACAGCGTGACTCCGCGATAAAGTCCGCGAGCAACGGATTTCCTGTCATTAGCGCTGCTTCAGCGAAAGTGTCGCCCGCCTTCAACTGACCTAGCGCTTGGCGCTCGCCATCGATTACGGCTGAAGCCGCTACCGTTCCGCTCAATATCACACCAAGGTGAGTGGCTTCGGCGCCTTGATGAGCAATGGCTTCATTGCTCTCAAACGAACGCACAACCGAGCCATCAATCACTTCTTTCAGACGCTCGGCACTGAAATCCTTGAATAAGCCGACTCGTTCTTTAACAAAACCCTGCGCGTCCATGCTCAAACACCCCTTTCAACGTTCCGAGTGTGTCACCTGTGGTTTGATAAGTCTATTGGCCTTTAGTCCCATAGACCCTGATATGGTGGAGGTGGGTTGTTGGTGGATTTCGGCTACTGTTTGGCCACCAGAACCACATGTCCTCCGCTCAGCTTCGCGGTGTAGGAATAAGTCTGGCCAGCCTCTATAGCCACCGCCTTTTGCGCCGCACCGGTGGGAGCACCGCCGGTAACTCGAGCGCCAAGAATGTGCTGCCCTGCCGGCAGGTATCCGTCGTAGCTTTGTCCCTCCGTGAGGTTTGCCACATCTTTGCCATCCACTGACAAGATAACGTTGAGACGATAGCCAAATTTGGCCGCTCTTGAGACGAGTAACCGACCCGAATTTGGCGAGGGACTCGTCAAAGTGCCGGATTGACTCGCACATCCGGCGAAGATCAGGTAAACGCACGCCAGGCTAAAAATTCGAATGATTGCTTTGTATTGTTTCATGGGTTGAACTCCTTTCTCAATCGAAGATTGAATAAACTGCGCCGAGTTGAATGCGGAAAGCGTCTCCGTCGGCGCCGCTCTTTTCCTCTTTAAAACCGTATAGTCCTTCCAGTCCGAGTGTGAGACGTTTTCGCGCCTGCCAGACCAGGTTCAGGCTTCCGTAATGCGTGATGTGATAAGCGCTAGGTTCCTGTGAAAACTGGTTGTCCAAATGGACGTAGCCGTAGCTTGCTGTAGAACGAAGATAATCATTCCATTTGTGGGTGTAGCCAATCATCGCGCCGAAAGCGGGGATTGCTTTGAGATCGCCTGAGCTATCAAAAGCTGCGTCGTTGTTGAAGAAATCATCGTTAAAGTAGCGGAATAAACCTTCACCATAGGTCAATTGTGTCTGAAGCGAATCGCGATCGAAAACATTGAGCGAGCTCGACAGATTCACGCCCCACCCAAAGGTGCTTTGATTGCCCACAATCGGGCCTTTTACACCGATATCACGAAGGATTGCTCCTAGTTGAACGTGGCCATACTTTGAATCTTCCCATCGAACATTCATGCCGCCATCGGGTGCGTGATTGACCTGTTGTGCGCCGGGATCAATCGAAGTATCCACCTCCGAGCCAGGTTTCTCCAGACCGAGGTTCAACTGCCATTTCTTATTTAATGGGAGCATGTACCGAACAAGTGGACGCCGGGCAAAGATTGCCGAATTGGGTCCTTCGTAGTCAACTGTATCGGGCCACGCATCGGGGTCTTCGAAAACGCTGAACGTCTGTCCAAGAACAACATTGTAAATCTGTCCGTAAAGCTGACGGACCCTGAACGGCAGTTCTCCTCCGCCGCTGCCAAAGAAATCATTCTGGTAGTAGAAGCGAGGACTACCGGGAAGTTCGGGGGCACGCACGTCAATACTTAGTTGAGATCCCTTGGCATTGACATTGAACTGATTGCCACCGCCTTGGAAAAAATCGCCGTCGACCGGGATCTGCGCTGTAACAAAGCGGTCGGGGTTTCCTGTGTTTTGTGGATCATCCGTAAAGTCCACACGGGGCTTGGCATTGAATTTGATTAAGATTGGCGTGTTCGGGATGGGAACGAATCCGCGATACTTTGGGTCGAGAGTTAAGTCGTTAGGCCGGGGCGCAGCCTCCTGCTGATCGTCCATGGCTGGACGGTCTTTAATCTCGCTGGCGCGCCCTTCGATTGTAACCGCCGTCGGCGCGATGGTGACTACCTGATCACCGCTTGCGGCAGGGGCCGAAGTAGTAGAAACAGTCTCCTGTTGCACAACCGGAGCCGGAGGCGGCGCAGCTCTGGAAGAGGATGCCTGCTGTTTCTGTTTGTGATTTTCTTGTTCCAGCTCAGCGATCCTTTGCTGCATCTGTTCCATGCTCTTCTGCATGGATTGGATGGTCGCTTTAAGATCATCGAGTTCGGAGCCACGCGCCGGCGCGGTTATTCGAAGGGAGCCGAGTAATACCAGGCCAACAACAAGCTTTCTGCTGGGTTTTGTAGTCATGGGAGAAGGAGTTCCTGCCCGGGTTTATTTTGCGGAACGAAAGATGTCGAGATCATTTTGCAAAAAGGGCGATTAATTTTTCAAAGCAGTCACAGCGCAACACACCTCGTCCTGAATTAGGCAGGCGCCGACGAAACTATGTCGAAGTTCTGTTACCCATCCCACCTTTTTGTCATTCTACTCTTGTGATCTTACCGTCTTTTATTCTCTAGCTCTCCTTGTTGGCTTGTTTAACGTGCGGCCGTTTTGATAAGTAGATGCACGCTTCAACACGATGATTTCGAATCACCGCACGCTCCAACAACCAGTCAGCATGAACGGCTGGAAACGTTGGTTACCCGGCCTACAGATTTTGAGTAGCTACCAACCCTCCTGGTTCGGTCGCGATCTGATGGCCGGAGTGGTACTTGCTACCATGCTCGTGCCGGTCGGTATCGCTTACGCGCTAGCTTCAGGCGTTCCAGGAATCCATGGGCTGTACGCCACAATCATTCCCTTGCTCGCCTACGCGATCTTTGGTCCAAGTCGCATTCTGGTGATCGGGCCGGATTCATCCCTGGCGCCAGTGATTCTTGCAGTTGTGCTTCCTCTCTCGGCTGGCGACGCAGCGCGCGCGGTGGCCCTCGCCAGCACGATGGCGATCGTGTCGGGTTTCGTATGTGTACTGATAGGTGTACTGGGCCTGGGATTCGTGACCGAGCTTCTTTCCAAGCCGATCCGTTACGGGTATATGAATGGCATCGCACTGACAGTATTGATTAGCCAGATCCCTAAGCTCTTCGGGTTCTCGATCAACGAGGCTGGGCCATTGCGCGACCTGGCACGTATTTCCGAAGGCATTTTCGGCGGCCAAATGAACTGGACGTCCTTTGCCGTTGGAGCTGGTACTCTTGCGGTAATTCTCTTGCTCAAGCCCTACAAACGCATCCCGGGTCTTCTCCTGGCAGTCGTCGCCGCCACCGTTGTGGTCGCTGCACTGAACCTTAACGCTGTTGCTGGCGTGAAAGTTCTCGGTCCGCTACCGCAAGGACTGCCATCGTTTACGTTTCCGACGATCAATTATTCAGACCTCAGCGACGTCATTATAGGTGGCGCTGCTGTCGCTATGGTAGCGTTCGCCGACACGAGTGTTTTGTCGCGGACCTACGCCGCCAAGACACACACGCCGGTCGATCCGAACCAGGAGATGATCGGCTTGGGCGCTGCAAATCTCGCCGCAGGTTTTTTCCAAGGATTTCCGATCAGCAGCAGTTCATCGCGCACACCGGTTGCGGAAGCTGCGGGCGCGAAAACCCAACTCACCGGGGTCGTGGGCGCGGTCATAGTGGGCCTTCTTCTGGTGTTAGCGCCCAACCTGCTCAAGGATCTGCCCAGCAGCGCTCTCGCCGCAGTTGTAATCGCTGCGGCGATCGGTTTGTTCGAATTCGCAGACCTGCGTCGCATCTTTCGGATTCAGCAATGGGAATTCTGGCTATCGATCGTTTGCTTTCTAGGCGTTGCTGTTTTCGGAGTCATCCCGGGCATCGGTATCGCCGTCGTGATCGCCGTGATCGAATTCCTCTGGGATGGCTGGCGACCACACTACGCTGTGCTCGGCCGGGTAGAAGGTGTCCGGGGCTACCATGACATCACCCGTTATCCTAACGCGCGACAAGTTCCGGGACTGGTGCTGCTCCGCTGGGATGCACCGCTCTTTTTTGCTAACGCCGAGCTTTTTCACCAGCGTGTGCTTCAAGCAATTGCCCAATCGCCCACTCCAGTGCGCCGAATCATCATCACGGCCGAACCTGTGACCAGTATTGATGTGACTTCGGCTGACATGCTTGCCGAGCTCAAACAGACTTTGTCCGAATCCGGCATCGAGCTCGGGTTTGCCGAAATGAAGGATCCAGTCAAAGATAAAATGAAGCGGTTCGGTTTATTCGAACGATTCGGCGCCGCAAACTTTTATCCAACCATAGGGAGCGCAGTAGACGACTATCTCAAAGACCATGCCGTCGACTGGAAGCCTTGAGCGATAGGCTTCACATCGTTCCGTTTGGCGGGAGTAGGTAGAGTGCGATGGCAAAGACCAGGTAAACCATGATCGCCAGCACACCAACGAACCAGGCGGAACGCCCGGAGCTGGTCGCAAGAGACGCCGTAAGCGTGGCAAACAGAATCATTGCCACTGCGCCTGGCCAGAAGGTCAAATCCATTGGCGCCGGTCCGATAACATAACTAAGCAGCACCAGAACCGGAGCAACAAAGAGCGCAATTTGCGCTGCGCTTCCCAGCGCAATGCCTACGCTCAGGTCCAAGCGGTTTTTTTGCGCGGCAGAAAATGCTGCGGCCATCTCGGCAGCTGCACCTACCAAAGCCACAACAATGAATCCGATGAAGGCGGAACTCATTCCGAAAGCAGTAGCAGCGTACTGAACCGAAGAGACAAAGACTTCACTAACCAAAGCGACTAACACGGTCACAACTGCGAGTGTGCCGAGCGCCAGGCCGATGGGCCATGCAGCTTCATGTTCTTCGCTTGCGCTCGCGAACAATTCACGATGCGTGTTCAGCGAAAACCACAGACCAAGAGAGTACCCGACCAACAGCAAGATCGAAAGTGCAAGACTTAGCTTCTGGTTCAAGCCCGCTTTGCCCAACGCCTCGTGCTCGGACACGGCTGACGGAACCAGAAGCGCTATAGTGGCGAGAAACAGCAGGCCGGCCTGAAAACGCGCAGCGACGCGATTAAACTCCTGCAGGTGATAACGCAAACCGCCAAGCAGGAACGACGCGCCGAGCATGAATAACGCATTCGTCACAATGGCGCCGGCAACGGACGCTTTCACCAATGTGTACTGGCCGGTTTTCAAGGCGGCAATGGTGATGACCAGCTCAGTTAAATTTCCCAGTGTTGCGTTGAGCAGACCACCAACCGAATCGCCTGTCTTTGCCGCTACCGATTCCGTTGCATGGCTTAACAAAACTGCCAGCGGCAGAATCGCGAGCACCGATAATATGAAATGTAACGTGTGCGCTTCGTGATTGAGTTTCTCTACAGCAAGCGCAACGGGAACAAATACCAGCAGCCAAAGCAACGGGTTCCGCCGGATTTCTTGAAAAAGGAGCTTCACATCACAGTAGCTGTTAGAATGAGTGTTCCGGCTCCCAATTTTTTTTGAGAGTTACTTTATGGAATAATACCTGATGGCCGAAGTCTGATCTCCCACCCTTTGCCAGGTAAACGAATGGTTAAAGCGTGAGCGGCTGCAAAAGTTCAAACTGCAACCTGGTCCCCGGATTAACCACGGTTGTGCCAGCAGTGTGTCCGTAACGAGCCTGTCGCGCGGTCTGAGGGCCCGCTGCCGGGTGAATGTCGTTGGTCTTTATCGGGACCTTGCGCCCGTTCATCTCGATCGAGGCGAGTTCTACGCCCAATGGCTCCGATTTGCGCGGATTGGCACGAGAAGAGGTGATTTTTCCAAATACCGTTGTTCCAGCTTTCAGAACAACGTTTCCTCTGACTGCCACGTTTTGGGCGAGTTTCGCTTCAAAGCTTCTACCAGCTACAGTCTGCGAGCTAATGAGGCTTACTGTGTTGACTGTCAATGTTGTGCCTGCAGGAATCGTGGCCGCATTTGAAGATGCAACAGCGAAGCAAACGCAGCAGGTCGCAATAAATGCAATGAGGTTATTGTACATATTGTTGTGGGGTTATTGTTAGTTCGATCTAAATGAAAGTACGATTAACGGGCTCGATGCTACCGGGGAGTTTCATAGGGCGGCTCATCAGTTGCAATCGGAGTAGTTTGCATTGGGGGATTGACCAGTTGGAAGATAACGGCTGCAACCGCGCCACCGATCAGGTCTGCAACCAGGTACATCCAAATGTTACTCCAGCTCGAGATACCCATTGCGGTTATTCCAAGAGCAACAGCGGGATTAAAGGCGCCACCTGAGATATCGCCGACCGCAAATGCGCCTACCATTACAGTCATACCAATCGCAAGACCGTAAAATGAGTTCCCAGAAGTACCTTCTGCGGTAGCTGTGTTTAAAACCACATAAACAAGGGCAAAGGTAAACAAAAACTCGGCAAGGAGAGCCGGACCCATCTTAGGCGCAATCGTCGTCACCGGTGCTCCCATGCGAAGTACCTTGGTCACCAGAAGCGCTGCAACAAATGCCGCAACAAATTGCGCGATCCAATAAGGCACCACGTCAGCGGCTTTTACTTTGCCGCGAATCAGCACACCAAGCGTGACAGCTGGATTATAATGGCCGCCCGAGATGTGGCCGCCAGCAAACACCATCACCATCAGCGAAGCACCGATGGCGAGCGGCGCAATCACTCCCGCGCCCGCGCCAATGCCAGTGCACCCGACCGTAAGGACGAGGAAGAAGGTTCCGATGAATTCTACGATATACTTGTTCATAACCCCACTTTGTTAAGCGATAGCGGGTGCGAAAAGCAAGACACTTCGAAAATGTGGGCTCAGTTTTATAGCTTTATTCAGTGAATCGTATAGCCCCCGTCGATGACAAACGTTTGGCCGACGACGAAAGATGCCAGGTCGGAGCAGAGAAACAAAACCATGCCGGCCATCTCTTCTGGCTGGGCGACTCGACCAAGCGGCGCGTTTGCTACAAAATACTGCCGCATGTTGGGATCATCGAACCACGCTTTGGTCATCGCTGTTTCCACCAGCCCCGGTGCGATCGCATTGATTCGAATTCCCTGAGCGGCATACTCCATCGCTGCGGCTTTGGTTAGACCGATGACGCCATGTTTGGCGGCCACATAAGCGCTGATCCCGGGTTCGGCAATCATTCCCGCAATCGACGCGTTGTTGACGATCACCCCGCCGCCGTTCTTTAGCATTTGCTGGATTTCGCATTTCATACACAGAAATACGCCTTTCAAATCGACAGTCATGACTTCGTTGAAGGAGGACTCGTCCGTTTCAGCCAAGGGTGCAGTCGGAGGGAGAATGCCGGCGTTGTTAAAAGCGCAGTGCAACCCGCCGTACGTGTTTACAGCAGTTGTAATCAGAGCTGCTACTGCTTTTTCTGAGCGAACGTCGGTTTGTACAAATGTCGCCTCGCCTCCATCTCGCTTAATGGCCTCGACGGTCTCTACGCCGGCAGGATTGAGATCCCCGATCACAACTTTCGCGCCGCTGGACGCAAAGAGTTGCGCTGTCGCTCGTCCAATTCCGTGACCTCCGCCTGTCACCAGCGCGACTTTTCCTGAAAAATCGAACCTTACTGCCGAGGGATTCAAAATTTAAGACTCGCTGTGAAGTTGAAACCGTCCCCCTCAACTCGCTTGCTGACATCGAAGTCGTGAATCCAGCGTGCGTTCAGATCGAGATGCGTCTTACCCAGCTTGGTCGAGTAAGTAATGATCGGTCCGATACCGAATGCACGCCCGACGAATCCGTTTAGCGCTGCCGGAATGTTTTCGTCGTCCGTGATCTGCTGGAGCCAGCTTTCAACAAAGCCAATTCCAAAGCCGTTTTTGAAGCGTTTGATAGCCAGAATTTCCAGGTCCGAGAGGATCCCATTCTCAACATGGGTGTCTGGATTTTCAGTGTAAAACTCCAGGTCCCAGATGCCGGATAATTCAATGTTCGCCTGTGGAATAATTTTTGTATACGCCAGTCCGGGAATAAAAGTCCAGTTGTTCAGACTCAAGTTGGCCAGCTTGCGCAGCTTATATGACCCTGTAGGCGCCCAAAATGTGAAGTCGAGGGCCAGATGGTCAGTCTTGCTAAAGTGATGACTGGCTATGATGGGAGTAAAAACGAGGTCGAACAGTCCGAAAATATCGTCCTTCTTTCGCGCCGCAAACGGTCCAAGCGAAAGGCTCGCCTCGGCCTGAAGCCATGCCATTGGAAATCCAACTACCGAAGCAAAATTCCATTCCTTGGTCGGTGTCGGCCAAATGTAGATTAACGATATTGGCGTAAAGGACGCTTTAACATCGACGTTAACTACTAGTAACCCCGCTATTTCTACCTCCGTACTACCGCCGATTGACCCCGAGTAGTATGTTTCGGCCACAGCTACCGACAAACCTGGCTCGGGCGGTACCAGACCTGCAAACGGCGTAATCTGCATCCCAGAAATTGGTCTTCCCAGTCCACCCTCGACGGCGAAGGAAGAAGGATTAAACGACGAGAAACTTAACACTATAACGAACCCGATCCCGATGAGTTTAGGTTTCACGTTCGTCCCTTGGTTTCGTGCTCGACTATTCCACTCCGCAAATACTCCTTTAACTTTGAACGGATGGCTCACGGCCGTTCATTGTTTCAAGCCAATAACTCATTCGGAACTCCGAGCCATTTTGCTGTTTCGTTTCGATCCTGGAACACGCGAACATTGATCGGCGAGCCTTGAGTCAGTAACGCGTGCACTTTTCCGTAATGCACCAGCGTGGCATCGGTAGCAAGGATCGCTGATTTTATCGGCGGGCGCTTCGCGTACACCTGACGCCGATAAAGAGAAACACGGATGATGTATTCGAAATTTAGGTCAACAGCATCGGCTTCAATCGTATCGGTGAACCGATTGAAAGGCTCTTTCAGAGAGAACTCCAACTCTCCAAGGATACTTATTACCTTGTTAAGGCTCGCCTGATTCACCACGCCCTGCGGCCTGTAAACAAAAAGACGAATGTCTTCGTGAAACTCAATGTCAGAAGGCAGCGTCATTTTGCTCATTTCGATAACCTCCCTTTTTATCCTTATCTCCAATGCCCTTCCGGCGTCGAGTCATTTCACCACCAATCACACACCGCGCGGCGGGTGGATAAACAACCGAATGTCCTGGTAAAACTCGACGCCGGGGAGGAAGTTTTCTGCTAATCATTGAAGGGTCTCGCGTGCATACCACGGCATTGTGCTTTGCCGCCTCGCGAAACCACATTGCGCTCATTTTGGGCGTGCGCTTCTGCGTTTTGAAGTCCACGTAAACCAGACCAAAGCGTTTACCGAACCCGGCGGTCCACTCAAGGTTGTCCATTGTGCTCCAGTAGAAATAGCCTTTTACGGGCACGCCGTCGGCGGTGGCCCGCTGGAGCTGGGTCAGGTGGGCGCGGACGAACATGATGCGGTCGGTGTCGTAGATGTTGCCGTCCTCGGCGATCACCTCATCGCCGGCGCAGCCGTTCTCCGTGATGAAGATCTCTTTTGCGTCCCAGAGCGACTGAACGAACTTCGGCGCCCAGTACAAGCACTCAGGGCCGATGGGGAAATTGTTGATCGCGGCCTTCGCGTGTCCTTTGGCAAATGGAACGTTGCGCCACCCCGGCGCCGCGTCCGACGCCACCACATGGACCATCGGGCAATAGACATTGATGCCGACGAAATCGAGTGGCGAGCTGATGATTTCGAGATCTTCGTCCGTGAACTTGGGCGCGTCCTTGCCTGCCTCTTTCAGGTAGGCGTCGGTGTACTTTCCTTCGAGCATCACGGTGAGGAACGGCGCGTTACGTTCGCGCGTCGCCAGTTCAGCGGCCTTGATGTGTTCTGGAGCTTCGATCAGCGGGACGGCGGTCTCGATATTTTCCGCCGGACCCACCTTTGTCCCAAGCTTCCCCTTCGCACGGATGGCCTGCACCGCCAGGCCATGGGCAAGCACCGAGTGATGGCGGACCTGGTTGAACTCGGCGCGCGGCAGCTTCAGACCTGGCGCCAGAAAGACAGTTCTTGACCCGCCCGGCGCTGGAACTTCGAACCCCTTGTAGCCGGCCTCGGTGAAGGAGCGGAACTCGTTAATCGTGAAGAAATGCTTCACGCGGTCCGAGAGCTTCTCGGCCACGTAGCCGGCATAGTCCGCGAACGCGTTGGGAATATCGCGCGATTGCCACCCACCCTTGTCCTGCAACCCCTGCGGCAGATCCCAGTGATATAACGTCGCAAACGGCTCGATGCCCGCAGCTTTGAGTTCATCTACGAGGCGGTTGTAAAAGTCCAGACCCTTCGCGTTCGGCTGTCCCGTGCCATCGGAAAAGATGCGCGGCCAGCAGATGGAGAACCGGTAAGCAGTCGCACCAATATCTTTCATCAGCGCTACATCTTCCTCGTAGCGATGGTAGTGATCGTTAGCGACATCGCCGGTGTCGTTGTTCTTGATCTTCCCCGGCGTGTGCGCGTATCGGTCCCAGATGGACTCGCCCTTTCCATCCTCGTTCCATGCGCCTTCAATCTGATAGGCAGACGTGGCAGTGCCCCAGTAAAAGCCGGTTGGAAAAGTACGGCTGTTACCCTTTTGATTATGTGTCTTATCACTCGTTGCAGTTGCACCGCCATCAGTAACGCCCGGTGCTGGCAAACCCATAGCGGAAGCGCCTACAGGTTTGTTTAATTTCGACTTCATAGCTTACTGTTTTTATACCGCGGTTAGCAAGTCGACGGGAACACCGAGCCATTGCGCAGCTTCCGCGCGGTCGCCAAACACCCGAACCTTGATCGAAGAACCTTCGGTCAGCAGCATGAGCAACCGGGCGTAATGAATGAGCGCCGAATCTGTCGCGAGAATCGCTGATTTCACCGGAGCATGACCCTTGTGCGCCAGGCGCCGATGAATTGACGCTTGGATGACATATCGAAAATTAAGTTCAACTTCATGGGTTTCCGATGTATCCGAAAATCGATCGAAAGGCTCCGGGGTCGCAGCTTCCAGATCTTCGATAACTCGGATGACTCTATTGATAGCGGCTTCGTCGATGAGACCGCGCGGTCGATAGATAAGCAGGTGGATTTCCGGGTGAAACTGGATGTCTGGGCCTAACTCGATGTTGCTCATTGCGGCACCGCTTTCTAACTACGCTCTTTATCCGGCTGTGCTACTGCAAGTACTCCAACCGTGACGCCTAGCCACTGTGCCGCTTCGTTGCGGTCCCGGAATACACGAACGTTAATGGGAGAACCCTCAGTTAGCGAAGCGTGCAGGCGGCCGTAAGCGGCCGCGGTAGCGTTGGTCGCCAGAATGGCCGTTTTTATTGCCGGGCGCTCACCATAAAAACGGCGGCGATACAGAGAAACGCCGCGCATATATTCTATATTCAAATCGGCTCCATCAGCGCCGGTCGTGTCCAGGAAGCGATTGAAAACCTTCTTCAAACTGAACTCAAGCTCTCCAATAACACTAATAATTTTGTTGATAGCTGCCCTATTCAGCATGCCCCGCGGCCTATATACAAGCAGACCGATATCTTCGTGGAACTCGACATAGGGAGGCAAAGGAAGTTTCATTGCTTCATTTCATCTTCTCGACAGGCGCCGGTGTCCATGTGCCGTCAGTAACTGTAACCGTTGGCCAATAGGCGCAAACATGGAGGGAGAAGTCGCCCATCGGCGCCGGGAGCCAGTCAGCGCGACGCCCGAGATGAGTTCCTCTGCATCAGCAGTTCGAGGCAACGTTCCAAATGCAGAAGCTGCGATAACAAAGAACGTCGCTTTAGTTTTCATGTTTCGCCTTTTTTCGTTAGGCTCAGAGTTACCATGTTCAGGTAAGGCCTTCGCTGCATACTTGATCCTTCATCGCTCCGGTTACTCATTTACCTCCTCGATGTCGGGCAGCTTCCATGCTTTCTCGAAGAACTCAGGTTTCGGTCCGTAGACGCGAAACATAAGCTCAAAATCCCGGCCACCAATCGGTACCCAGTTGGATTCCTTGCCAGGAGGAGCTTTCGGACCGAAGTAGATGTCCACCGAACCATCGCTGTTCTTTTCCACGTCCGAACTGTTTGACCCCCGGCTGGGCCGCGAGGTCTCGCGAATGAGCGCGTGAGTTTGCCGATCGTAGGCCGTAACCGACCAGTATAGCTTTACCGGCGGGTTCGCCGGCACCGTCAGTCGATAGGTCTTTTCGCCCTCGAGTCCCTGCCCCGACTTGTCCTGAATGGCCATCAGATAAAACTGGCCCGTCCCCAGCTGCTTTGGGCTGTAGTAAGCGATCGAATACATGACACCGCGGCCATCGATGGGATAGCTGTCGGGGTTGGCGTAGCCTGATCCCTGCCCTTCAATAACGTCGCGCGGAACTGGCACAGCCCAGTGGCTGTTGTCATAAAAGCCGGGCGAAAAGCCCGACTCGTATTTGGTTTCGAGAAATGCGCGTGCCTCGCGCGCTGCTCTGTCCAGGATCGGTTTTGTGCTCACCTCCGGGCTAAACTGTTTGCCCTTCTCGATGCCAATCGTCTTGAGCGTGTCGATAAGCGCCTTGTCGCGCGTGAGCCACGGCTCGGCCTGCACAAAGCGGTTGAGCCACTCGAAATAGCTCGCGTCGTACGGAATCGTTGCGTGGTATGCCTTGTCGTACACATCCACAAAGACCGTGTTGTCCGACGGCTTTCCGAATGGATACATCCTGATGCGCTTTCCGTACTTGACCGCAGCGGCGATGTCCGCGTCACTACCGGTCTTGAAATTCGACCGCAAAATCGCGAAACCACGAAAGGTGCTCGACGGCAGAACGATGTAACCGTCAGGCGCTTTCTCTTTGTAACCGGGCGGTGTGATAAGGTATTTGCCGCCCGCCCCCTTATCCACGCCCGCTGGCCCAACATCGTCCAGCGCACACTGCCACGCATCATCGACGCTGCCAGTAATCGACCCGTCCTCTCCGGCGGCTGGGATCTCCAACACCACGGGCCCTGCAGTAGTGTCGTAGAACGGGTTAAAGTAGATCGTGTCTGGATTGGGCGTGAGTGTCTGATCTTTCCAATTCACCGGGCGCGACCAGTAGACTACCTGATTCGGTGCGGCCCCGTTGCGGATGGCTCCTTGCAACATGCGCTCGAAATTCACTGCGGGCATTCCCCAGATGACTGCCTCGACGGCGCGTCGCTGGAGAGTCCGGTTGGTAAAGTCGTCTAAGCTATTGCTTTGAGCGCAAAGGTTAGTCGCTAACCCCAACGCAACGATCGCAGTAAGGGGTTTCATTTTCATGTTGTCTACTGTTATTCACCTCATTCGTCGTCCTCGAAAACCTTGACCCGTACTGCAAAACGAACGACGAACACGAGAAGACTGTTTCATTTCTCCGGGGGAAAAATTGTTTTCCAATCGTCTTTCATGCTGATGACGATCCAGCCTTTCTTTTTTGCTTCATCCATAAGCGCGTCGCTGAATGTTCCGATCTTTGAATCGGCGCCATAAGCGTATTCTCGCTCGGCGTCGTCATGATGGACGAGCATCATCAATCGTGCTCCGTCTCCGGCTCCGGTGTATTCGAGCATTTGCTGGTCACCGGTGGAGTTGCCGAACGCTGCCTGCGGACGGCGTCCGATGACCATGTTTATGCCTTCCGGCTTGCCAGTTTTGTCATCGATTAGCAGTACCTCAGGTAGTTTGATTAATTCCGGGTTGCCGTTCTTGTCATACTGGTATTTCACCTTGCCCATGCTGCCGACAACGTGCTCGGGGAACACGCCATAAGTCTGCCCGGCAAAAGCACGGACAAACTCCTGTCCGCCGCCGGTGACGATGTACGTCTGGAATCCGTTGTCCCGCAGGTATTGCATCAACTCCAGCATCGGTTGATACACGCACTCGGTGTAAGGCCGTTTAAAGCGCGGATGGTTCGCTTCGGCGAGCCATTTCTTCACGGTTTCCCGGAACTGTTGGACACTCATACCGCTGTGTGTCACGGCGACAACCTTTTCAAAATCCTGGATACTAAATTTCAGCATGGCCGCGCGATCGTGTGCCAGGATCGATTTGAACGGCTCTGCCTCGCGCCATTCGGGATGCTGCGGCGCCATTGCAACCACCTCGTCGATTGCGAACACCACCTGAGTGTAATTCGGCTGCTCCACCCAAAGAGTGCCGTCGTTATCAAAGGTCGCGAACCGATCCTCGGGTTTAACGAAGTCCGGCGAGCCTTCTTTAGTTACACGGCTGACAAACTCAACGATGGATTTTTTTGCAGCTGTGTCATTCCACGACGGGAGCGGGTCGGTTTGAGCAAGGGCGTGAGCGTGCCCGGCGATGATCGCGATTAAGAAGATCTTGCATGCCAGGGTTGCAGGGCGCAGCAAGCAATGTGCACGAGTATAAGAGTTAGTTGATTGTTTCATAACTGTACAAGCGATTTTGCAGCCGCCTCCGCCTGCTCGCGAATACTTTCGGAACTGTCTCGAGGCGCTTGAGATCCTATACGACGATGCCGCGCAATCGCTACAAGTCCTGCTGTTTGTTCGATGAGTTATCATTTACGAAGGGCGCTCAAGAGCTTTTATCGGGATTTCGAGCCATTCGGCAGCAGCGGCACGTTTGTTGAAAGCGCGAACTTCAATCATCGCGTGGTACATGAGTAGCTCGTAAGAGTGCGCCACGCTAAAGCTCATTGGTTTGTCCGAGAATAGCGCAGTCTTGACCGGTTGTTTCACGTTACGGCGCCGACGCGCAGTAAGAATAATATGATCGATTCCTATTCGAATATGAGTCAATCCGGACAGATCCAGGTACCGATCGAAAGGCGCTTCCTGGATTCGCTCTTCCATTTCAATAAAAGCAATTACTTGATCGGCAAAAGCTTCGTTCAAAACGCCGCGAGGGTACCACGTAAGCAGCTTCCATCTCGGGTGGTACCAGGTTTGTGGAAAAGACTTTCGGATAGCTGATGGGGCTTTGATCGTCGAAGACAGGGGCATTTTCTTCACGATTGTTTGCCGTTCTTCATGGGATGCTTCCCAAACCTGGATTAGGTTGGAGTCAATAAGCAGGAGCTCAGGTCCGCCAACACGCTCAACCGATCCAAGCTGAACCTGCTCAGACAGCTGTTCGGGTGATGCGTGACGGACCGTATCATTTCTGCTTTGGCGGCTGTACTGGGATCAGGAGCTTCGGAAACGCGCGCTCGAGTTTCTGTTTCGCTTTGATGTCGCGTAATGTCTCTTCCATCATAGTCGCCGGATTGAAACTCGGCGGAACCGAGCGTGGCGGGAAGTCCTTGAATGATTCTACGAACTTCGTGACTCCTTCCATGCCCTGATACACCTGCGGCACATGGTTTATAATCCAGTCCCAATAGGTATTTGAGGTAATGTCCGCTCGCTCGAAAGGATCCTGCATTAGATTGTAAACTTTCGTTAGACGCAACTGGGTGAACGGTTCGCCCCAAACTGCCATCGTTCCGGGCATGCGTTGCTCGGCAAAACTGAGCTTGTAATCACCGATCCGCATACCAACGAGCAGCCCATCATCATCGGAGTAGAAGAAAGTATTTCGCGCACTCTTCACACCGTTGTTGTTAGCGGCAGTGCCCTCGACCGAAGTGAGAAACTTCGACTGATCATATCCATCGAGGTGAACCTTATAGGTGTGGCCGTTAGCCTGATATCCCTTGAGGCACTTATTGACGATGTCGGGTTCCCCGGCGATAGCGCACAGCGTCGGGATCCAGTCGTTATGACTCATCAGCTCGTTTGTGACCGTACCTGACTTAATGCGTCCAGACCAGCGAACCAGACACGGCACGCGGAAGGCCCCTTCCCAATTGGTGTTCTTCTCCGACCGGAACCAGGTCATCGCTCCGTCCGGCCACGTATTCATGTGCGGACCATTGTCGGTCGTATACACAACGATCGTGTCATTCGTGACACTCAGATCGTCGAGCGCCTTGAGCAGCGAGCCTATGGTATCGTCGTGTTCCATCATGCCATCGATGTATTCGCTGTCGCCGTGCTTGTAACGCCCGCGATGATCAGGCCGTACGTGTGTACGCAGATGCATGCGAGTTGAGTTATACCAGCAAAAAAATGGCTTACCCGCATCGTGCTGACGCTTCATGAAATCGATTGCCGCAGCCGATGTTTCATCGTCGATGGTCTCCATGCGTTTTTTCGTGAGCGGCCCCGTGTCTTCGATGGTCTGCTTGCCGACTTTGCCAAACCGTGGATCAACGGTCGGGTCATCCTTGTCGCTTGCCTTACATTTAAGAACGCCACGTGGACCCCATACCGCTTTGAAAGCAGGATCCTTCGGATAGTCGGGTAACTCTGGTTCTTCCTCGGCGTTCAGATGGTAAAGGTTACCAAAAAACTCATCGAAACCGTTTACAGTTGGAAGCGTTTCATTCCGATCGCCAACGTGGTTCTTGCCGAACTGCCCGGTGGCGTATCCCAGGCTTTTGAGTAATCCGCCGATGGAAGGATCGAGCTGGCTCATTCCCATCGGGGCACCGGGGAAGCCCACTTTGGAAAGTCCGGTCCGAATAATGTGCTGACCGGTAAGGAACGCCGAGCGGCCGGCTGTGCAGGATTGTTCGCCATAATATTGAAGGAAACGAATGCCTTCCCTGCCGATGCGATCAATGTTTGGTGTCTCAAATCCCATTAGACCGCTGCTATAGGCACTGACGTCGGCAATCCCGATATCATCACCGAATATCACGAGGATGTTTGGCTTCTTTTCCTGGGCGAAAGAGTTCGCCGCTGAGGCAATCAAGACCAGCATCAGATAAGCGGTGAGAGTCAGTTTTGTTTTCATATGACTTCGTTTGTTATTTGCTGCTGGTTTTTTTAATTAAATAAGTTTGCGAGAGGATACCACCTCGTATACGGCGACAAGTTTGTCACTTCCGCCGCCCCCATTTGGAAGATGCATTGCATCACGGAAATAGCTGGCAGGTCCAGGGAATCCACGCGGCTATTGTCTATGATGAAACGATCAGCTGAGTAGGTGCTCGGGAACTTTCCCGCCGTTTTCCGAGATTTTTATCAACACTTGTTTATGCAGCCAGACATTCATCGCTGCCGAATCGTTTGGATCGCCTGTGTAATTGAGCTCCTTTGCCAATTCTTTACGGGCTTTGAAACTGCTGTCCATTCCGACCAGTTTCATGAGATCGACTATCGACTTTTTCCAGTCCAGTTTTTCTGGGTTCTTGGCAGCTAATCCATCAAGGATTGCGGTGACATCTACAGCTTTGGATGGAGTTGCCGGACCGGCGGGCGGCGAGGCAGCCGCAGGGGGCACCGCAGATTGCGCACTGGGCGTGGACGGCCCAGTGGCGGGTGCAGCGGACGCTCCAGTTGTTACCGCTACGTTGGTTCCAGCATGACTAAATATCTTCGACATTAGATTACTGAGTAGTCCCATGGCATGACCTTTCTATGCGTTATTATTATGATGTTGTTGTTTGGATCAGATTAAAACGCTTGATCACTTCGCTCTACGTCTGAGCTGGTATGCGCCACCGCTGGCAGTCTGCGTTACCACCAGAAAGCACGCGGCCCCCATGCTCCGTACCATTGCCATGCGGCGGCCTGCTCCATTTGCGCTGCCATGTAATAGTTCTGGGCAATCTGCTGCTGAACAGCCAGCTGTTGGTACCGTTGGTACTCTGGCTCACGGCCGATATACGCGACGCCGGCATTAGGATCTTTGTAAACATAAAAGACTCCTTTCCCCGGCACTGTCGCTCGCTGTACCTGGTAAGGTGGCAGAGCAGCATAAATTTCCTGTTGCTTTGGCGTTTGCGGCGTACGCGCGCGAAAGCCAGCCGCGGTGAGCAATGCTGTAGTGTTGCCTGCTCCCATGCTGGCGCATCCGGCTAAAAGAATGGTACCAGCCAGCGCGGTGAAGAAGATAACGATATTAGAGGCACGTTGTATGGTTTTCATGATGGGTTTTGTGCTATCAAAATTATTAGTGGTCGTCAGCTTTTTTTATTCGACGTTCACCATCATTCTCCTTTGCCGCTGAACAAAATCTCGCTCAAACACAATGGAGAACATGGCATTTCAAGATATTGGGGCAGCAGCGAAAACGAAATAAGACCTAAGTCTTACACGATCGCGATGAACGAACGATCGAGAGCGGCAATTTGGGAGACCACTGTCGGAATTGCTTAACGAGCAACGATTGATATGCCCAAGCGGTTAGCAAGCTTGTTAATTTCTTCGCGTTCGAGCAGCAAAGTTTTTTCGGACTCAAGCGCGATGACGCGCAGTTTTGCATCGGCTGCAACCCGCATGGTTTCGACTCCAATCACCGGCACGTCGAAACGCATATCTTGATTCGGCTTCGCGACTTTGACCATGACCGCAGCTTCCCGCGCGAGTGCGCCGCCCCGCCTGATGGCTTCGTTTGTTCCTTCAAACGCCTCAACCGCTAGAACAGTTCCGTTTTTTACGATAACCGTCTGGCCAATATCGAGCCGGGCCATCTCCTTGGCTATCTTCCAGCCGAAATCGACATCTTCCTCCTCGGATCGACTTAGCCTGCTCCCCGCAATCAGTCCCGGGCAAGCCAGTGATTCCTGGAGGAATGTCGTCGCAGGCAAAAGTTCGACATCTACTCCGGCCAGTTCATTTGCAATCGCCGCGAAAATGGATTCGGCATTGCGCTGTTTCAGTTTTCCCAGCAAGAGCAACGCCTTCCAATCGGGCCGAAGATCAAAGAGATTTTTCGGTGCAATCTGCCCGGCCATGATCGCCTGATGCACGTTGTGCTCGCTGAAAAATTTTAACAACCGGCTTAGTTGTCCGACGCGCATCCACTCTATCGAATCGACATACTGCGCGAGGATGGGATCTGTTTCGCCAGTGAACGCAGCCGCAATTATGTTTTTTACGCCGCCTTTGCGTGCTGCATCAGCAAGCAATTTTGGGTAAACGCCGTTTCCAGCGATAATTCCCAGGATATCCGGCCTCGTCACGAACCAAGATTACCAGCGCGTTGAGAGCAGCAAAGCACCAATGTGCATGGCAGCAGATCCAACGGACAGCGATGCAGATTCAAAGGCGCACTCATACGGCGCCTTCGAATCGTTAGCCGTGACGACGGCGTTTGACGTGCAATTGGGCTAGCGCTTTGTGAAGAGAAGCTTGAATGGCAGCCACCTCTTCAGAGGTATGATCTTCTTTCATTGCTGCCCTGGCGCGCTCCACAGCTGCCTCGGCGGCCTCGATGTCGATCTTCTCCGATTCAAGAGCCATGTCGGTTAAAACGGAGACTGCATCGGTCTTAATTTCGACAAAACCTTCGCCAATGGCCATTGCAGTTTCGCGGCCATCTTTTACCACGCGCAGTTCACCTGGTACTAACGTGGTGAGCAGTGGAACATGTTTCGGATAAACTCCCAGCTCGCCTTCCGAGCCCGGCAACGTGACCATATCCACGTCTTCGGAGTAAATCTTTTCCTCGGGCGTCACAATTTCCAGTTTCAGGGTAGCCATGGCGTTGTTCGTTAAAGCGTTGAACCGTTAAAGCATTAAACCGTTGAATCGTTGGATCGGAAGAAACTCCATGTCATTGCCGTTGTAACCATGTAACCAATCACGTTTTAACGCTACGGCGCTAGCCTTCCTTGATCATGTCGATGCCGCCCTTCATGTAGAAGTTTTGCTCGGGCACATCGTCATGTTTGCCGTCCAGGATTTCCTTGAAACCGCGGACTGTTTCTGCAACCGGAACGTACTGACCCTTAAATCCGGTGAAAACTTCTGCCACGTGGAAGGGTTGGCTGAGAAATCTTTGAATCTTTCGCGCGCGATTAACAGTCAGCTTGTCCTCCGGGCTAAGTTCGTCCATTCCAAGAATGGCAATGATGTCCTGCAGATCCTTATAACGCTGCAACACCCGCTGCACGCCACGCGCGACGTTGTAATGCTCCTCGCCGACAATTTCTGGCGCCAGCGCTTTCGATGTTGATGCCAGCGGGTCTACTGCCGGATAAATTCCAAGCTCAGCAATGGCCCGCTCAAGCACGATGGTCGAATCGAGGTGGGCAAACGTATTTGCCGGAGCGGGATCGGTGAGATCGTCCGCGGGAACATAGACCGCTTGGAAGGACGTAATCGATCCTTTATTTGTGGATGTGATGCGCTCCTGCAAATCCCCCATCTCAGCAGCAAGGGTCGGCTGATAACCAACCGCGCTCGGCGTTCGTCCCAGCAACGCGGAAACCTCCGAACCCGCTTGCGAGAATCGAAAGATGTTGTCGATGAAGAGAAGGACGTCCTGGTTCCGCTCGTCGCGAAAATATTCAGTCATGGCAAGAGCAGAAAGCGCAACTCGTAACCGCGCGCCCGGGGGCTCGTTCATCTGGCCGAACACCATTCCCACCTTCGACTTCGATAAATCTTTTTGGTCGATGACTCCTGCCTCGCTCATTTCCTTGTAAAGATCGTTGCCTTCACGGCTTCGCTCGCCCACGCCGGCAAATATGGAAACGCCGCCGTGTTTCATGGCAATGTTGTTGATCAACTCCTGGATAACGACTGTCTTGCCAACCCCCGCGCCGCCAAACGCGCCAACTTTGCCGCCCTTCGTAAATGGACAAACAAGATCGATGACTTTGATTCCGGTTTCTAAAATCTTCGCGCTGGTATCCTGATCAGTAAGCGCCGGTGCGGTGCGATGGATCGGATAACGCTTTTCAAATTTCACTTCACCGCGATTATCAATTGGGTCGCCTGTGACATTAAAAAGCCGTCCAAGCACGCCGTCGCCGACGGGTACGCTGATCGGCGCGCCAGTATCGGTGACGGTCATGCCTCGTTTTAGACCGTCCGTTGACGACATTGCGATCGATCGCACCCAATTATCACCGAGATGTTGCTGCACCTCGAGGGTCAGCTTGGTGGGATTGCCGTTGACTTCGTACTGGATTTCGAGCGCGTTATAGATTCTCGGAAGTCCCTTTTCTGCTGGGAACTCCACGTCCACGACGGGACCGATTACTTGAACGATGTTTCCTTTATTCATAAAAATTAGTTATCCAGCCAGCGCCATTTGCGCAGTGGCAATCTCGAGCAATTCAGTGGTGATGCCTGCCTGGCGCATTTTGTTGTATTCCAAAGTGAGGTCCTTAATAAATTGATTTGCATTGTCGGTGGCGTTTTTCATCGCCACCATGCGGGCACTATGCTCGGAGGCCCGCGCATCGAGAATCATCTGGAAAACCTGATGCTGAACGTAGTACGGCAATATGACATCCAGCAACTGCTCCGCTTTTGGTTCAAAAATGTAACCAAGCATCGGATCAACGGCAGCCTCGGCGCCCTGGGCCTTTTCGCCTTTCGGCAGATCAAAACTGCTAATGGGCAGAAGCGTCTGCACTACTGAACGTTGGCTAATTGTGTTGATGAAATGCGTGTAAAGGACCGACACCTTGTCCACTTCCTGTCTCAGGAATTTTTCCATGCAAAACTTCGAGAGGGGCTTGGTCTCTATGAAATTTGGAGAATCCTTGAGCTCGAAATCGGCCAGCAATTCCCTTTTCGTTCGCGCTACAAATTGCCGCGCTTTTTTCCCGGTAACGACGAATGCCGTTTTGGCCGAATCGAAGGTCGCAGCTTCTCGAAATAGATTCGTGTTCAGAGCGCCGCAAAGCCCCTTGTCGGTACCGATGATGAGAACGAGCTCTTTTTCGACAGGTCGAATTGCCAGGAGCGGATGCAATCGAGGATCGGTGCGTTGTTGAAGCGAAACCAGGACCTTGTTCATTAAAGCGGCGTAAGGACGTCCGGCCAGTGCATGCTGCTGCGCCTTGCGCATTTTGGACGCGGCAACCATTTGCATGGCTTTGGTGATCTGCGCGGTGCTCCGGATCGATTTGATCCGCCGCCGTATGTCCTGGGTGTTCGCCATTTAAAGTGTCAGACGGAATTATCTCCAGGTCGTCTTGAATTCGTCGAACGCTGCTCTCAATTGCCCTTCGAGATCTTTGTCGATTTCCTTCTTTTCGCGGATCGTTCGAAGCAATGCCTGCTTTCGGGTTTGCAGCCAGTCTTGAACTTTGAGCTGATATTCTTTGACCCGATCAACCGGCACAGAATCGAGATAGCCCTTTTGCATCGCCCACATCACTGCCACCTGTTCTTCGACCGGAATGGGGTTGTACTGTTTTTGTTTAAAAAGTTCCACAATGCGTTGGCCACGATCAAGTCGCGCTTTCGTCGCCGCATCCAAGTCGGAACCGAACTGGGCGAACGCGGCCAACTCGCGAAACTGTGCCAGGTCCAGCTTTACCTTCCCCGCCACCTGCTTGATTGCCTTGATCTGAGCTGCCGATCCCACACGGCTGACAGAGAGTCCTACTGAAATTGCGGGCCGAACACCTTGATAAAATAGATCGGTTTCGAGGTAAATTTGACCGTCCGTGATTGAGATGACGTTGGTTGGAATATACGCGGAAACGTCACCGGCTTGCGTTTCGATAATCGGCAAGGCCGTGAGCGAGCCGCCACCAAAATCTTCGCTCATGCGCGCGGAGCGCTCGAGCAAACGGGAGTGCAGATAAAACACATCGCCCGGATACGCTTCGCGTCCGGAAGGTCGTTTCAATACGAGAGAAACCTGCCGATACGCAACGGCGTGTTTCGACAAGTCATCATAGACGATGAGCGCGTCCATCCCATTGTCCATAAACCATTCGCCCATGGCCGCGCCTGCGAACGGAGCCAGATACTGATTCGTGGCTGTGTCTGAAGCGGGGGCAGAAATGATCGTCGTGTAAGGCATGGCGCCCTCTTTTTCGAGCACCGCGAGAGCACGCGCCACGTTGGAATTCTTCTGACCGATTGCTACGTAGATGCAGTAGAGCGGCCGATAATTCTTGTCGCCCTGCTCCTCAGCAGCCTTGTTCAGTCGGGCCTGACTGATGATGCTGTCGATGGCAATTGTCGTCTTGCCGGTAGCGCGGTCGCCGATGATCAGCTCGCGCTGACCGCGACCGATCGGAATCATCGCGTCAATCGCCATGATGCCGGTCTGAACGGGTTGATTGACGCTGCGTCGTTTGATGACACCGGGGGCAATTTTCTCCAGCGGATAAAACGTGTCGGTTTTGATCGGTCCCTTGCCGTCGAGTGGTTGTCCGAGCGTGTTTACCACGCGGCCCAGAAGCGCTTTTCCGACGGGAACGGAAAGAAGGCGGCCCGTCGTTTTTACTTCGTCACCCTCTGCGACCTTGGTGGTTTCACCAAGCAGGATGGCGCCTACCTCGGTTTCTTCCAGGTTCAATGCGAGACCGAACACTTCATTTGGAAATTCGATCATCTCATTCAGCATGACGTCGCTGAGTCCCTCAATACGCGCGACTCCATCCCCTGTTTCGCGCACCACGCCGACGTTGTTTTTTGTCGTTGAAGTTTTTAATCCTTCAATTTTCGTTTCGATCTCTTCAAGTATGCTGCTCATGATTTTCAGTTGATTAAAGTTGTCGCTCGAGCTGTTCCAGCCGGCTGCGAACCGTGCCATCCCAAACATCGCTCCCAACGCGAACGCGCATCCCGCCGAGAAGTTGAGGATTAACGATAAACTCAGCGGTTAAATCGTTACCGTATTTCTTTTTCAGATTAGCAACGAGCTGCGAGCTTGTGGTCGAATCCACTTCGGTTGCTGTCTCAATTCGGGCACGCCGTTTATCGAGCTCGAACCGCAGCAGGCGGCGGTAATTTTTCAGGACATCAATGTAATTGCGCGGCTTCTTCGCGATCAGAGAATCGACCAGCGATCTGATTTTCCCGGCATCGAGCTGCCCGTCGGTAAAACTTGCCCTGAGCATTTCGCGCGAGAGCCGGCGAATCTCCTTGTTGATCTTCATGACGCCACCTGACGAGCTGCTTCTTCCTGCAAGCGCCGCTGATCTTCGGGCGTGAGTACTTTGTCGGTGACCTTCGCAGTGGTCTCCACGACAAGACGTCCGAGCTCGCGCTTCAAAGATTCCATCGTGCGCTCGTGCTCGATGGCGGCGGCTTCGCGGGCCTTGGCGATAATTTGCTCAGCGGCTGCAACCGCCTCCTGCTGCTTGCGCTCAGACAAATGCGCAGCGCTTTCGCGCGCTTCATCGATCATCTTCTGCGCATCGGCGTCAGCCTTGGTCAGGATTTCCTGGTAGCGCTTCTCCGCTTCAGCGAGTTCCTTTTTGATTTTCTCTGCATTGAGCTGGCCTTCCTCAATTTTGCGGCGACGCTCTGCGAGCACCGCAAGGATCGGTTTGTAGGCGAAGCGCTGCAGGAGGAACGCAACGATGCAGAAACTTATGACCTGCGACAGAAACAATTTCCAATTCCAGCCAAAGGTGTCGGCTGTTTCGCGCAATATGTCGCTCACACCTCCACTTGTGGCGGCTATGATCAGATTCATAAACTAGATTCGGGTGATAAGCCCGATTGTCTTCCGGTAGAATTAATGAACGAGATAGAGCGCGTAGAACACGATCGCCTCGGTCAACGCGATGGCGAGAATGCCGTGCACGAGCACTTGCGTAAAGGCACCTGGATTGCGGCCGACCGCGCTGGTCATTCCCAGGCCGGTTAAGCCAATTCCGATTCCGACGCCCATCGCGGCAAGTCCGACGTGAATGCTTCCGTTCAGTTCTGCGAGTATTGGTAGTATCATATTTTTGGGTTGGTTTTGCGATCCCATCACGAGACCGCGAAAATCAGTGTGCGTGCTCGGGTCCTTCCTGGTGTTCTGCAATCAACATGGTGAAAACTGCCGTCAGCAGCATGAAAACGAGGGCCTGCACAAAGCCCACCAGAACCTCGAGAAAATAGAATGGAATCGGCAGGATCGGCGACAGCCAGGGAACCATCGTAGACATCGCTTCGAGGATGCTTTCGCCCGCGTAAATATTTCCGAACAAACGAAAACTAAGCGCAATCGGTCGAAACAGAATCGAGATCACTTCGAGCCAGCCTACGGCGAAGAATATAATGATCATCAGTAGCCTGATAATTCCTGAGGTCTCGCCTTTCGGGCCAAACAAATGCTTCAAAAATCCGCCAAAACCGTTGGCCTGGATCGCCCAGATGAACCACATCACAAAAAAAACTGCCGACATCGCGGTGGTCATGTTCAGATCCGCGTTGCCCCCGCGCAGAAGAGGGCGATCGACCACGAAATTTCCGGACGGACCATAATGGCCCCACCCGATTGTGCCGATTCCAGGAATCAGTCCAAACCAATTCACAATAAGGATGAAAATGAAAATCGTGGCGTAAAACCAAAAACCTTTTCGCACCAGGTCGCGGCCGATAATGTTTTCTAGGAACGTATAAAGACCCTCGACCATCCACTCCCAAAAATTCTGTCGACCACTTGGAATTGGTTTGGGGTTGCGCATAGCGGTTTGCGCAAGAATGATGATACCAGCAGCCACAATCCAAGTCACCAGCATCGAGTTTGTAATCCCGAAGCCGCCACCGAAAGGAACAAGCATCTGCGGTCTTAACGAGACACCCCCATGCTCAACTGCAGCGGTCGGTTCGGCTGCCAGCGTAGACGTTGCGAGCATTGCGCTGGAGACCAGCGCCAGGACCGACATTAGTAAACAACGATTGCGCATTTTTATAATAACAGCTGCACGTGGCATCGGTGACGCCCGCCCGCCCGGGGTCATCCGCCTTCGTCCCGCCTTCACAAACACTATAGCGGACGAGCCCGCCCCCGGCTACACCTTGAACGCGCATACCAAAGCGCGTTTTGTCCCGGATGACAACCGAAATTGTTCAAGTAGGGCGCCTATTTTGCCGGCAACCGCTCGGCGAACTGGGGCGCCACCTGACTCACGCGCTTTGATCTCACCGGTTCGGAGGCTCCATTTAACGCGATGGCCTCTTCGTAAAAAGATTCCAATTGCTCGATTTGAGTCTCCTGCTCGAATCGTTCGGTCACAATGGCATGTGCGCGTGTTCCCATTCGCGCCAACAGATCGGTGGAACGCGTGATGAGATGCATCGCGTCTGCCAGGCCGACGTGATCTTCCTCAGCAACGAGAAATCCAGTGCGCCCATGCTCAACCGCTTCGGGTATGCCACCATGACGCGTCGCGACTACCGGCAATCCAGTCGCCATGGCTTCCAATACCGAATTGGGTACACCCTCCTGATCTTGATTTGCGGACATTTCGCTCGGGTGCAGGAACAGGTGGGAACTCGCATAAAGCTCGAGCAATTTTCGCTGCGACAAAAACCCCAGAAAATGCACATCTCTGAGAATTCCCAATCCTTCGGCAAGCATCTCCAGTTCCGGTTGAAGAGGTCCCTTGCCGGCGATAAAAAATTCCGCCTTCGGATTGTCTTTCTTAAACACGGCGAACGCGCGTAAACTTGTGGCCACGCCCTTCTTCGGAATCAAGCGGCACGCTTGTACGACTTTCCATTTTCCATCGCGCGGGGCCCGCCTGTCTACGAACGGAAAGTCACCGAGGGGGATACCGGTGCGATTGATACGCAGTTTTTCCGGGGAGCAACCCAAATGCACAAGTCGATCAAAAAGCGATTGAGAACGCGCAAGCACCAATGGAACTGCGTTGAAAAGACGGCGTAACTTTGCCGGGTAATCTTTGATTTCCTTCTTGTGGGCAACATCGGCGCCATGAAACGAAACCACGCACGGCTTCTTCCACTCTTCAATAAACGGCAGAAGATGCACGCCGGTATGGCCGAAATAGATATGCATCATATCCGCCCCATGCCGCTCCAGTAGCGACTTCAATGTTTGATACTCGCCTCGATACACAATCGGCGGACGCCGCTTCACGAATTTTAACCAGCCGTGTACCAGCAGGTTCGTCCGCCGTTTTGGTATGACTTCTATGTCCGCGAACGGAAACCGCTCGGCGTTTTGGATTTCCTTTGTTACGACAAAGGTATCCACGCCCCGCAGCGCCTTTACCTGCCGGTAAATATGCAGCATCTCAGATTTGAGAAAGCTGGAGCAATAACTCGCTACAACCCGCTTGCCCATAAGCGGGCAGTGTCGTCAGACATTCCAGGCTTGTCCACCTTTAATTGGCCAGGGACCCGACCTCCGGTGACCTATTTTAATTCGGTTGCGATCGTTTCCCTTAACGCCTCGATCCCCTCGCCCGTAAAAGCTGATACCGGCACGATTCTAATCTTGGGAAATCTTTTTCGCAGCAACTCGAGATTCTCACTCGCGCCGGACAGATCCATTTTATTTGCGACCACCATCCACGGTCGCGACGAGAGTGCCGGATCGTAACAATCAATTTCCTTGCGGAGCTTCTGCAGATCCTCGACCGGCGCACGTCCTTCGCTGCCGGCTGTATCGATCACAAATATCAACAGCGGGCAGCGTGTGATGTGTCGCAAGAATTCATGGCCGAGACCAACTCCGCGGTGCGCTCCTTCGATCAAACCCGGGATGTCAGCAATAGTGACGTGACGGTAACCGGGCAAGTCCATCACACCGACGATCGGATGCAAGGTGGTGAATGGATAGGGCGCCACCTTTGGGCGCGCAGCCGAAAGCTTCCGGAGTAATGTCGACTTGCCTGCATTCGGATAGCCAACCAGACCGGCGTCGGCAATCGTTCGCAGCTCGAGCACAAAATACCCTTGCTCCCCCTCTTCTCCCTCTGTGTATTGCCGCGGCGCGCGGTTCCGCGAGCTTTTGAAATGGACGTTTCCTTTTCCTCCTTCTCCCCCGCTGCAAAGCACGAATTCCTCACCATCTAACAAAAGGTCGACAACGGGCGGCGACTTCTCAGGCAGATGTGGCTTATCACTTCCATTGGCCATTGCGGAATACACCACCGTGCCCACTGGAACTTTGACAATTTTGTCAGCGCCAGCTCGGCCAGCCATTTTCTTTCCTTTGCCGTGGCCACCATTTTTGGCCTTGATAATCGGCTCATAGAACAGGCCAGCTAAATTATCCACGTGCCGGTCCGCACGTAGAATCACGTCGCCACCGCGGCCGCCATCCCCACCATCCGGTCCGCCTTTGGGAACAAACTTTTCACGGCGAAAGCTCACCGAACCGCGCCCGCCTTTCCCAGCCTGGGCAAGAACTTTGATTCGATCTACGAACATGGCGCCTCCAAGTTGCCATCAGCGTCAACCTGTGTCATCCGGAACACCTGCCGTGATTTTGCCTGTTGACGCGATCAGGGTTCAACGGAACTGCGCTTTTAGCGTCTAATTGGGCATTAAATCGGGCTTAGCCCTGTCGTTCACAAATCATGAAAGTACTGTTTATCACCCTCGCGCTCCTGAGCGCGTTCACTTTGCAAGCTCAAACAGAGTCGCCGTCGCAGTCCGCTGCGAGCACTCCCCACGTTGACCAAAATCCTCCGCCGCTGGATCCCAAGAACATGGATACGGCGGTAAAACCACAGGATGACTTCTATCTTTACGCCAACGGCGGATGGTTAAAGCGCAATCCTGTTCCACCCGAATATTCACGATGGGGCAGTTTCGCGGAGTTAGAGGAGAAGAACAACGATGCGCTGCACAAGATCGCCGAGAAAGCTGCAAATACTCATGTTGCCTCGAAAACGGCGCCGGAGGTCCAAAAAGTAGGCGATTACTACGCAAGCGGCATGAACGAAAAGGCAATCGAGGCAGCGCGCACCAAGCCACTCCAAGAGGAGCTAAAGCGAATCGATGCGATCAAAGACCGCGCGGACTTGTTGAAAGCGATCGCGCGGCTGCACACCATCGGCGTGGACGCAGTCTTCCAATTTGGCAGCGGGCAGGATGCAAAAGATAGCACGCGCGAAATTGCGCAGGCGTACCAAGGCGGACTTGGTCTCCCCGATCGCGATTATTACACAAAGACTGACGAAGATTCGAAAAACAAACGTGCAGCGTACGTCGACCACGTGACAAAAATGCTGACGCTGCTCGGTGAGGCGCCAGAAAAAGCTGCCGAGGATGCCAGGAAGATCCTGGATTTGGAAACTTCACTCGCCAAGGCATCGCGCACTCGAGTAGAGCGTCGCGATCCGCAAAAGAACTACAACAAAATGTCGGAGGCTGATCTGCAAAAACTCACACCGGACTGGAATTGGAACGATTATTTCAAAGCGATCAATCTTACCGAGCCAGGCGACATCAATGTGGGCCAACCCGAGTTCTTCAAGGCCGCCAACACGTTGTTCAGCAAAACGTCCATCGACGATTGGAAAACGTATCTGCGCTGGCATCTGGTCGACGACGCCGCGGCAGAATTGTCCAAGGATTTTGTAGACGAAGATTTCAGGTTCAATCAGGGCGTTCTGCGCGGCACCAAAGAAATCAAGCCGCGGTGGAAACGCGTGGTTGCCTCTACCAACGGCGCCCTCGGCGAAGCATTGGGCAAGCTTTATGTGGCCGATTATTTCCCGCCGGAAGCCAAAGCCCGCGCGCTGGAAATGATTAACAACTTAAAAGCGGCGTTGGCTGATCGCATCAAAACGATTGACTGGATGGACCAACCCACCAAGCAGGCAGCCCTCAAGAAGCTTGGCGCCATGAACGTCAAGATCGGTTACCCCGATAAATGGCGCGATTATTCTTTGCTCAAAATTGACAGGGAATCGTATCTGGCAAATGCCATGCGTGCTGCGAATTTCGAAGTCAACCGCGACCTGAAGAAAATCGGCAAACCGGTGGACCGCACCGAATGGGAGATGACACCGCCAACGGTGAACGCTTACTACAACCCAATGATGAACGAGATTGTTTTTCCGGCCGGAATCTTGCAACCGCCGTTCTTCGATCCGAAAGCGGATGACGCGGTGAATTATGGCGGCATGGGCGCCGTGATTGGACACGAAATGACACACGGATTCGACGATCAAGGGAGGCAATTCGACGAAGTCGGAAATTTACGAGACTGGTGGTCGAAGCAATCCGCGGAAGAATACGACAAGCGTCGCAAAGCGGTTGTTGATCAATATGCCGAGTATCAGCCCGTGCCAGGCAAACATATCAACGGCGAACTGACGCAGGGCGAAAACATTGCGGACATCGGAGGGCTCAAGCTCGCATATGCCGCGCTGCAAAAGGCACTCGATAAGGACCCGAAGGCACGCGAACAAAAGATCGACGGCTTCACGCCGGAACAACGCTTCTTTTTAGGCTGGGCCCAGGTGTGGCGGGCCAATCAGCGCGAGGACGATTTGCTACTCCGACTGAACACCGATCCGCATTCGCCAACGCACTACCGATGCAATGGTCCGCTCTCGAACATGCCCGAATTTCAAAAGGCCTTTAATGTCCCCGACGGATCGCCGATGGTGAGGTCTGCAGACAAGCGCGTGAACATCTGGTAACGCCGGTCGCCGCGAGGCCACCGGTTCGGCCTAACGAGCACAGCCTATGACGAGCGGCTCTCATCCGTGCGCGCTTCCATCACGTGCGCGGCCCAATCCAGAGAGGAAACATCCGTCTCGCGGCGGTCGACGAATGGTTTGCCTGCTAGAATTGCATCAGCAAATTGCTGTTGCCGTGCCAACTCGTTTGCGAGCGGTTCGAAGACCTCACGATGACCTGCGTCGTCGGCGTAGTCGAATAGTCCGTTGTAGCAATGGCGGTCGTCGTCCCACCCGGGATGATTCAGGATTGGATACAGGCAGACACCGTGTACTGGCACGTCATTCGCGATCGCGGCGAACACTTCGTTGCACAAATATCTTAGCCACGCCGGGCGTGTGTCATCTTCGATACCGGTTTCAGCAATAAAGAGTGGCTTCCGATAATGCTCGTGGGTTTCTTTGAGTAAATCGCGCACATGCCGGTAACGCGGATCCGACGGCACAATCATTGATCCGCCTTCGCCCGGATACGTCCACTGGTTATGGATGTAGTAATTCACTCCCACACAATCGATAAGATCTTCCTGGCCGCCGAGCTCCGGCGATTGTCGGCCACTGATCATGTCAAAGGCTTCAAACTGACTACGATGATAAGCCTCCGCGGCAGAAATGTTTTCCGGCGTCAGATCGCTCGGAATTACGTTTATCATGGGATCAATGTGAAAGAAGCGAATGCGCGGATTGACCTGGCGCATTCTCTTGATGCCCTCGATGCTCGCCCTAACCAGTTGCCGTTTCATTTCCCCGCCGCGATTCCGGGCAAACGGGTTGAATATTCCGCCTTCACCACCGGCCCAGGAGAAAAAAGAGATTTCATTGATTGGGCAAATCAACGGCGTCTGAAATTTTTCACTCAGTCGCTGCGCTGCGGCTGTAGCAAAATCGATGAAACGTTCAATGAACCGGGCGCTGAAAATGTCAATATCATCGGGCCACCCGTAATGCCACAGGTCCCAGATGACTTCTGTGTTCGTTTGGCCGGCAGGATCGATGATTTCATCTGCACTGGAAAAATCGAATCGGCCTGGTTTCTGTTCGATCAGGTGCCAGCGCAATCCTTCTCGCACGGTTAAGATGCCGTGCCGGCGCAACAGTTCGAAATCGCTGCGAGCGAATTCATCATGTCTCGTGGAATGAACAAGATCGAGCCGTTTGCCGTTCCGCAAACGATGGGTGGAGCATTCGAAGCCGCCGAGAAAAAAACTCTGGAATGCTCTGGCTGTCGTTTTCACCTTGCTGGCGCCACTCCGGCAGATCAGCAATCAGATCGACTGAAAACCGGTTCAGATTGAAAGCAGCTTTTCTTCGTTGACCACGACAACCGCTCTCGCTGGATGAGCTTGCGAGCCAGCGTCAGTGCCTGGCCGATCACCTGGTCCATATTGTAGTAACGATAAGTGGCCAGTCGGCCCACGAAATGAACGTCCGGCCGCTGTTCGGCAAGCGCGCGGTACTTCGCGTAAACGGCTGCATTCGCTGGCTGCGGAATCGGATAATACGGATCGCCGTTCGCCTGCGGATATTCATAAACAATGCTGGTGCGCGAATGCGTCTGGCCAGTGAGATGCTTGAATTCGCTCACCCGTGTGTACTCGAAGTCATTTGGATAGTTCACGACGGCCACCGGCTGATGCCATTCCGTGTCCAGTGTCCGGTGCTCAAAGCGCAGCGACCGATAGGGAAGCGGGCCAAACCGAAAATCAAAAAATTCGTCCACTGGCCCTGTATACACAATCTGCTGCACATTGACTTCGTTACGCAACTCGCGGTAATCAACGCCAAGGGCCAGTTCGATGTTATCGTGATCGAGCATGTTTTCGAACATGCGCGTGAAACCCTGCTTGGGCATCGATTGGAAGCGATCCGTGAAGTACCGGTCGTCACGGTTGCTACGAACCGGAATACGGGCAGCCACTTGTGCATCCAGTTCCGACGGATCAAGCCCCCATTGCTTGCGCGTGTAATTTCGAAAGAATTTTTCATAAAGATCGCGCCCGACGCGGCTGAGCACGACTTGTTCGGAGTTCCGAGGCGAAGGACACGGAATCGCCCGAGCAGCCAGGAAACTTTCCACCTCGGTCTCCGTCAATCGCAATTCGTACAGTTTGTTAATCGTATCAAGATTAATTGGAATCGGTAACAACTGTCCGTCCACCCATGCAAGTACGCGATGCTCGTAGGCGCGCCAGGCAGTGAAGCGGGAGAGATAATCAAAAATCTCGCGCGAATTCGTATGAAAAATATGCGGGCCGTATTGATGTATAAGAATACCTGCAGAATCGAAGTGATCGTAAGCGTTGCCGCCGATGTGCGGGCGGCGATCGCAAAGCAGTACTCTTTTGTCCGCGCCTGCTGCAAGCCGTTCTGCGACGACACTGCCTGCAAATCCTGCGCCAATGACGAGGTAATCGAATGAGTGGCTCACGCTGCGTCCATGCTTAAAGCGCGCCGGCTACAGAGCGCTTCGGCGATTCGTTGTTCGAGCCGTGCTACGATCGAGTCCCACGAGCTTAGCGCAGCGAGTGCGAGGCCTTGTTCAATTCGCCACATCTCAGGTTGGGCGGCCGCACGTGCGCAAGCTTCCGCAAAGGTAGCTTCGCCATCCGCAATTGTGATGACGTCGTTGAATTGCGCAATGACATCTTCGACGGGAGTGGAAACAATCGGACGACCTGTTGCCATATATTCCAAAGCCTTGGTCGGATTGATAAATCGAGTGGCCTCATTCATTGCGAAAGGCATGATGCAAACGTCGAAGGCTTTTGCGTAGCTGGGCAAATCCGTGTACTGTCGTCCTCCGATCCAGTGCAAATTGTTCCGACGTGGCAAATCCCTGACGTCAATTTTTGTCGACGGACCGACCATTGCTATGCTGCCTTTTGTGGAGTCGGCGAGCTTTGCCAGAAGGTCATAGTCAATGCGTTCATCAACTACTCCGATGTAACCGAACACGGGACGCGGTACATCAGTTAATTCTTTTGCAACA